>NZ_CP047639.1:2409121-2723141 GCF_011046025.1 Proteus sp. ZN5
CTACCGCGGTCGTGAAGCCAATATGGCAGAAACCAAAGCGGCTTATGCGATTGAAGATAACGGTACGCGTACATTAGATGATGTTATTAATAATGCAGACATCTTTTTAGGTTGTTCAGGGCCGGGCGTATTAACGCAAGAAATGGTCAAAAAAATGGCACGCGATCCACTTATTCTCGCGCTTGCAAATCCAGAGCCTGAAATTTTACCACCACTAGCAAAAGCAGTACGTTCAGATGCGATTATCTGTACAGGACGTTCTGACTACCCAAATCAGGTTAATAATGTATTGTGTTTCCCATTCATCTTCCGTGGCGCATTAGACGTTGGTGCGACTACAATTAATGAGGAGATGAAACTCGCTTGTGTTCATGCTATTGCAGAATTAGCGTTAGCAGAACAAAACGAAGAAGTTGCTTCTGCCTATGGTGATCAGGAACTCTCTTTTGGCCCTGAATACATTATTCCAAAACCCTTTGATCCACGTTTGATTGTGAAAATTGCGCCAGCAGTTGCAAAAGCAGCGATGGATTCTGGTGTTGCAACACGCCCAATTGAAGACTTCTCTGCTTATATCGAACACCTCAATGAGTTTGTTTATAAAACGAACTTATTTATGAAACCTATTTTCTCTCAAGCAAAGAAAGAGAAAAAACGTATTGTGTTAGCAGAAGGGGAAGAAAATCGCGTACTGCATGCAACGCAAGAGCTAGTAACATTAGGATTAGCCACACCAATCTTAATTGGTCGCCCTAGTGTGATTGAAATGCGTATTCAGAAATTGGGGTTACATATTAAAGCCGGTAAAGACTTTGAAGTAGTGAATAATGAAAACGACCCACGTTTCAAAGAGTACTGGCAAGAATATCACCAAATCATGAAACGTCGCGGTGTATCACAAGAGCAAGCTCGCCGTGCAATGATTGGTAATCCAACATTGATTGGTGCCATTATGGTTCGCCGAGGTGAAGCGGACGGTCTGATTTGCGGTACAGTAGGTAGTTATTCTGAACATTTTGAAATCTACAAAAATGTGTTTGGCTTACGTGAAGGAATGGAAACTGCGGGGGCAATGAACGCACTATTATTGCCAAGTGGTAACACCTTTATTACAGACACTTATGTCAATGAAGATCCAACCGCAGAACAACTAGCTGATATTACGATTATGGCTGCTGATACTATCCGTCGCTTTGGTATTGAGCCAAAAGCAGCGCTAGTTTCTCGTTCAAGCTTTGGTTCATTCGATAGCCCATCATCAATCAAACTCAGAAAAGCATTAGAGATAATCAAACAACGTGCGCCTGAATTAGAAATTGATGGTGAAATGCACGCAGATGCGGCATTAGTAGAGTCTATTCGCCGTGATGTGATGCCTGATAGCCCATTAAAAGGCTCCGCAAACCTGTTAGTTATGCCAACAATGGAAGCCGCACGTATTAGCTATAACTTATTACGTGTAACTAGCTCTGATGGTGTAACAGTAGGGCCAGTATTAATGGGTGTTGCTAAACCTGCTCACATTTTGACACCAATTGCGTCAGTACGTCGTATCGTGAATATGGTGGCATTAGCTGTTGTTGAAGCTCAGGCACAATCTCAAAACTAATATTACTAATTAGATAGTTACATCTATAAAGCGCCTTTTATCAGGCGCTTTTTTTGTGTCCTTAAAATAGGCATAAAAGCATTAAATGCAAATTAATATGAGAATGATATTGATAATTATTAGTAATGATATTAACCTATTTGTCTAATTAAAATAAGTATATATAACTAACGGGATGATTATGTTTTTCTCAATATCAAAAAGGATCTTACTACTAGTTTCATTAATTAGTCTTTCTGCCTGTCATTCGATAGAAAAACAACCTGCATCAACTATAGATCTGGCAATTATTCAGTCGGCAAATATCATTGATACTCAGACTGGGCAATCCATCACAGCAGATACACTGTTAACACGATTAGCAAGTCAATCACGAGTGATTATTGGTGAAAAACATGACAATACTTATCATCATGATATTGAATATTGGTTAATGACAGAGTTACCTAAAAAACGCCCTCAAGGAGCAGTTTTACTTGAGATGCTAACACCAAGCCAACAATCATTAGTTGATAACACAAAGAAACGTTATTCAGGCTCTGAATACTTACGTGATGAGCGATTAATGGCTGCATTAAAATGGAATTCAGGCTGGCCTTGGAAATGGTATGGCAATATTGTTAAAACAGGACTAAGCGCCAATTATCCTTTGTTAGCCGCCAATATTGATCGCAGTGAAATATCTAGTGCGTATAAAAATCCTCCTATTATTGATGGTGTGCATTCTACTGATACATCCGTTCGCCAACTTATTCAAAAAACAATCGAGCTTTCTCATGGTGGCGAGCTTGATAAAATACAAGCAGAAAAAATGACTGTTATCCAGCAATTGCGTGATCGTGCAATGGCTAAAAGTTTATTAGATGCTCCGACACCTGCACTTTTAATTGCGGGATCTTTTCATGCTACAAAAGTAATGGGCGTACCTTTACATGTTGCTGATTTAGCACCGAATGAAAACGTAACAGTCGTGATTATGACGGAAGAGGAAAGTGATGTTACTTCAGTTCATGCCAATTATCTTTGGATAACACCTGTCGCATTACCTTAATTTATTGATAACACAAATATGCTTATTTCTTCTTGTATGGATCAAATGCCAAAATTTCAGCTTTGTAGTTCTAAAGCCTTAATTTTGGCTATCGGTGTGCATGCTGTTTTTGTTATGGCTTATTTTTATTTCATTAAAGAGAATACGGTATTTATACAAGAGCCAGAATTAGCTGTAATGATGAGCTTAAGTGAAAATGTACAAGCACTAAGTGATGAAAAACAGGTTGTAGGAATCGATCAACAACTGGCGGTAGCGAGTCAAAAAAAGGTAGAGCAAGATATTGCTGAAAAACAGCCTGATCTGATTGTGAATGAAAATGCAGATATCTTGCTAGAAAAACCTAAGAAAAGGGTTAATGTAGAGCAAACAGCTAAAGTGACACCTGTTACATCTCCTGTAAAACCAGCGCCCACAATTAGTGAAAATGTGTCTAGTCAATCAGCACCTTCAAGTAGCCGCTCTGCTGCAAAACAGCAATCTAATGATGTTAGTGCAAATTATGACAGCGATTCAGATAGCTCAGAAAGCGCGTTAGCATTATGGCAAGCTAAAACAAAAGGGCACCTTAATCGCTATAAAGCCTACCCTGAAGAGGCAAAAAGCAAAGGTAGAACGGGTATTTCTAAAGTGCGCTTTTTTGTTGATGAACAAGGTTATGTCATATCGAGTGAGTTAATTCTCAGTAGTGGTGTGCGTTCTTTAGATAGAGAAGCACAAAGAGTACTCAAACGTGCAGAGCCCTTACCTATACCACCAGTAGAGTTACTGACGAAAGGTAAAATAATGGTTGAAATGCCAATTGAGTTTTCTACACTAACGTTCTAACGACAGGTTAAAAGGAAATAAAACGTTATGTTAATCGCAACAAAAAAACGGATGACGTTGAAATTAACGAGTGCGATCATGGCATTGTTAATTTCAGCAACACCTGCATTGGCTCAAAATCAGAAGGACTCCCTAGTGATGCCACCAAAAGCGAATAAAGTACCTCATGTGATGACAGATCATGGAGATACACGTACCGATAATTATTATTGGCTACGAGATGATTCACGCAAAGATCCTAAAGTGCTTGATTATCTGAATGCTGAAAATGCTTATACCGAATCAGTGATGAAAGAAGGTAAAGCCCTTGAAGAAACACTCTTCAATGAGATGGTTAGCCGTATGGCTCAAAACGATGAGTCAGTGCCTTATATTTATAATGGCTATACTTATCGTACAATTTATCAAGAAGGTAAAGATTTCCCTATTTATCAGCGTAAGCCAGTTAATAGTGAAGGTGAATGGGAAGTTCTTGTTGATGGAAACGAACGTGCCAAAGGGCATGAGTTCTATCAATTAGGTGATTTGACCATTAGCCCAGATAACAAACGCATTGCCATTGCAGAAGATAAAGAAGGGCGCAGAAACTACAATGTTGCCTATAAAGATTTATCGGATAACACATGGGAAGAGAATGTGTTAACCAATATCTCAGCAAACTTAGTGTGGGCAAATGATAGCAACACACTGTTTTATGTTGATAAAGATCCGCAAACGCTACTACCTTATCAAATCTATCGCCATCAATATGGCACTGATCGTAAGCAAGATATCAAAATCTTCGAAGAAAACGACGATCGCTTTTATACATGGATGGGTAAAAGTAAATCTGAAGACTATATTTTGGTCTCTATTGAAAGTTCAACCACCTCAGAATCTCGTTTAATTGACGCTAATGCACCAGAAAAACCGATGGTTATCTTCTCTGCACGTCAAGAAGGACGTGAATATGATATCGACCATTTTAATGGTGAGTTCTATATTCGTTCGAATCATGAGAGTGAATTATTTGGTCTTTATAAAACGGCCTCAATTGATAAGCCTTGGGAAACCGTCATTGCACCACAAAAAGATGTCGATTTAGAAGGTTTCGATCTTTTTAATCGCTGGTTGGTGGTTGAAGAAAGAAAGCAAGGTCTAGTGTCATTGCGTCAAATTGATTGGAAAACAGGTCAATCAACCAATGTTACGTTTGACGATCCTGTTTATATGGCATGGTTAGGATTTAATCCTCAAGCAGATAGTGAAGAACTTCGCTTTGGTTATACTTCTATGACCACACCATCTTCAACTTATCAGTGGAATATGCAAACGCACCAAAAGCAACTGCTTAAACAGCAAGAAGTTAAAGGTTTTGAACGCGATCTGTATGAAAGTGAACGTACTTGGGTTAAAGCACAAGACGGTGTTGAAGTTCCAGTATCATTAGTTTATCGCAAAGACTTATTTAAGAAAGGTGAAAACCCTATCTTAATCTATGGTTATGGCTCTTATGGTAGTAGCATTGATCCTTCATTTAGCTCACCTCGTTTAAGTTTGTTAGATAGAGGTTTTGTCTATGCGATTGTGCATGTGCGTGGTGGTGGTGAATTAGGTAAACGCTGGTATAACCAAGGTAAAATGGAACATAAAGTTAATACTTTTACTGACTTTATTGATGCCACTAAATACCTAATTGCTGAAGGTTACGGAGCACCTAAACATGTTTACGCTATGGGTGGCAGTGCGGGTGGTTTATTAATGGGCGCGGTTGTGAATATGGCACCAGAATTATACTGTGGTGTTGTATCTCAAGTTCCATTTGTTGATGTTGTGACAACCATGCTTGATGCTTCAATTCCCTTAACAACAGGGGAATATGAAGAATGGGGAAATCCTGCGGATAAAGACGTTTATTTCCGCCTAAAATCATATAGTCCATACGACAATGTCGTTGCTAAAGCTTATCCTCATTTACTTGTCACAACAGGTTTACATGATTCACAAGTACAATATTGGGAGCCTGCAAAATGGGTTGCTAAATTACGTGAATTAAAAACAGATAATAACCTACTATTACTTGATACTAATATGAGTGCAGGGCATGGTGGTAAATCAGGACGTTTTAATCGCTTACGCGATACTGCAAAAGAATATGCCTTTATTTTGATGTTAGAACAACCTGAAGTCTATTTTAAAGCTCAAAATATAAAATAGAATAAATTGTAATAATAAATAAGTTTAATAAAATTAGCCTGTCTCTCTTTAAGAGAGACAGCGCTATTATTTAAAACGAATATAACAATAATATTTTCTAGTTTAATTACTTTATATAAAGCAGCGTGAGCCTATTTAAATAAAAATAAAGAATAGGTTTATTATGAAATTTACAAGGAAAATACTTAGCACTCTTATTTTATTTTCGAGTGTTAATCATCTTGCCATCGCATCAGAAACTGATAAAGCGGTTCAATTTAGTAGCTTAAAAGTTTCATCAGCACAAAAAGAGACACCAGAACAAAAAGCATTGGGAAAACCGGGTGCTTATAGTTCTATTGGCGAAATTAATAATCTTGAATCTGTTGAACAAGCATTACGATCAACGCCGGGCACGTATACTCAAATGGATGTAAGCCAACCCGGTGTGAGTGTTAATATTCGCGGACTTAGTGGTTTTGGGCGTGTTAATATGATGGTAGATGGTGTTACGCAAACAACATATAGCACATCCCCTAGCCAAATTAGTCATGGTGGCCAGCCATATAATCAATTTAATAGTATGCTTGATCCAAACTTTATTGTTCAAGTTGATATTTCTCGAGGTCAACAAGATGGTGAAAATAGTATCAATGCCTTAGCAGGTAGCGCTAATTTTAAAACTATTGGCATCGAAGATATTTTATTTAAAGGAAATTCATGGGGAGTAAGAAGTAAAGCAGCTGGTGGTACTAATGGGTTAGGTTATAACGGTATGGTCGCTTTTGCAGGACAACGTTCATTATTTAATGATAATGGTACAGCTGGTGCAATGATTGCGTTAAGTGGGCACAAAATAGAATCTTCTTATAAAAATGGTGCCGGTTTTAATAGTGAAGAATTTGCGACTAATAAATATTTTAATCAAAAGCCTCATTCAGAATTAGCAAAAATTAATATTAAACCAAACGATACTCATGAATTAGAATTAAGTGGTCGATTTTATAATAATAATTTTAATCGACGTAAAATTGATGCTAAAGATTATTATGCAAAATATCGCTATACACCATTAAATGATCTTTTTGATAGTGAAGTTCGTTTGAGTCACAGCCAAGCGTCTCAAAAATTTGAAGGTGATTCTTTAATGAGTTTACGTAATGCAAATGCAAAAAATATCTCTGATTCTCTTGTGGTTAAAAATACCAGTCGTTTTAATTATGGTGAAATGGATATGGCATTAACACTTGGCTCTAAATTAATGTCAACAGAATACAAACGTAGTGTTATTGCGCCTTCAACAGATCCGTGGCAAGCAAATAATATGGTTGAAAATAATGCGTTTGCACCACAAGGAAAAAATGATTTAACTAGCTTCTTTTCACAAATGAAATTTGAATACGATATTTATACTCTCGACCTAAATTTAAATTATGTGGATTACAATATAAAAGGGTATAAACCAGCGTGTGCGGCTCGTGATGCATGTTTCCCTGAAGGTGAAATGAATGTAAATCGTCATGATAGAAATTGGGATCCTGGGGTGTTATTTTCCGCTGAAATTATTTCTGAATTTCAACCCTTTGTAAGTTATGCTCATACAATGAGAGCGCCCACCTCACAAGAGATCTTTTTTGCCAATGAAGGTGGGGCTTCAATGAATCCATATTTAAAGAGTGAAAAGGCTGATACATTCCAGCTTGGGTTTAATAGTTACCGTCCAGATTTAATTACCGAAGGTGATAGTTTTCGATTTAAAGGATTATGGTATTACACAAAGGTCAAAAATTATATTTCTAGTGAATCTTTTATCGTGTGTAAAGGAGGGATCCGTTGTAGAGCTGATGATACATTAACATTGGATGATTACGCCAATATGGAAAATGACGGTAATATTAATCTTCATACTAACAGTATCGATCCTGTGGTTTTACGTGGCTATGAGTTACAAGCTAATTATGATGCAGAGGTATTTTACGCTAATCTGTCTTATAGTGATCAACGCACATCACAACCCACATCAATTGCTAGTTTAGATTTTGGACAATCACCAGCTTCTGAGCTTCCTAAATATTATGCCACTATAGATACAGGTATTCGTCTCCTTGATGACCGATCATTAGAACTGGGTACGGTTATTCAAATAACAGGTAAATCACGAAAATCTTCACCAGAAGGCGTTGATTACGATTTAGGTATAGTGCCAACGGTAGAACAAGAAAAAATCCCAACGATAATTGATGTTTATGGGAATTATCAAATTAATAAAAATATCTCACTGAAATTCGCAGTACATAATTTAATGAATAAAAACTATTCTAATGCACTTGATAGAAGTAATTCATCACCAATTATGCAAGATCCGAGTGCTAATACACAAACAGCTCGCGGTAGAAGTTATCTTTTTGCAGGGGAAGTGCGTTTTTAATATAACGTAATGATTATCTTAAAGTACAAATAATAAAAAACGACATCAATATTACTTTGATGTCGTTTTTTTGTATTTATATTGATCTAAGCCATTTGATATGGCTAATCATCATTTTTAGAGGCGGTCTTACGTTTAGCTCTTATCTTTTGTGTTTTAACCACTTCACTGGTGATCCAACCATCTTCAACACGCGTTTTTAGCGGATCGCCCACTTTTACCTGTTTGGTATTTTTCAGCACTTCTCCAGACTCTGTTTCGCTAATACTGTAACCGCGAGAAAGTGTTGCGAGAGGACTCACACTTTCTAAACGAGAACAGCTAATAGCGAATTGTTCACGTTGACGAGATAACTGTTGTGAAATACTTTCTCGCATACGGTAAATCAACTGTTGTTGTTGGCGAAGTAATGCTTGAATTTGGGAACTAGGCTCTTGGTAATTAAGGCGTTTTTGTAGTTGTGTTTGTTGATGTTGTTTGGCTTGCAATAGTCGCTGAAAACTAGAAACTAAACGCTGTTGTGTTGAAGCCAATACATTTTGCTGACGAGCAAGACGTAAATGAGGATGCTGTTGCTGTAAACGATGATGAAGCTGTGTTATTGCGCGTAATTTTTTCGCTAAATAGTAATCCATCGCCATTTCAAGGCGTTGTTGCTGTGATTGCAATTGGCGTAATAGCTCAAGCTTGTTACGGCTGATTAGTTCTGCTGCTGCAGAAGGAGTTGGTGCTCTAAGGTCGGCAATAAAATCAGCTATGGTTACATCAGTTTCATGGCCAACGGCGCTTACAATTGGAATTTCGCTGGCAAAAATAGCACGAGCAACACGTTCATCATTAAATGCCCAGAGATCTTCTAACGAGCCACCGCCACGACCAACAATTAAAACATCACACTCTTTACGACGGTTAGCAAGTTCGATGGCATGAACAATCTGCATAGGCGCTTCAGCACCTTGAACCGCAGTTGGATAGATAAGAACAGGTAAAGAGGGATCTCGACGACGAAGAATATTTAAAATGTCGTGTAGTGCTGCTCCTGTTGATGAAGTGATAACACCAATTTGTTTAGCGGGTGATGGAAGGGGTTTTTTATGAATAGCATCAAATAAACCTTCAGCACTGAGTTTTTGTTTTAATAGCTCAAATTGTTGTTGTAAAAGTCCGTCGCCAGCAGGTTGCATACTCTCAACAATCAATTGGTAATCACCTCTTGGCTCATACAATGTAATTGTTGCACGCACTAAGACTTGCTGACCATGCTGAGGGCGAAAAGTAACTTTAGTATTTTGCCCACGAAACATCGCCGCTCTAATTTGGGCATTAGTATCTTTTAACGTAAAATACCAGTGACCAGAAGAGGGTTGAGTAAAGTTGGAAATTTCAGCGCTGATCCAAATGCGACCCATTTCCATTTCTAATAACTGGCGAACGGTCTTATTTAGACGGCTAACAGTAAAAATATTATTGTTTATCGGTAGTGTCATGTGAGCCAGATCAAATTTTAAAACAAAGACTTAATTGATTGATACTACCTAAGTTAGTGGCAGGATCAATAAAAATTTTGAAAAAAAGCTAGAAGCAACCGATTACGGTGTGTATAATTCCGCGGCAATATTTTCTATTTCCTAAAAGCCGCCTTGGTGAGATATTGCTATGTTACGAATTAAAAAAGAAGCACTTACATTTGATGATGTTTTGTTAGTTCCTGCACACTCCACTGTTCTTCCTAATACTGCCGACTTGTCTACTCAACTGACTGAAACAATCCGCCTAAATGTTCCTATGCTTTCTGCTGCAATGGACACTGTGACTGAAGCGCCTTTAGCTATCGCATTAGCTCAAGAAGGTGGAATTGGTTTTATCCACAAAAACATGTCTATCGAACGTCAAGCTGAAGAAGTTCGTCGTGTGAAAAAACATGAAAGTGGTGTTGTCACGGATCCTATCACCGTAACACCAGAAACTTCTTTACGTGAAGTTCAAGCAATGACTGAACGCAATGGCTTTGCGGGTTACCCGGTTGTGACCAATGACAACGAATTAGTGGGTATTATTACTGGTCGTGATGTTCGTTTTGTTACTGATTTAGACCAACCTGTTACAGCGGTAATGACACCAAAAGAGCGCTTAGTGACTGTACAGGAAGGCGAAGCACGAGATGTTGTCATGCAAAGAATGCATGAAAAACGTGTAGAGAAAGCCTTAGTGGTTGATAACAACTTCCACCTGAAAGGTATGATCACTGTAAAAGACTTCAAGAAAGCAGAACGTAAGCCAAACGCTTGTAAAGACGAACACGGTCGTTTACGTGTTGGTGCTGCTGTTGGTGCGGGTGCAGGTAATGAAGAGCGTGTTGCTGCATTAGTTGCTGCAGGCGTTGACGTTTTACTTATTGACTCATCTCACGGTCATTCTGAAGGTGTATTACAGCGTATTCGTGATACTCGTGCATTATATCCAAATCTACCTATTATTGGTGGCAACGTTGCAACCGCAGAAGGCGCATTAGCACTAGCAGATGCGGGTGTGAGTGCGGTTAAAGTAGGTATTGGCCCAGGCTCAATTTGTACAACACGTATCGTAACCGGTGTTGGTGTACCGCAAATTACCGCTATTGCGGATGCCGTTGAAGCACTGAAAGATCGCAACATTCCTGTTATTGCAGATGGTGGTATTCGTTTCTCTGGCGATATCGCAAAAGCATTAGCAGCAGGTGCAGCTTGCGTTATGGTTGGTTCAATGTTTGCAGGTACTGAAGAATCTCCGGGCGAGATCGAACTGTTCCAAGGCCGTTCTTATAAATCTTATCGTGGCATGGGTTCATTAGGTGCGATGTCTAAAGGTTCATCAGATCGTTACTTCCAAACTGATAATGCAGCAGACAAATTAGTACCAGAAGGTATCGAAGGTCGTGTTGCTTATAAAGGTTTATTGAAAACTATCGTTCATCAACAAATGGGTGGTTTACGCTCATGCATGGGCTTAACAGGCTGCGCAACAATTAAAGATTTGAATACCAAAGCTGAATTTGTTCGTATCAGTGGTGCGGGTATTCAAGAAAGCCATGTCCATGATGTGACCATCACAAAAGAATCTCCTAACTATCGCTTAGGTATGTAATTTATTCCGAGAAAGGCTTGTTTTAGTTATTACTTTGTTTTGATTATAAATTAGCAAGCCTTTCAACTTTATGACTTTATCTGTTTTGGAATTCACCACAAATGACAGCAAATATCCATAATCATCGCATTCTTATCCTTGATTTCGGTTCACAGTATACGCAGCTTATTGCTCGTCGTATTCGTGAAATCGGCGTTTATTGTGAACTCTGGGCATGGGATGTTACAGAAGAACAAATTCGTGAATTTAATCCTAATGGTATTATTCTGTCTGGTGGCCCTGAAAGTACTACTGAAGACAACAGCCCTCGCGCACCAGAATACGTATTCAATGCAGGCGTTCCTGTATTAGGAATTTGTTATGGTATGCAAACGATGTCGATGCAATTAGGTGGCGACGTCGAAGTTTCTGGTGAGCGTGAATTTGGTTATTCACAAGTTGAAATTCGTGAAACTTGCACACTGTTCCGTGATATTCAAGATTCTGTTAGTGAAGATGGTAAACCATTATTAGATGTATGGATGAGCCACGGTGACAAAGTTACTGCTATTCCATCAGATTTTGTAACAGTAGCGAGCACAGAAACTTGCCCATTTGCTATCATGGCGAATGAAGAAAAACGTTTTTATGGTGTTCAATTCCACCCTGAAGTTACACATACCCATCAAGGTTTAGTGATTTTAAAACGTTTTGTTTTAGATATCTGTGGTTGTGATGCGCTATGGACTTCTGCCGCAATTATTGAAGACACGGTTGCTCGTTTAAAAGAGCAAATTGGAGATGATCACGTTATTTTAGCGTTATCAGGTGGTGTTGACTCATCAGTAACTGCATTATTGTTAAACCGTGCGATTGGTAAACGTTTAACCTGTGTATTTGTTGATAACGGCTTATTGCGTCTGAATGAAGCAGAACAAGTGATGGAAATGTTTAAAGGTAAATTTGACCTTAATATTATCCATGTTGAAGCAGAAGATCGCTTCTTGACTGCACTGAAAGGCGAAAGTGATCCAGAGAAAAAACGTAAAATCATTGGTCATTCTTTTATTGAAATTTTCGATGAAGAAGCACTTAAACAGCCACAAGTTAAATGGTTAGCACAGGGCACTATCTATCCTGATGTGATTGAGTCTGCTGCATCTGCAACAGGTAAAGCTCATGTGATTAAATCGCACCATAACGTGGGTGGTCTACCAGACGATATGAAGCTGGGCTTAGTTGAGCCATTAAAAGAGTTGTTTAAAGATGAAGTGCGTAAAATTGGCCTAGAGTTAGGTTTACCTTACGATATGCTTTATCGTCACCCATTCCCGGGCCCAGGTTTAGGGGTTCGCGTATTAGGTGAGATCAAAAAAGAGTACTGTGATTTATTACGTCGTGCTGATGCTATCTTTATCGAAGAACTGCATAAAGCTGATTTATATAACAAAGTAAGCCAAGCATTTACCGTGTTCTTACCTGTGCGTTCAGTGGGTGTTATGGGCGATGGTCGTAAATATGACTGGGTTGTTTCATTACGTGCAGTTGAAACTGTGGACTTTATGACAGCGCATTGGGCACATTTACCATATGACTTCTTAGGTCGCGTTTCTAACCGTATTATCAATGAAGTGGGCGGAATTTCCCGCGTTGTTTATGATATCAGCGGTAAACCACCTGCAACGATTGAGTGGGAGTGAGGCTATTATTTAGCCTATTGTTTTATTTGATTTAGTGAGTGCCATTGATGATATTGGCTGCATTATCAATGGCATTTTTTATGGTTTAAGGCCGACGCTGAACCGAAGATATAGCAAATACCATGTGACCGTATCAGCAAATGCCATGGTATCGACAACCGGGTGCATTGCAGCGCTGTGCTGATGCCATCGATGCTCGCTTTGATCAGAACGGCTCTCTCGACCCATGCCCCAGATCGTTAAATATGCGCCAGAGGAGCACCTCGTGATAGAAATTGTGAACAAGACAGCCGCCACTCGGAATCGAAGTATCCATATAGGTGAATAAAGTTTGCGGAAAATACGCTGAGAAAATAGAAAAGCGTCAATGAAGGGACATAGGAATGGCGATTAACGGAGAGAACGGTGTTAGTGCAGTCACCGTGGATGAACTACTCAAGCAAGGCCTTCGGATACCGAACTATCAACGCCCATACAGTTGGGATGTATCGACTGCTCTACAACTGGTGGATGATATCAGCGAAGCTCTTCGAGATACCGAACGAAAAGATATTCCCTATGTTTTGGGTGCAATCATTCTTCACGATGATGGTGAGTATCTCAATGTAGTCGACGGGCAGCAGCGCCTGCTGACTTTGCGAATGATTCTTGCGGCCTTAGATTCGATAAATCATCAAATTTCGATGTCTGGTAACAGCGAAACCCCTGTCTCCCTAGTTTGGATAGAGCTTCAAAGGCGCCTGTCGCAGTTGGAAGATAAAAAAGAGTTTTTGGATTTTATCTGTCACAAATGTCAGTTGGTGCGTATTGTGACGGACGATATTGATGAGGCATTTCGTGTCTTTGATTCCCAGAACTATCGCGGCAAACCGCTTGCCCCTCACGACTTGCTCAAAGCACACCACCTGCGCGAAATGCACGATGAGTCCGCAGCTATGAAAGTGGCTGTCGTTGAGGCTTGGGAAGCCGTAAACGATGAGGATCTGGACAGGCTTTTTTCTACTTTTTTATACCGGATATCCAAGTGGTCACGAGGCGAAAGCTCGCTCGAATTTACTATTCGGGACATCGGCATGTTCAAGGGCATTTCATCACGATCCCACAGGTCATTTTCGCCAAATCTGCGATATCACCTTGCAGCACAAGCCGCTATGCCACTTCTAAGTGCATGGTCGGTATCCTCTACACATGATGCACGAAATGCCGGGCGCAGCCGCTTTCAGCTTGATGCCCCGATAATCGCAGGACGCTCATTTTTCGAGATGGTGACATTCATGCTTGACGAATTGAAGATACTGGAACAAGAGGTTATTGACAGAGGTTTCAAAAACTTTGGCCCATCTCAAAGTCGCTACCGCTACGTGTACGAATTGTTCATTGCCGCGCTGCTTTGCTATACAAACAAGTTTGGCGATGAAGATGTAGATGAAGTGCGAAATAGGTTATTCGCATGGGCATATGCCTTGCGGGTCGAGTTACTTCGTGTGCAATTTGTATCTGCTGACAACCGAGCGCGAGGTAAAAACGATGCAAATAAATCGCCTTTTGTTTTGCTACGTAACGCGATGACTGGAAGTGTTGTCCGCAAACTTCCAATAGCAAGTAAGCCATACAGCGATAACCACGAAAAGGAACTCGTTGCTTTTATCAAGGGGCTGCAATGAGCAAGAAGGAGTTGAAACCTAAACTGTTAACAGTAGGCAAGTTATTCACTGACAATTATCTGATTCCTATTTATCAACGGAACTATGCTTGGCGGGCCGAACAGATTGAGCAACTTATTAGCGATATTCAAGACTCGGTAGTAGGGGGCCAGGACAACTATTTTCTTGGGAACCTTGTTGTAATCAAGCGGGGTAGAGAGGATGAGTTCGAGGTCATAGATGGACAACAACGACTTACAACCCTCTATCTGCTTCTGACCTTCCTGGAGCAAGACGGTGAGGGTGAGAAGCCGTCGGTTGGCCATGCAGGCCACTTGCAATATGAGTCGCGCGCACGGGCAACTGAGGCCCTGCTGCGAGTAGCACAGGAGGCGGCTAAGGAGCACGTTCGACCGCAGGGCTCCACGAGTAATGCAGATGCTGGCATTCATGAAGGCTACAGCATCATCAATCAGTTCTTCAAACAAAATGAAAACCTTAATCGCTCACGCGAAAAATTCTCCGATTTCTTGCTAACGAAGGTGACTGTCGTCCGTGCCTCGCTGCCACCCAATACCGACCTCAATCGCTACTTCGAGATCATGAACACTCGTGGGCAGCAACTCAAGCAGGTTGATATTGTTAAGGCTCGCCTGATGAGCAAACTGCCCAATCAATATGAACGCGAATGCTTTGCGTGGGTTTGGGATTCCTGTGCTGACATGGATTCTTATGTCCAGATGTCTCTGACCCGTGGTGACACAAGTTTGCGAAACAAAGTATTTGGTGATGAATGGTCCTGGCTGGAGGTGACCAGCTTCGCTTCGCTAATGGAAAGTCGTCCGCAATCCGGCATCAATTCATCAAGGCAATCCTCCGAAGGGGTATCGTTGTCCTTGGATGAGGCGTTGTCAAAATACGCTAAAGAGCTCGAGTCAAATTCCACTGAAGACGAGGGCAACGAGCGGTTTCGTTCGACTATTGAGTTTCCGGCCTTTCTGCTACACGTTCTAAGAATTATGAAAGGCGATGAGGTCGAAGACGAAGGCCTGCTTGACGACAAGCGCCTCATCAAGTCATTTGACGACGCCGTAAATAATGTACCCGATGCTAAAGCCGATTGGGTGCGTAGTTTTGCATTTATACTTCTCAAGTGCCGCAACCTCTTCGATGGCTTCATCTTGAAGCGTCAATTCACGGCAAACATCGGTGACGATGGCGATTGGTCTCTCCAGCGACTGAAAAAAGGAGGCGGGGACAAGAAGCCAACCCCGACGTACATCCATGTTTTCTCGGCCAGCAATGGAAGCTTAGAGGAGGACGGGAGTGCTGACCCACATACCCGAGATGTATTGCTGCTTCAGTCCATGCTTCGGATTACCTACACTTCTCCGCGAACGATGCACTGGATTACCAAAGTTCTTCGCTGGCTCTCCGTTAAAGCCCCTCGAGACGTGAAACATGCGGATCTTGCCGATTTGTTGAAGGGATATGCCCGCAGCAAGGTTAAAGAGACATTCTCCTTTGAGAAAGATCAGCAACCACAAGGGTTTGGTATCAGCCGTATCGTCTTTTCGTATCTCGACTATCTTCTGTTGAGTGACTCCTCAAAACGAGATTTCAAATTTCAGTTCAGAACTTCTATTGAGCACTTCTATCCACAGCATCCTGACAAAGAACAGTCGGGCGCGGTTGTTTCAGGTTCTAGCCTTAACCTGCTTGGCAACCTCGCGCTCGTAAGCGTCAGCGCGAACTCAAAATTCAGCAATAGCCTCCCCAGAGCGAAGGCCGAAAACTTCAAGGATACAATTGAACTTCAAAGTCCCAAGCTCAAGAGAATGGCGGAAATCACCCGAAATACAAACTGGGACGATCAGCAGATAACAGCACATCATGAAGCGATGGTGACATTGCTTCGTGATGATGTAAGTCTGGTGGAGGCAAGCGGAAGATCCAACCCAGGGCGTTGACTTCTTTGAATAACCGCTTTTGGACGAATATCCTTTGTGGTGTGCAAGTTGTCAGTCTAAAAGCGTTTTGCGTCGGGCGACACGATCAGTACAGTCTCCAAGTTTTCTTACCATGGTATTTTGTATGGTATCGACATGCAGAGATAATGCTATTTTATTGATTTTATAGTGTTTTAAGACAGCATTAATCATCGAGTGGGAATAAAATAACGTTTATCAGCACTAGTTGATAAAGGTTAAAAAACCAATAGCCATCAGTAAGTTACTGGTGGCTTTTTTTGTATATTTTATTCATTAGTGATAGGATTATTTTTATAAATAATAAATTCAATAAAGTTTTGAATTGATATTTGCTCACTTAAAGGTAATTTAGAATAGGCTTTTCTATCGTAATTAATAGCACTTTTATCATTCTTAGGTATTAATAATTCATAAGCATGACGACCCATTGCTTTAGCTATGGCATCAATACTTTCAGCCGTGCCACTTGCTTCACAATTAATAATACGGTTAACCGTTGATTGTGCAAGACCTGAGTCAATGGAGAGTTTAACTCTTGATTTTATTCCATCGTTTAACATGAATGTTGTGATGTTATCTGAGAGTATTTTGCTAATTTCTGTCGGAATGTATTCTTCTTTTTCTGATCCTGTATGACCTTCTTTTAAATGGTCTATATCCATCCAATATTTGCTAATTCTAGTTACATATTCAACTTTGCGTGACATTGGATCGGTAAGTTCGCGGTGACTTTTTAAACCTTTTGGTGATAGGTAACGAGAGATCATACTTGGTGCTACACCTAACGCATCAGCAAGTAATTTTTGTTTGCCGTTGTAGTAGCGTTCAATAATATAGATCAGATTGTCTCTTCTAATTTCAGCAATGCTTCTTACATCGTTAGTATTCATAGAGAACTCCAATAGATAAAACCATAAAAGGATATTTTGAATCTAAGTATTACCGTTTTGGTTATTTTTATCTATAGTAATTTGTATCTGATTTGAAGGTTGCTCAATGAGTTTTTATTAATGTTTGCACTGACTCAACAAAATCTTGCTATATCGGGTAAATGGCAATCATTGCACCCCAATAAGTTTAATAGAACAGGAAGAATTGTGATTAAATTCATTAGTATGAACTCCCACCCCCAACAACCTTCCTTAATTTTTTTATAATATCCTCTTCAAACCATATATTGTTATTAATAACAACTATTCCATCGATATTATCCGCTAAAACAATCTCAGTTTTAATATCCCTTTTATCTAATAATATCTGTATATGTTGTAAATAGCGGCGTTTACCAGTAAACCAATTTCTATTAATGGTGAGTAAATTAATGGTGTTGGTATATCCACATTTTAGCCATTGTTTTAAATTAAGTAATGCGATTTTGTTTTCTTTAGAAAAAGTAGGGCGAAGAAGATAAAATTGACTACCAGCAGTTTGGGCATCGTAGATATCTTGCAGAAAATCCTCAACACTTTCCCCACTGCCAACGATATCAATTTTACCCGTAAAGATATCCACTAAATAGGCATTTACACCAACATAACAATGCTCTAGTTGATTATAAATAACATAACTTTCAGAGTTACAACGGATTATCCAAAAATCTTGCTTAGGCGATAATTCACAAAAATAAATAGCAAATCGCTCACCATAAGGTGATGAATGACAGTGATTAAGAACGATATCTTGTGCTTGTTGTGAGGTTATCATTTTAATTTATAAATCACCTAATTACACATGGGTAAAATGAGAATTTGACTAAGTTTGTATTGGCTTATGTCTGTGTTATAACCATAGAATATTAGTGTTAAGAAGTAAATTAGTGAAAAAGTAACAATAAGGAGATAAGGACATCATGCATAATGAGATATTAAAAAAATTACCGCAAATAGAGCAAGAGCATCAAGTTAAATTACTTTATGTTGCAGAAAGTGGTAGCCGAGCTTGGGGATTTGCTTCAACAGATAGTGATTATGATGTGAGAGGTATTTTTATACGCCCTCGCAATGCTTATCTTTCTATCGATAAACCTAAAGAAACCTTTGAATGGATAGAAAACAGTTGGTTTGATGTCGGCGCTTGGGATATTACCAAAGCACTGCATTTATTACGTAAATCGAACTGTATATTATTAGAATGGCTTCAATCACCGATAATTTATCAAGAATATCCTAATGTTCAAAAGGAGTTATTTGAGCTTGCAAAACTCTTTTATCAACCCAAAGTGATTGTTCATCATTATCGAGGAATTGCTAAAGTTGTGAGTGGATATTCTCCTGAAAATAACTCAAAGAATGAGATTAGTGTAGAGCCAATAAAATTAAAAAAATGGTTCTATCTATTACGTTCTCTTTTATCCGCTTATTGGACAGTAAAAACGGGTGACATTCCGCCTATGGAGTTGGATAAGCTGATAAAAATCTTAACTATTGAAGAACAAAAAGTCATCAAAGAGCTAGTAGAATTTAAATCAGATAAAGATGAGCATTTTACTTGGATTCCAACGGGTGTGATGCAACATTTAGTGATTTTTTTATGGCAAGAGACAAATGTTCAATTAGCAAAAAGAACAGTACCTGATAATGATATTTTAAATAATTGGTTTAGGAAGAAATTAGATGAAACTGACCATTGAAGATATAAAACCTTACCTTTTATTTGAAAGTATCGCTGGAAGTCGTTCACATAATCTTGCGACAGAAACATCAGATACAGATATTAAAGGCGTATTTTATCTCCCTAAAGATCTTTTTTATGGGTTGGAATACACGCCACAAGTCAGTAATGAAACCAATGATATCGTTTATTATGAACTAGGACGATTTATAGAACTATTGTGTGCATCTAATCCTAATATTTTAGAACTACTTAATTCACCTGAACATGTGGTTATTTATCGTCACCCTTTAATATCATTAATAAAACCAGAATGGTTTTTATCTAAAACTTGTGTTCAAACATTTGTGCATTATGCACAAGGTCAGATTAAAAAAGCTCAAGGATTAAACAAAAAAATAGTAAATCCAGTTGAAAAAAAATTAAAAACTATTCTCGATTTTTGTTATGTGATTGAAGACGGGAAAACAATATTAATCAATACTTGGTTAGAAAATCGACATTGGAAACAAGAACATATTGGATTAACAAAACTCGCACATGCTCAAGATATTTATGCAATTTATTATGATGATAAAGCGACTTATCAAGGAATAATAAAAAAAGAAAGTGCTAATGATGTATTGCTAAGTAGTATTTCTAAAACAGCAAAACTTGAAGGTTATCTTAGTTTTAATAAAGAAGGTTATAGCGCATATCGCAAACAATATCATGAATATTGGCAGTGGGTTGAACAACGTAATGATGTTCGTTACCAACAAAACATCGATCATGGACGAAGTTACGATAGTAAAAATATGATGCATACCTTTAGATTGCTCTATATCGCATTAGGGATCGCACAAGAAGGGAAAGTGAAGGTTTGGTGTGATAATCGAGATGAGTTATTAGCAATTAAAGCCGGTCAGGTTAGTTATGATGAATTATTAGAGCGTAGTAAAATTCTTATCAAGAATATTGAGAATGCATTTCAACTAAGCACATTACCTGATGAAATTGAACCTTCAATCGCAGAAGTTGCACTTATAAATATAAGGAAAGAGCTTTATAAATAGTGAAAAAATAAATTAGTCTAGAAAACTAATATCCCTTACGTAATGTAAGGGATATGCTATTTTTAATATTTTAAGTATACAAACTGAATACAAAAATATTTATCAAATAGCGTTGGCGTATAACCATATTAATTGGTTGCAAGATACTCTGGGTAAGCATCTATTAACTTCATATAGACACGCTTGTGCTCTGCATTCTTTCTGAAATCCTGTTTTAAACAGACTTTAGCTGTATTTTTTAACTCAGCAGGTATATTTTCAGCGTTTGTAGAGGCAATGATGGAAAAACGCACTTTCCTTTTAGACCGACTTAAATTATAAGGTAAACCTAAAATACGTCTTGCGACTCTGTTTGTTTTCACAACTCACTCCTTTTGCATGTAATTTAGAGAAAGCCTGTTTATTATAACAGAAAATAAAAAGAATAAGATGTTGGTAAGCTTATTAATTTAGCATTAAAAGCTATTTAACCTATATATATTTAAAATACTTTCATACAAATAAAATAAATATTTTTCTGTTTATTATTTAATTAACCATCTGTATTATTATTATCTGAAATTAAAATTATTTTTATTATAAAGTATATTTAAAATACCTGTATTAATTTTAAATAAGAAATTTAATTTAATATTAACAACTGGTTACTTGTCTAATAAATGAGATGATATAAGATAGTTTTATTTACAATTTGTTATCATTTTTTGAAAAAATATTAGAAAAGAAGTCTCACTAAAAATTTAACATTGTTTTAATTCAAAGATTCATGGATCCAATTAAGATAACCTTTAAAACAATTTTCAATCGGTATTATAATTACTTCAGGAGTATCGTAAGGATGTATTTCGACAAGAGTATCAATTAAGTTTTGCTGTTTGCTTTTTTCAGATTTTATCATCATAAGTATTTCATTATCTTCAATAATTTCATTATTCCAACGATAAACAGATTTGATTTGAGGAATTAAGTTTACACAAGCAGCAAGTTTCGTATTGATGAGATAGTGAGCAATTTCATTAGCAATTGTTTCATTTGGTGCTGTTGAGTATGCAATTATCATTGTTTTTCCTTTTTAAATTAATTTGATTTTTCATAGCAACAATAAGAGTTGGGTGATTTTAATTTTATCAAAATAAAACTTTTTAAAACTTAAAGCTAATATTTTTATTTTTAGCGAAACAAAACAGTATTTTCAAAAAAAACTTTCTCGATATGAACTGTTTACGGCATTATTAAGGGCTTTTTACGTATTATAAGGTTCTTGTAGTAAAGAAAAATATCAGGGTGCCGATATTATTAGTAGATTAATGAAATGTATCTATTTGTGTTATAAGACTTAATTTTTTCAAAGGCATTTTTATCTTCAATAATATCTCTAATATAAAATAAACTAATTAGTCATAAGATTTATAAAAATTTGTGGGGTTTAAAATGGATAATAATTCGCTAAAAAACGCGAGTTTATTTGATAATGATCCCGTTCTCTATGCTGCATGGCTTTACTATCAGGACGGACTCAGCCAAAGTGAAGTTGCAAATATAATGGGTGTTTCTCGTGTCACTGTAGTGAAATATTTGCATCTAGCTAGAGAAAAAGGATTCGTAAATATTAACTTGGATTCATCAGTATTTTCTACGATTGATTATGCCATAAGAATAAAAGCAAAATTCGATCTTAATAATGTGCTTATTTTACCTGATGAAGAAAAGAATAAATCGCAACACACTTTAAATATGAACAGAGAAAGATTAGCAAAAGCAGGAGCGATGTATCTTTCTCAGATAATTAATGACGATGATATTTTAGGTGTTGCTTGGGGACGAACAATTTATAAATTGGGTAATTATCTTCCACCCAAATCATTAAAAAACATTACAGTACTACAAATGATAGGTGCAGTGGCACCACAGCCTGATTTTAAAACAACAGAAGCTGCTGCGTTAATCGCAAACAAGTTATCAGGGTGCAGTATTAATTTACATGTACCTGCGGTGGTGTCTAGCGCACGTCTAGCAATGGAACTTCAAGCGGAGCCTATTATTAGACGTAATTTTTCAGCGCTAAATCAGTGTAATAAAGCTCTGTTTGTTGTGGGTAATACATGTGATGACAATCCTCTGGTAACAACGGGGGTGTTAACGAGCAGTGAAATGGCTCAATATCGAGATTTGGGTGCTGTGGGTGTAATTTGTGGGCGTTTTTATGATGCACAAGGCAATCCTTTGGTCTCTGATATTGATCTTAGGATTATGGGAATAAGCCTTGCTCAATTAAGACAAATTACACAGCGACTTTTTATTGCAGGTGGCGTGGAAAATATTCAGGCAACTATAGGGGCGATAAAAGGAGGTTACGCCACTGATATTGTGATTGATGAAGTGACAGCGCTAGCATTATTAGAGCTCGATAATTAGTTATAAAATCCTCGTGAAAGCGAGGATTTGTCGGCAAACCACTAGTTTAATATCTACCTATCTCTGATAAAAATGAAATATTTGAAGTGTTTATTTTTGATCAGTTTCTTTTGTAAAGCTTACACATAAAGAAAAAGATAAAAATGATAAGTTGTTAACATTTTTCTCTTTTTTTATATGAGCCTCTTGCCTTAAACAGTTATATCATCCATTATATAAAAAATTATATAACGATAGTTAAGGTCTCCATTTTTATGAAACGCCAATTACTTGCTGGTTTAGGATTAGCATTAGGATTAATTTGTCATAATACATTTGCAGCCGAGCTTCATCTTTATGCTGGAGCTGGGTTAAAACAACCCGTAGAGCAAGTTGTAAGTGTATTTGAAAAAGAGACAGGAAATAAAGTCACTATTGAATATGGTGGTTCAGGTCAAATATTAACACGCTTTAATTTAACTAAGCAGGGGGATTTATTCTTTCCTGGTTCACAAGATTATGTGGAAAAGTTAGATAAAGAAGGGCAAGTCGTTAATCAGTTTTCTATTGTTCGTCATATTCCAGTTATTGCTGTGCGTAAAGATAAAGTGGGTGATATTAAAACACTAGATGATCTTGCGAATAGCTCATTAAAACTAGGAATGGGTGATGCTAAAGCTATCGCATTAGGAAAAAGTGGCGAGCAGCTTATTGATGCGTCAGGTCAAGGCGATAAATTACGTGATAAAGTTGTTGTGCGTACAGCAACGATTAAACAATTGCTTATGTATTTATTAAATGGGGAAGTGGATACCGCCATTATTGGATATGCAGATGCAATGAAAAACCAAGATAAACTTGTTTTACTTCCAGTTCCTGAAGGTAGCCCTGAAGAAGTGGCAACTCTCGCTGTTTTAAAAACATCAGCAAACCCAAAAGAAGCACAATTACTTGCTGATTATTTTACGCGTGCTGAAGGGATAAAGGCTTTTACTGATTATGGTTTTCTTCCTGTAATTTCGAAACCATAGATTTTTTTCTCACATAAATTGTGTTTTTTCGCCACCAACTCACTGGTGGCTTTTTTCATTATTACAGCAAAATAAATATCTATCTTAAAAAGGAAATAACGTGTTTCGATGGGCATTAATTCCACTTTTTTTGTTGTTATTTCTGATCTTAGGATCGCTAATTGCACTAATATGCCAGCTTTCTTATGTTGAATTGAGGCAAGTTATTACTGATCCTGAATTCCATTTTGCTATTGGTATGTCACTGAGTACAGCGTTAACTTCTTTATGCTTGGCTATTATCCTAGGTGTGCCAGCAGCATGGGCGATGGCAAGAATTCCTTTTAAAGGACATCGTTTTATTGATGCATTATTAGATTTACCTTTGGTGACACCTCCATTGGTTATCGGTATCGGATTATTATTATTGTTAGGAAATCAGGGGCCTTTAACAGGAATTTTCCCTGAATTATCTCGCTCTCTCTTTTCACCATTGGGTATTATTATTGCCCAAACTTATGTCGCTAGTGCGATTATTATGAGAAATAGCCTCTCTGCTTTTAAATCTGTTGATCCTGCTTATATTCAAACTGCACAAAATCTAGGGTTAACGCCAACAAAAACATTTTTCCTGATTGAGATCCCTCTGTGTTGGCCCGCTTTAATGAGTGGAAGTATCATTGCATTTTCTAGAGCCTTAGGTGAATTTGGCGCTACGTTAATGTTAGCTGGTGCAACAAGATTAAAAACAGAAACGTTACCTATGGCAATTTATTTAAATATCGCCAGCGGAGACTTCACTCTGGCAATAGGTTGTGCACTTGTTCTTACCGCAATTGCGATTACTTTACTATTTGCGTTACATCGTTTGCAGCGAGAAAGGAAAAGATCATGCTAGAAATTCGTTCATTAACAACGGGTATATTAAAAGATGTTTCGCTAAACGTAGAGAAAGGGACATGCTTAGGAATAAGTGGTACATCTGGAAGTGGTAAAACAACGCTTTTAAATGCGATAGCTGGATATACTTCATATTCTGGTGATATCTACCTTGCAGATAAAAATATAAATAGGCAACCAGTGTGGTTACGTTCTTGCCGATATTTAAATCAACGGCTTTATTTATTTCCGTTTATGACGGTGACACAAAATTTATGGCTAGCACAATATGGCGCAAAACAGAAACGAAGCAAGGAGAGAGAAACGGCGATATTAGAACAAATGGGAATTGCACATCTCGCAGCACGTTATCCTCATCAAATATCAGGAGGGGAACAACAACGCGTTGCACTGGCGAGAGCTCTTATCAGCCAACCCAAACTTTTACTACTGGATGAACCTTTTTCGAGTTTGGATTGGGAAACACGTTATCAGCTTTGGGATTTAATTGATTCCTTAAAATCTAAGGAAATAACGATGATCATGGTTACTCATGAGCCTCGTGAAATCAGAGCGCTAGCAGATAAAACGGTTTTATTGTCTAAAGGACAAGTTGTTACTGAAAATTCTATGCTATGAAATTATTGCCTTGCTTATTGATTACCAAGCCATTACTGACCAATGGATAATACGCCCCATAATTTTTACAGAATCAGTTTCTGCAGATTCATCAGGAAACTCGTCTTTATTATAGCTACGTATAATCAATTTACCGCCAGGTTGACGGTAGAGTAGTTTTATTCTAAATAAGGCATCTTGTTCGATAGCATAAATGCCACCATCAACAATACGTGTGTTACCTGTATCGACAGTGACTGTTGAGCCATTTGGAATAACAGGTGACATACTATCGCCATAAACAGAAAAGCAAATAACGTTTTGAGAAGATGCGCCATAACGGCGTAGTGTGCTTTTTGAAAATCTCAATTTATATCCATTATGATCTTCGTTAGTACAACAACCATCACCTGCTGCGAGTTCGATACTTTTAAAATAGGGAATTTCCACTTCATCAGCACCCAAAGGAGTATTACTGTCCCATTCACTCACTGGTTGCCATTCATTCTCTGGTGGAATTTCAGAATTCACATTGGATTGTTCTTCACCTTCGAGTAGCCAAGTTAAATCACAACTTAATGCTTTTGCTAATTCAGGTAAAAAACGGGGACGTTTAGTTTTACCACTTTCTAGCTGTTCTATGGATTGCTGTGTTGTACTTGCTAAAGTAGCAAGCTCTGATTGTGTTAAACCTAACGCAATGCGTTTATCTTTGGTACGTTTCGCAATAGACATTAGTGACTCCTAATACGTGTCCTTACATATTCAAGTACAAAGAGTATATCGTAAAAAGAAAACAAATTAAATTGTATTTTATCTTAATCATAAAATTAAGAATAAATTAATTACTTAATTTTGAAAACATCGTCTGCACTATCTGGTGGGGTGAGATAAGGGTTTTCATCAGTAACTTCAGGATCTCTTAAGACTTCTCCACAGAAAATAATAAAGTCTGGTCTTTTTTGTTTTAAGTAGTTAAGTCGTGTTGTGCATTCATCTTTAGTATAAATTGTTTCTGTAATAGGAACTGCATCACAAGAATCATTTCCACAAGGACTTACTAACAACACATAACCGACCAGCATGAGCTGTGAAGTAAACATAAAATATCCTTTTAACTATTCATGTTTGGTCATCAAAATCAGACCGCTAGATTACCTATTTGTTGATAAAAAAGCAGTTTCTATTTGTCTTAAATAGCATTAATGATGCAAAAAGGTGTATGTGATCACAATTTTTCTAGTGTTTGTTTGTATTTTTTCGCAATGTGTTATAGGCAAAAAACCTAAATATAAGGCAATAATACGCTATGAGATATTGTGAAAACAAATAGAATTGTTTTTTAGTCTGTTTGGTTGTTGTAATATTGTTATTTGTAATATTTAATTGATATTTTCTATGTAATATTAATTTAAATGATGTTTGTTTATTAGATAAATTAAGGTGAATTACATTATATTTAGCAAAAATTAAAGAGGTTACAGCAATAAATAGAGAATAATTTTATTTTAGGGTTATTACAAAATTGATAAAATTTATTCTTATATTAATGTTTGCTTTTAATAATCTTCTTAAAAAGAAAATTAAAGATAAAAAGAGCTAATTTTTTCCTTATCTATTGATTGTAAAGGATAAAAAATAAATCATTTTCATTGTGTAACTAATAAGATCCTTGTGATAATTAGAGTTACTCTTTTTATGATACGTTGCAAAACTAATTAAACTTCATTTAATCTCTATCTGTAAATAACGAGTGATATAAAAATATGCCGAAATTTATTTTTATCACGTATAATTTATCGGTAGGAAAGGCGAAGTTAGCTCTCTTTATTAAATTAATTTTAAATAATGTATTTGCTACCTTATATTTTAATATAGGAAATATTTTTTATAAGATTTTTTTGGCCAGAATAACTTTTTATGATGATGGTGAATTATGTTAAAGAAAATTGTAGGTTCTCTGTTTTTAATATTTACAGTCATGGCATTATCAGCTTGTGGTGATAAAACGGATGATCCAGGGCAGGCAGCAGTTGCATTTGTTGAAGCAGTTGCTGAAGGGAATGGGGATAAAGTCATTTCATTAATTCACTTAGGTGATATGGAAGGAGATCCAAGAGCTGAACAATTTAATAGCAAATTTAAAATGATTGTAGAAGAGACTGGAAAACAAGTTAAAAAGCAAGGTGGCTTGAGTAAAGTTGAAGTTATCAGTATTGAATATAGTGAAGATAAAAATAGTGCAATTGTGACATTAAAAACTGCATTAAAAGATGGTGTGGAAAAAAATCAAGCACAAGAGATGATTAATGTCGATGGTAAATGGAAAGTTGCCATCAAGTGATTGTTCGCACATTTAATATTTTCGCTTTATTCTTAGTGGGTGCATTTTATGCACTCGCTTTGCCTCATGACTTAAAGAACGGTGATTTGGTTTTTCGGGATGGGGATGAAGTTATTAGTGAGATAATTAAACAAGTTGATAAAAGCGGGTTTAGCCACGTAGGTATGCTGTGGATCTCTGATAACGGCATTCAAGTGATCCATTCAACACCCAGTGAACATCATAATATAAAAGATGGTGTTACTGTGGATAGTCTTGAATTTTTCATTAGTCGAGCAAAACCTAATTCAGTTCGTTTTTACCAAGTGAAAGGAAGTGAAGAAGCAAGAGAGATTGCGGTGCAAACCGCATTAGAACGAGTGGGTGAAAATTTTAGTATTCATTCTGGGCAAGGTGTTTATTGCACTGAGCTAGTTGCTACTGCATGGTTAAAAGCAGGGGTTTCTATTTCTACTGGTACTCGAAAATTAGATATGCCATTTATTTCAGATAATCCACTTATTTTTCCTGAAAATCTGATTGATTCTGAAAATATTATCCAATATCCCCAGTAACAGTTATTTTTGCTATCTTTTAATAACTATTAACCAAGAAAAATAAATAACATTAATTTTCTAGCTCTTTGGGAAACTTACAGGTAGTATCTGTCTAAATTTATTTTCCTCTCTCTTTTGATTATTTAGGTCGTTGTTATGTAATACGCATTAAGGCACTGAAGGATATAGTGCAAATACAGAAAAATAAACTTACCGAATTTCTCTTTAAATTTGGTAGACCTTCTGTTACTTAATGAGTATTAAATAATGAATAATCAATCACAAAAATATGATAGAACCTATCATTATCCTTTTTCACCAGGCACAACAAATGACGATCGTATAAATGCGCAATGGTGGCAGGATATTTGCCAAATAAAACAACTTATCCATACAGAAAAACTGGATGGAGAAAATAATTGCCTAAATAAAATGGGGGTTTTTGCTCGCTCGCATGCAACCCCAGCTCAATCAGCGTGGACATCTCAATTGCGTCAACGTTGGCAAATGATGAAAAACGATTTAGGTGAGTTAGATATTTTTGGTGAAAATCTATATGCCATTCATTCTATTGAATATGCACATTTAGAAGAATATTTTTATGTGTTTGCCGTTCGTTATAAAGATAAATGGCTAAGTTGGGAAGAAGTACAGTTTTATGCTTCTCTCTTTGATCTGCCAACGGTGCCAGAAATTAAACTGCCTGAATGTCAGGATAAAACTGATTTTGAAAATATGATTGTTTCACAAGCCAAGCAAGCAAGTTTTTTTCAATCACAAGATGTTTTAACGCAAAAACCAAGCCCAATGGAAGGCATTGTTACACGAGATGCTCAGTCATTTTCTTTAGATGATTTTTCACATCGTGTTTTTAAATATGTTAGAAAAGACCATGTTAAAACAGATGTTCATTGGAAAAAAAATTGGCGACGAGCGCCTTTAATTTGGGAAAAAACACAGGAGTCTCAATGATGCTTCATAAGAAATTACACACTGAAATGTCATGGGAACACCTTTGTGAACTGTATGATGAAATTAGTGATATGGCAGGTGTTATGCAAGATCCTATTCATCATGCAGAAGGTGATGTAGCGATACATACACAAAGAGTAATCAATTCAGTTAAATCATTACCAGAATATGAAACGTTAACTGAAAGAGAACAGCAGATTTTATGGATCTCGGCACTTCTTCATGATGTAGAAAAGCGTTCTACAACACGAGAAGAAGAGGGGCGAATTGTTTCACCGGGTCATGCACGTAAAGGTGAATTGACAACGCGTCTTTTTCTATATGAAAAAGTACCTTTAAATTTTGCTGATAGAGAGCAGATTGCGGCTTTAGTTCGTTTTCATGGACTACCGCTGTGGGTAATGGATAAACCGGATCCTAAAAAAGCACTGCTTGCTGCATCATTAAGAGTAGATTGCTATTTATTGGCATTATTGGCTAAAGCTGATGTTTTAGGGCGAGATTGTGAAGATGAGCAGGCACTTTTTGATAAAATTGCGTTATTTATCCTTTATTGCGAAGAGCTAAATTGTTGGCGTAGAGCAGCTCCATTTTCTTCAGATAATGCTCGTTTTCACTATTTTTATACAGAGAATAGTACGGATTGCAATTATGAGCCTTATCCTGAAAAAGGAAGTGAGGTTACGATATTATGTGGATTACCAGGTATGGGAAAAGATACCTTTATTCGCCAACATTGTGCAGATATTCCGATTGTAAGTTTAGATGATCTCCGTCGCCAGCATAATATTAAACCTGATAATAGAGATGCTAATGGTTGGATAGCACAGCAAGCAAAAGAACAAGCTCGTATTTATTTACGAGAGCATAAACCTTTTGTTTGGAACGCCACCAATATTACGCGAAAAATGCGAGATCAACTGATCTCTTTGTTTTATCGTTATAATGCAAAAGTCACCTTGGTTTATATTGAAGTTCCTTATGCGCAATGGCAGAGGCAAAATAATGCAAGAAATGAAGCTGTACCGACTAAAGTCATGGAACGAATGTTGAGTAAATTGGAAGTGCCCACACCAGAAGAAGCGCATAAAGTGATTTATTGGATCGAAGGGCAATCTCAGAGCATACTTTAATTATCTGGCGAATTTTGGTGAAATGATAAGTCAGTTATAAAAATAAAAGGGTTACTTATAAAAATAAGTAACCCTTTTATTTATTGAGTGGAGCTAATTTGCAGGTAAAACAACGTACTAAATTTATTTTTTAACGTGATGAATAATATCGAAATAGGTATTACGATCATCAGCATTTGGATAAATACGATAGGTATACTCGTCATTTTTAACTGTGATATTTTCTACATCTCGGGTGAATAGTGTTTTACCTTCCGTATCTTTAGCAACTAAGGTACGTAATTTACCATCATCTGACATTGACCAGTCACCTTGCATTTTTTGTTTACCTTCTGGTGTAAACATAATAAATGTGCCATTTGGGTAATATTCAGCAAAGCCAAAATAATTGCTTACTTGTGTATTGTCTGAACTTGTTTTATTACCTTTTTCATCGACCGCATCTGTAGTTACCCAGACTTTTTCTATCATGATTTTCTCATAGTCATTAAGCTCTTTTTGAGCCTGAATAACGCCTTGAGCTTGAATATTGGTAGATGATGTTGAATTCTCTGTGGCAAAAAGAGAAAAGCTAGCGCTTAATAATGAGATTGCGATAAGTGATTTTATTTTCATTAATATATCCTTATTTTACGTTGTACTTTTTGTCAGGAGTTTATGTTGTGTCTGACGGTATGAGTAAACTTAAGTATAAAATAGGCAAAGTGCGAGGAAAGAAGTATGTCTAAATGTTTCTGATAAAAAGACTTTTTGACAAAAGCAAATAGTTTAAAATATCGATATATTTATTTTTATTGGCGTTATTATCTGCGTTTATTCTTATTCCAGATATAATTACTGTGAATGAAGTGGCTAAAAAAACAAATCATATTTATAGATGATACCAAAAATAGATAAAAACCATTCTTGATTTACAATATAAACTCAAAGATTGACTTACAGGTGAACTAAATAGACAAAGGTGATAACTTTTTTATCTAACTAAATGTTACTTAGATCACAAAAATGAAAGATGAAAAATGCGTGTGTTTTAAGCGTTGCTTTTGCATTACTTAAGTAATTTACGTCCTTTGGCAAAAGGGTATCGTTTTCTTTGGTATTTAATGATTAAAATTTCTTTATGGTAAATCCTGATTAAAAATCAGAGATGATAAAAATAATTAATGCATTGCTCGATTCAATTAGATTGTATTTTATTTAAGCATTATTACGGTTTTTTTATAGAAATATAAAATGATTTTTTTGTAATGTCTTATTTATAAAAGTAAATTTTATTCTTGCATGTGAAATTTTAATATTATTACCTGTGGATAGATAAAAAGTAATATTAAATTTATTTATACTAAATAAGTTAAAGTTACGTTATTTAATGACTCTGTTTTTTATAAAAAAAGAATAAGCCTCAAATTTATTTATTAAATAATCTTACTATTATCATTGTTTATTTCTGTTTCTTTTTGTTTTTTATTTTTGTATTTCTGCTTTTTTTTGCTTTTAATAAATAACATATGATTGTAATCACAATCCCATAACAACTAATAAACTAAAGTTGTTGCCATAGAGGTAACATTAAATGAAAGCAGAACGTCATAAGAAAATAATTAATCTGATCAAAGGTAATGGTGCAGTAAAAGTTTCTGTTTTGGCTAAAGAACTTAATGTTACCAAAGAAACAATACGATCAGATTTAAATACACTAGCAGAAAAAGGAATTATAAAAAGATGCCACGGTGGCGCTTTTATAGAATTTGAAACATTAGATAAAGTAGCTAAGAAAGAAATTATACAATTTCTAGAATGTAATGATCAAATTGATAAAAACGATTTAGCAAACAAGACAGCAATAAATAAGGTGTGCGTACTGGGTTCATTTAATGTTGATATGATTAGCTATCTTCCTAGATTGCCAGAAGCCGGGGAATCCTTATTATCGAATAAATTTATCTTCTCACCGGGAGGTAAAGGCTGTAACCAAGCACTGGCAGCGAGTTATGCTGATGCGCAGGTACATTTTATTACGAAGATAGGCACTGATCAATTTAGTGATTATGCAGTTAATTTTATATCGTCATCAAGAATAAAAACATCAACGATATATCAAACTGAAAATTACCAAACAGGAACCGCTTCTATTTTTGTTTCGGAAGAGAGTGGAGAGAATATTATTTCTATTTACTCTGGTTCTAATATGGATATTTCTGCTGATGAAGTAAAAATACAGAAAGATAAAATTATTGATGCAGATATCATTTTACTACAATTAGAAACAAATATTGAAGCATTAAAAGAAATTATTGCTATTGGAAACGAGAATAATATTCCTATTATTCTTAATCCGGCACCTTATAACAGAATAGTTAATGAATTACTTCCGATGATAGATGTATTAACACCTAATGAAACGGAAGCGAGTTTATTATCTGGAATAGAAGTACTTGATTTAGAATCCGCAAAAAATGCTGCGGTTTCTATTTATCAGCAAGGCGTAAATAAGGTGGTTATTACGCTGGGTAGTAAAGGTTCGTTAGCTTATGACGGATATAAGTATATTTACTCGCCGGCATATCCGGCAGTTGTAAAAAATACAGCAGGGGCAGGTGATGCTTTTAATGGTGCACTCGCTGCCTCGTTGGCAAAAGGAAAGCAGTTTTCTTATGCGTTACGCTATGCATCAGCTTTTTCATCATTAGCTGTTGAGACGAGTAATGCTTCAGAAATGCCTGAAGATATTAATGTCATGCATCGCATCAATCAAACAACATATTCACAGATTGTCACCCAATCCCCTGAATAAATAATCTTTTTTGAAAGAGGAATAAAAATGAAAATCTTATTTATTGGTGAGTCATGGCACATTCATATGATCCACTCCAAAGGCTACGACAGTTTCACTTCCAGCAAATATGAAGAAGGTTCAACGTTCTTATTAAGTTGCTTAAGAGAAAAGGGTGTTGAAGTTGATTATATGCCTGCTCATACCGTTCAGGTTGCATTCCCACAAACGGCTGAAGCATTAGCTAAATACGATGTCATTGTCATTAGTGACATTGGTGCAAATACGTTCCTTCTGCAAAACGATACTTTCTATAACATGAAAGTTATTCCTAACGCATTAGGGTTAATTAAAGAGTTTGTAGTTAATGGCGGTGGTTTATTAATGATTGGTGGTTACCTGTCATTTATGGGTATTGAAGCTAAAGCAAACTACAAAAACACATTACTTGCAGAAGTTCTGCCTGTTGAAATGCTAGATGGTGACGATCGTGTTGAAGCGCCTGAAGGTGTATTTGCAAGTGCTGTTAATGCTCAACATGCATCAGTAAAAGGTTTTGGTGAATGGCCAATGTTCCTTGGCTATAACAAAGTTTCAGCTAAAGAGAATACAGAGACTGTATTAAATATTGGCGAAGATCCATTACTGGTATTTGGTCAGTTCGAAAAAGGAAAAACAGGTTGCTTTATGAGTGACTGTTCTCCTCACTGGGGTAGCAAAGAATTCTTAGCATGGCCTCATTATGCAGATATGTGGGTCAACATTCTTAAACAAATCGCCCGTTAATTTGAATTAAGAATAACTGTCATAAAAAGTAAAAAAGCGCAGAGTTGCCGCTCTGCGCTAATAAAAAACCGATTACTTGAAAAATAAAAAAAGAAATCACTCATAGCCAATAATCCAAAAGGAACATCTTATGAGTACAAAAAATTTATCAACACCATTGCTGATGTTAGCAACTGTGTTAGCAGGTATGCTATCACCAATGCAGTCGGCGGTGAATGGGCAGTTAGGGCATGTTTTAAAAGATGGTAACGCCAGTGCAGTTATCTCTTTTGCCAGTGGTTTAGTGGTGATGTTTTTTATCATCATGTCGAAAAAACAGTATCGCCAGCAATTTGCTTCAATTCCAAGTTTAATTAAAACGCGCAAAATTCCATTATGGAACTGGTTTGCGGGTCTTTGTGGTGCAATGGTTGTTTTCTCTGAAGGGGCTTCTGCGAGCGCATTAGGGATTGCAACATTCCAAACAGCATTGATCTCAGCACTCTTATTATCAGGCTTATTATGTGACCGCTTTGGTGTTGGTGTTGATGAGAAAAAATATTTCACGCCATATCGTGTATTAGGTGCAGTATTAGCCGTTATTGCAACTTTATTTGTGGTCTCTCCACAATGGCACTCAACCTCATTTATCTATTTAGCAATCTTACCTTTCCTTGCAGGTTTATTAGCCGGTTGGCAGCCAGCAGGTAACTCTAAAGTTGCAGAAGCAACCGGTTCTATGATGGTGTCTATCACTTGGAACTTTATTGTTGGCTTCACTGTTTTAACCATTGCTCTTATTGTTCGTATGGCATTAGGCCATATCACTCTTGAATTACCAGGTACTTGGTGGATGTATTTAGGTGGTCCTTTAGGACTCATGTCTATCGCATTAATGGCTATTTTAGTTCGTGGTTTAGGCTTACTGATGTTAGGTGTTGCTTCAACAGCAGGTCAATTATTAGGTTCTGTATTAATTGACTTATTATTACCTTCATTAGGCAATACCGTTTATTTAGTGACAATCATCGGTACATTATTTGCGCTAGTAGGTGCGATTGTAACCACAATCCCTGAATTCAGAGCCACTAAGTCAGCAAAAGCGTAGGAGTATCGTAATGAAAGGTTATATTCAAACCGTAACTGGCCCCGTGAAAAAAGAAGATATGGGGTTAACATTACCCCATGAACACCTCTTTAATGATCTCTCAGGTGTTGTTGATGAACCTTTTTATGAATTCTCGCATGTGTTAGTTGATAAAAAAGTGAGTGCAGATATTCAGTGGGGACTTAAATACGATCCATATTGCTGCTGCGATAATATGGATAAGAAACCAATCGAAGATGTTATTTTTGAATTAAATAACTTCAAAGAATTAGGTGGAAGAACAATTGTTGATGCAACTGGCTCTTCATCTATTGGACGTGATATTAGAAAATTAAGACAAGTTGCAGAGATAACAGGCATTAATGTTGTGGCTTCTTCTGGGCTTTATATTGAGAAGTTTGAAGGAGAACGACTGGCTGATGATATTGATGCAATGGCAAAAATCATTGATGATGAATTGAATGTAGGTATCGATGGTACTGATATTCGCGCAGGTATGATTGGTGAAATTGGTGTTTCTCCCTTCTTTACTGATGGTGAGAAAAATAGCTTAAGAGCAGCGGCTATTGCACAAAACAGTAATCCTCATGCATCGATGAATATTCATATGCCGGGTTGGCAACGTCGTGGTGATGAAGTTTTAGATATTCTATTAACTGAAATGGGATGTAATCCCGCGAAGATTTCATTGGCACACTCTGATCCATCAGGCAAAGATATTGATTATCAATGTAAAATGTTAGATCGTGGTGTTTGGCTTGAGTTCGATATGATTGGTCTCGATATCTCTTTCCCTAAAGAGGGGGCAGCACCAAGTGTTATGGATACCGTAGAGGCTGTCGCAACCTTAATTGAAAGAGGCTATGGTAGCCAAATTGTATTAAGCCATGATGTGTTCTTAAAACAGATGTGGGCGAAAAATGGGGGTAATGGTTGGGGCTTTGTTCCTAATGTATTCCTTTCATTATTGGCTCAACGTGGTATTGATAAATCTATTATCAAAAAATTATGTGTTGAGAATCCAGCCAATTTGTTGGCTTAAATCTGAAGTGAATAAATAACAATAAATATACCCCTTGAAATAAATTTAGCGGCACTTTAATCGAGAGCCGCTTTTTTTATGTCTTAAGGAAAGAAAGACAAATTTAGGTATTAACGTAAATGGTAATTCTCGATATAACGTAATGAATGTGTTGAACCATTAATCACTAAAGAGTGTGTTTGTAGGTATTGGGTTTGTTGATTAACACCCGATAAGAAATCACCTTTGGTAATAGCGGTTGCTGCAAACATAACATCTTGATTACGTACTAATGTGTCTAATGACAACTTGATATTTACATCAGTACCCATTTTATGACAACGAGCAATTTCAGAAACGGCATATTCTCTATTTTCTGCACTATTTCCTTTTGCAATATCACGAGTAATTAAACGTGCCTGCATATCACCGCCTAATGCCTTAGCAATCGCAGCACTAATAACACCTTCAGGTGCTCCACCAATGCCGTACATAACATCAATACTGTTATTAGGCATTGTGGCATATAAAGAGGCTAAAACATCACCGTCAGGAAGTGTAATAACATTAATGCCTTTAGCGCGTAGATCTTTAATAATATCGTGGTGACGTGGTTTATCTAAAATAGCGAGAGTTAATTGCTCAATAGATTTATTTAATGTTTGTGCAATAGCATCAAGGTTATATTCAAGACAATGGTTAAGATCAATCACGCCGGCAGCTTGCTTACCAACAATTAATTTTTCCATATACATGTCGGGAGCTTGTAAAAAACTGCCTTCAAAGCCAGCAGCTAAAATTGCTAGGGAATTATTTTCACCTGTTGCTACCATACGAGTACCGTCAATTGGGTCAACTGCAATTTCTATTTTATCGCCGTTCCCATTACCAACTTTTTCACCAATATAAAGCATAGGGGCTTCGTCTATTTCACCTTCGCCAATGATAATTTCACCATTGATATTTAGGCTATTCAAACGTTCACGCATAGCACTGACAGCGGCATCATCTGCTGCGTTTTTATTTTGTTTTCCAATCCAAGGCATTGCTGCAATAGCTGCGGCTTCTGTTACAGAAGCGATAGCGTTAGTTAATTCGTCATTTAATTTCATATTATGAGTGTGTTTTGCAATATAAATGGAAGATTAAGATAGGTTACCGATCATACCTTTTTTTCGAAATTATGTGCTAGGTTTAAATCAAGAGTTCTCGAAATAGATTATTTAGGAATAAACTAAGATAAATCTGTGAAAATTAAAGTATAACTAAGGTTAAGAGATTAAAAACCATGTGATGCTTAACGCAAAAGGATTAGGTTTATGGACGACTTTTTGGCGCTCATCGTTACAATATTTGTTGTGGTATCTTTATATTGGCAATACCACTCTTATACAAATAGCAACTCATTGCTGTATCGAATTAAACAGCTTGAAGAAAAACTTACTGAGCAACAAGAGAAATTATTTAAGTTATTAAATAAAGACAAAACTGTGGATATTCGCGCAGAGCTTGATGCTCAGAAAAGCGAAGTTAAGGATTTATCCCATGATATAAAAAGAGAGCCTCAATCAACAGTTTCAACCGCTTCAACTTATCAATCCAAAACGGTTGACTCTAAAACAGTTGAACCTATTAATACAACAGAACATGTGCAAAACAAGGCGCAGAATAAAGAAACGCCAGAATATCAACGCGCACAAGCATCACAAGAAACAACATTTAATAAAGTTTTTCCTAAAGAAGAAAAATCAGTTGTTCAATCTTCTATGGCTAATGATATTAACCTTGAAAATAAACAACCTAATAAACCGGAAATACCAACAGTCCCTACACCTAAAGAGCCTGAATCTTATCAACCTAAGGTAGCAACAAGCCGTTTTGCTCGTCATTATCAAAAAGAGGCGAAGCAAACATATACTGAATTAACATCAGAGTCTCTTGTGGAGAATAGCACGAATGTGGCAAGTGCTAGCCTTGCGGGATCTGAAACCGGTCATTTAGGAAATGCTACACCTCAAGTAAATAGACCTGCATCGCAATATAGACCTAATTTAAATCCTCGTCCAAAACGTCAACAGAAATCGATTTTGGGGCTTATTTGGAATTGGATAGTAACAGGAAATCCGCTGGCTAAAATAGGAATGCTATTGCTCTTTTTTGGTCTATCTTATTTACTTAAATATAGTATTGAGAACGAGCTTATCTCAGCATCAACACGTTTAATGATGGCTGGAACAGGATGCTTGACCTTATTAGGTATTGGCTGGTGGCTTAGAAAGAAAAACTTGATATATGCATTAATTTTGCAAGGTGGTGGCGTTGGCGGGCTCTACATTACTATTTTCGCCGCAACTAAAATTTATGAATTTATTCCTATTGGTATCGCTCTCGCTATTATGGTGTTTATCTGCTTGCTCAGTGTAAGTTTGGCAGTTATTCATCGAGCTATTAGTTTAGCTATATTAGCCTCACTTGGTGGTTATTTAGCGCCTGTTTTACTATCTACAGGTGATAACAACTATGTTGGATTGTTTAGCTATTATCTAATCCTGTCAATTGGCATTCTTATTATCAGTCATTGGCAAGTTTGGCGTTTATTAAATCTTATTGGTTTTGCTTTTACTTTTGGTATTGGTTTTATATGGGCAATACCAAATTACAGTCATGCCGATTATTTACCTTGCCAGCTATTTTTAATTGCAAATTGGTTGATTTTTGGTATTGCAACGGAGCTTTCAACATTAAAAAATAAACTGAAACTTAATATTTCTTTTGATGCCACATTACTATTTGGTACACCATTAATTGGTTTTATCTTCCAACATCGATTAGCCTCAGAATGGGAATATGGTGTTGCTATTGCTTCATCACTTTATGGATTAGCATATTTTGCACTAAGTTGGTTTGTGCTTAAACGTTATCGTGAAGAGGGTAAATTATTGGCGATTGCCTTCTTTATGCTCTCTGCTACCTTTGCCACTTTAGCTGTACCATTTGCATTCTCTGCTGAATGGACATCGATTGTATGGGCAATTGAAGGGGTGATGATCCTTGCGTTTTCTGTTTTACAGCAGCAAAAGAAACCCGCTATTGCAGGGACTCTTTTAGTTGCAGTTTCCTTTATTTTATTATTTAACATGCCAGTTACCTTGTTAGGCGATTGGCTAATGATCGTAATACAAGTAATCGCTGTATTTGCTGTTGCCGTACTGTGGTATCGAGCTAAATTTACTAATATTGATAATCAAACTATTGGATATGTAACACTATTTATCTCTGTTGTAAGTTGGGGATATAGCGTTTTACTTTTACAAGAGTATGGAGAGTATTGGCTCTACCCAGAGGTAAAATCCATTACCTTTGCATTTATTCTTATTAGCTGTTTGGGCATGTACTTTGCGGGTAAGAAAACCCAATTTTCTGAGTTGGCAAGTTGCTCTATTTTATTATGGCCGATATCAGCGCTTATTATGTTGGTGTACATCTATCTTGCAGGTTCGCTAATTGATAATTGGTTAAGTGCGATTATCTGGGTTGCAACTTTTGCAAGTGGTTTCTACTTGCTTAAAGTAAATACGTTATTACCGAAACAGAGGATTAATAAAGCGTTTATCCATAGCATGCATCTTGTCTTTATTGGTATTTTCTTATTTACTGAAATTATCTGGTTGCTGGATGTTACGTACCTTTATGTGAGCTTACATTTTGCAAGCGTTATTCTTGCTATAAGTTTATTTATTGCAATAAGTTATATGTTAGCAATGAGAGTTAATTGGATAAAAGAGTACCAAAATACTTATTGGTTAGTTACTTTACCTGTTTTAGGGTTACTGGCACTTTCTTTAATCTTTGCAAACTTTAATAACGGTACTGAAAGTGGAATTAAATTTATTCCATTATTTAACTTGATGGATCTAATGGGGATTGTTGGAATATGGGTTGGCTATAAATTTATTTCAGTAATAAAACAGTCACCTAAGTATCAAGCATTATTGCAAAATAACTTACCGGTATTTAATTACATTATTCCTGCTATGATTTTCTGGTGGGCAAACGGTATTTTATTAAGAGGATTAGTTTTTGCAACAGATGTTGATTGGTCAACTTATGCAATCATTAGTTCTAAAGTAATCCAAACAGTATTAGCCATTATTTGGGCGATTACGGCATTAGTGGCTATGGTAATGGCGACACGTAAGAAATCACGCTCACAATGGTTTATTGGTGGTGTGCTGTTGGCCGTGGTTATCGCTAAATTGTTCCTAATTGATACATCATTAAGTAGTGGATTGCTGAGAGCATTGGCCTTTATTGGTGTTGCAATATTGATTTTATTAATTGGGTATTTCTCACCATTACCGCCGAAAAAACAAACGAATAATACAAGAGTGTAAGTCATTTTTAGCTTGCGTAGTGTTCATGTTAGTAATTAAATCATGCATATAATCTTAGGTGGTTAGTGCATGATTTAACGAAAAGGAGCGTTATAATGCATCAAGGTCAATGTTTGTGCGGTAAAGTTAAACTATCGACAGCACAAGATATATCTGCGCTCAGTGTTTGTCATTGCAGTATGTGTTTGCGTTGGAATGGTGGCCCAGGTTTTTCAATTGATTGTAAATCAGATTTGAAGATTGAAGGTGAAGAAAATATAACACGCTATGATTCATCTTTATGGGGAGAACGAGCATTTTGTAAGCATTGTGGCTCTCATCTTTTTTATCATTTAAAAGATACCAATACTTACTATGTATCAGCAGGATTATTCCCTGATGCCAAAGAAAGCAAACTAACAATGCAAATTTATATAGATAGCAAACCTCTTTATTATAATTTTGTAGAAAAAACACCGATGCTAACAGAGCAAGATATTATGAATATGTTCAATAAATAATATTTCAATTATTAGTTTTTTATATTTTTCATTCTTTAAAGACTCTTTTCTAGATGAGTCTTTTTTATAATTTTATTAAATTAATATTAATTAATGCTAAGAAAGAGATGGGTTGCTGATTTTTATTATAGTATGATATTTTTGTTAAGGGGGTGGAAAGCTAAACTAACATTCTTTGTTATATTTCAATTAAAGGGAAACGTTGTTGATAAATACATTGATAATAAGTCAAGTTGAAATATTTAGCTTGGGAATAAAAACACTTCTTAGCCAGATTAAAAAAATTAATATCCGAAAGGTGATGAATGATGAAAGTGATGCATTTCGTTATTGTCGACAATTTTCGGTTAATCTTATTATTATTTATTCAGCACCTTCACTCTCATTAATTGATTCTATAAAAAGAATAAAGCGATCATCTTTATCAATTAAAATTATTATTATTTCACCAAAAATAGACTCTATATTATCAATAACACTTCTTCAATTGGGTATTGAAGGTTTTATTGTTATTGATACTTCTTGTGAGAATATTCTGCAAGCTATCCGACAAGTTTGTATCGGTCAACGGTATATAAGCCAAGAGTTAGCGATGGAGCTCGCACTAACAAAATTACAGCAAGAATTAAATCCGTTACATCATCTCTCAGAAAGAGAATTGCAGATTATGTCAATGATCATTAGAGGAAAAAAAATCTCACAAATCGCAAGTGAGTTGAATATTAATACAAAAACAGTAAATAGCTATCGTTACCGAATGTTTAGTAAACTTAAAATCTCAGGTGATGTAGAATTAACTCATATAGCAATACGTTATGGGTTAATTGAGATAGAGAGTCATTTACAAAGTGGAAGACAAATTTGACGCCAAAGCATTCTTAAGCCGAGTCACGGATAAACCAGGTGTTTATCGGATGTACGATGCGACAGACACAGTAATCTATGTTGGCAAAGCGAAAGATCTGAAAAAGAGGCTTTCGAGCTATTTCCGTACACAAGTAAATAGCCGTAAGACCGAAGCTCTAGTGAAGTGCATCGCCAATATTGATGTCACGATCACCCATACAGAAACGGAAGCTTTATTGCTTGAACATAGCTACATCCAGCGTTATCAACCTCGTTATAATGTGTTGTTACGCGATGATAAATCCTATCCTTATATCTATTTAAGTGGTGATAAACACCCTAGACTTGCTAGTTACCGCGGTGCAAAACATGCCAAGGGGGAATATTTTGGACCTTTCCCTAACTCCTTTGCAGTAAGGGAAACATTGGCATTAATGCAAAAATTATTTCCTATTCGTCAATGCGAAGACAGTGTGTATCGCAATCGTTCAAGACCTTGTTTGCAATATCAAATTGGCCGCTGTCTTGCACCTTGTGTAAAAGGCTATGTTTCTGATGAAGAATATGCCCAACAAGTTAATTATGTGCGGCTTTTTCTTTCAGGTGATGATTCGCAAGTTATTGACGGATTGGTTAAACGTATGGAAAAAGCTAGCCAAGAGTTACGTTTTGAAGAGGCAGCTCGCATTCGTGATCAAATCCAAGCCGTAAGACAAGTGACCGAGAAACAATTTGTCGCCAATATTGGTGATGATCTTGATGTGATCAGTGTTGCTTTTAATGGTGCGATTGCTTGTGTTTATGTCCTCTTTTTCCGTCAAGGTAAAGTGTTAGGAAGTCGGAGTTATTTTCCTAAAGTCCCTGCAAATACCCCAATTGATGAAGTTGTTCAAACTTTTATTGGCCAGTTTTATTTACAAGGTAGTGCAATTCGAACTTTGCCGACTGAAATCTTGCTTGATTTTAATTTAGAAGATAAAGCTATTCTTTCTGAATCTATCTCTTCAATAGCGGGGCGAAAAATTCAAATTCAAACAAAACCACGCGGTGATAGAGCTCGTTATTTAAAATTAGCTAGAACAAACGCAGCAACAGCATTGGCTTCAAAACAAGTCGAGCAATCGACAATTTCACAACGTTATACCTCGTTGATGTCTCTTCTTGGTATGAAAGAGATAAAACGAATGGAATGTTTTGATATTAGTCACACTATGGGAGAGCAAACTGTGGCTTCATGTGTAGTATTTGACATGAATGGCCCATTAAAATCTGAATATAGGCGCTATAATATCAGTGGTATTACTCCTGGTGATGATTATGCGGCGATGAATCAGGTGCTCACTCGACGTTATGGTAAATCATTAGAAGAGAATAAGGTTCCTGATATTATCTTTATCGATGGTGGTAAGGGGCAATTAGCACAAGCAATAGAGGTATTTGATTCTCTTAATGTTGATTGGGACAAATCACATCCGAAATTAATAGGTGTCGCAAAAGGAAGTGATCGTAAAGCAGGGCTTGAAACCTTGTTTTTTGTGCCTGAAGGTGAAGGTATGGCATTACCTTCTGATTCACCTGCGTTGCATTTGATCCAACATATTCGTGATGAATCGCATCGTCATGCAATAACTGGGCACCGGCAACGTAGAGCAAAAGTGAAAAATACCAGCTCGTTAGAATCTATTGAAGGTGTAGGGCCTAAGCGTCGTCAAATGTTGTTGAAATATATGGGAGGGCTACAAGCTTTGCGAGACGCAAGTGTTGAAGAAATTGCGAAAGTCCCCACAATTTCGACTGCATTAGCAGAAAAAATTTTTAATGCGTTGAAACACTAAGTGTATTGATGCACCATATTAATAACTCTCACTTTTCTAGGTCGTGTAGAACGCTATGCAACTAAATATCCCAACTTGGCTAACTCTATTTCGTGTCGCACTAATCCCATTCTTTGTTTTGGTGTTTTATTTACCATTCAAAGATGCTCCATTAGTCTGCGCTATTATTTTTATGGTAGCAGCTGCAACTGACTGGTTTGATGGTTTTTTAGCACGTAGATGGAAACAAACTACTCGCTTCGGGGCTTTTCTTGACCCAGTAGCGGATAAAGTAATGGTTGCAACAGCACTTGTTTTAATTACAGAGTATTATCATGAGTGGTGGATAACCTTACCCGCAGCAACCATGATTGCTCGTGAAATTATCATTTCTTCACTAAGAGAATGGATGGCTGAACTAGGAAAGCGTAATAGTGTTGCAGTTTCTTGGATAGGAAAAGTGAAGACGACCGCACAAATGGGTTCGCTAGTTGTGTTATTATGGCGTCCTACTGTTGAAGCAGAGTGGTTTGGATTCGCATTATTATATATTGCAACCGTGCTGACTTTCTGGTCAATGTTTCAATATTTGAGCGCTGCATGGTCAGATTTGCGCGAAGGTTGATCGAAATGACTGAAAATTCACCGAACAGTCAAAAAGATGCAAATATAGTGTTGACTAGATTCAGGAAATCAGTAGAATGCAACGCATCGAAAGGCACAACGGTTTACAGAAATAAATAAGTAAATCAGCAGGTTCGGTAAAGCGGGAATAGCTCAGTTGGTAGAGCACAACCTTGCCAAGGTTGGGGTCGCGAGTTCGAGTCTCGTTTCCCGCTCCAATCTCTAATGAGATTGAGCAGTTGAGGCGCGTTGGCAGAGTGGTCATGCAGCGGATTGCAAATCCGTGTACCTCGGTTCGATTCCGGGACGCGCCTCCATTAATGCCCAGGTGGTGAAATCGGTAGACACAAGGGATTTAAAATCCCTCGGCTGTAAGGCTGTGCGGGTTCAAGTCCCGCCCTGGGCACCATCTCTTTTAAATGAAGAGTTTGGTGCAAAAAAAGAAAGTCCATTGCAAATGGCATAGAGAAGTAAGTAATAAGTCGTCCATACCAGTATCTCTCTTAGTAATAAGAATTTACGGACGCACCACAGAATTTAGCCCAGGTGGTGAAATCGGTAGACACAAGGGATTTAAAATCCCTCGGCTGTAAGGCTGTGCGGGTTCAAGTCCCGCCCTGGGCACCATACAAATAGCGGACCTTAACTTAGGTCCGTTTTTTCTTCCACTAGCAATAAGTTGGTGAGAGAAGAGCTAAAAAAATAAATTTAGCTTAGAAGTAAATGCTTTAAATTTATTTGTTATCTATCTTGTTTGATAAACAGGTATTAAGTGTAACAAGTAAATATAATTTAGCCCAGGTGGTGAAATCGGTAGACACAAGGGATTTAAAATCCCTCGGCTGTAAGGCTGTGCGGGTTCAAGTCCCGCCCTGGGCACCATATAAAGAAGCGGACCTCATTGAGGTCCGTTTTTTTTTGATCACAAAAAAAGTAAAAATCGGATTAAATGCATTATCTTATTGCTACTTAAATATAATTTTATCAATTTGACAGTGTGTAAAATAAAAAATCACCTTATCAGTTATGGCAATAAGGTGATTTATATTTGATATTGCTTCGTTTAAGTAATTGGCGATTAACTCTTTGTATCTAATTGAACAACTTGTTCCCTTAGTTTAATAAAACGAGTTAATACATCGTCCACGGTAAGAAGCCCTACATTATCTTCAGGTGCTTTCAATACCTCACTGGCAATATGCCACGGTCCCCAAAAATCGGCATCACTATTACCAAACATCGCTACTGTCGGCACACCAACACCAACCGAAATATGCAATGCACCACCATCACTGGTTAGCATTTGATCACATAAAGACATACCTGCCATTAATTCTCGAAGATTTTGAGTAGGTACTGGCGTGATAGGAATATCTTTACATTGTTCAAGAATAAACTGTGCTTTTTCATCATCACCTGGGTGTTGTTTATTATCGCTACTTCCTGGTGACCAAAAGAGAAGAATTTGGCATTTTTCGTGCTGCATTAATTGGTGTGCTAGCGTACTAAATTTTTCTGCTTGCCAACGTTGTTGTGGTTTACGAGAACTGATTTGCAAGCCATAAACAGGAATATTTTCAGTTATCTTAACACGTTGACGAATTGCAGCGATCTCTTCATCTTTGACATATAGCTTTAAAGGACCTGCTTTTTTCTCTATTCCAAGAGGGCGGGCTAGTTGGCAGAACAATTCAGCAATATGACCTTTATTAGACGGCGTTGGAATTGAGTCTGTTACTGATGAAGGTGTATCATCGCCAATAGCAATAATACGCTTAGCACCTGATAATTTCGCCCATTGTAATGCTCTTTTTGCCCAATGATCACGAGCAATAATTGCAATGTCATAGTGCTGACGACGCATATCAAGAATAATTTTCAAGCGACTAAAAATAAGTTTTAAAGATGATTGTCCTGATTTTTTATGATGTAACTTACTGTAAATATGTACATTTCCAACTGAAGGGTTACCTTCTAAAATAGCTTGATTGTAAGAGTTTACGAGCAAATCTATTTTTGTATTATATTCATGAGCAAGAGAATCAATTAATGGTGTTGTAAGTATTAAATCACCAATGTTATCTCTTTGTATTATTAATATTTTAGGCATAATTTATGTATATTCGAATGAGAGATGTTCATTGCTGGCTAGTATGAGTTCAGCAGTAATCATATAATATTATTATGATTATAAACGAATCGATATCTAGAGGCATCTTTATAAGAGAATTAATCTGTTTTCTGGATAGAAAATGAGAGAGGATGAGTGCAAATGCTGAATTGTTGATAATACGATGACTATTTTTTAAATAATCATCGTATTTATTATATGCCCTAATATAAAATTTACTTTTAGTACCTAAAGCTATGTTTACAAGAGTATTGATAGGTGATTAAAAACACGCTTCTAAAATATCAAGTACATCTTTAGTGGTTAGCTTTTTATAGCCTCTACCAATAATTGTAGTTGATTGTGCAATCTCAGGAAGCATCTCTCTTGTTGCACCCAAGTCTTCTAATGAAGTCACAATACCGCACTCTTTTGTGAAATGTTCTAGTGCATCAATACCTTCAAGTGCAATTTGATCTTGTGTTTTTCCCTCTGCGGAAATTTCCCATACTTGAGTTGCAAATCGTACAAATTTCTCAATACCAAATTTATAGATAAAGCGATAATAAGGTAGAGAAATCGCAGCAAGTCCCATTCCATGTGCACAGTCTGTATAAGCTCCTAATTGATGCTCAATCATATGAACTTGCCAATCTTGTGTTTTTGATAATCCTGTTAGGGTATTTAAAGCAAGCGTTGCATTCCACATAAGATTACTTCTTGCTTCGTAATCACTGGGGTTTTTAAGTGCAATACGTAAATTATCAATCGAAGATTTTAATAAACTTTCAATTAAGTAATCTGTTGTATTTGCACCTTGGTCAGAAAAATATTGTTCCATCAAATGCGACATAGTGTCAAAAACACCACTTACCATCTGATACTGAGAAACAGAAAACGTATATTCTGGATTTAAAATCGAAAACTTAGGGAATACATTTGCAGGAAATGCACGTCCAATTTTATATTTAGTCTCTTCATGGGTAATAACTGCGCCACCATTCATTTCAGAGCCTGTGCCTACCATAGTAAGAATTGATGCAACAGGAACAATTTTATTTGTCACATCTTGATATTCAACCCAGTATTTTTGAAAAGGATCTTCATCTTCACAATAGGCTGAAATGGAAATACCTTTTGCACAATCAATAACAGAGCCACCACCGACAGCTAATATTAAACTGACATTGTGTTCGCGAACTAATTGAACACCTTCCATCATTTTTTTATACGTTGGGTTTGGCATAACGCCTGATAATTCAACAATATTTTTACCAGCATGACGAAGTATTGCGATAACTTCGTCATATAGCCCATTAGACTTGATAGCGTTACGGCCATACATCAGCATAACTGTTTCGCCATAATGTGATAATTCATCATTTAATTTAGCAAGAGAATTCTTACCAAAATGAATGGTGGTTGGATTATAGTAAGAGAAATCGAGTTGCATTTTGAGATCCTATTGCCAGATTAAAACTATCTAATTGAAGTTTATGATGTTTTTTAACTTCAAATAAGATAGATATGGATTATTTGTTGAGGAGAATGCTATCGCTTTCGTATTTAGAAATGAATGTCTGATCTTCTTAGTCTCTTGCCTATTTTTCCAAAAAACTAAAATGATGATGGTGAATAATATAAATTAGGTAATAGAGAGAATAAGAAACTTTATAGTGGTTAAATAGGATCTGCTTCTTTAAGCATCTTTATATCGGTTGCTGGTGGAGCTCCGAATAACCGGCTATATTCACGACTAAATTGAGAAGGGCTTTCATAACCAACTCGGAAAGTGGTTGTCATTGCTCCCAAATTTTCAGTTAACATCAATCGGCGGGCTTCACTGAGTCGTAATTTTTTTTGGAATTGAAGCGGAGTCATTGATGTCATTGTTTTAAAATGAGTATAAAAAGCAGATTTACTCATTCCTGAACATGAAGCCAATTCATTGATGTTTAATGGTTTTATATAATTACCTTTTAGCCAATCAATCGCTTTAGCTATTTGATGACTATGGCTACCTGCGGTGACGATTTGATTCAATCGTTCACCTTGCTCCGTAACCAGTAGACGATAGAAAATTTCACGTTTTATACCAGAAGCAAGGATTTTAATACTATTAGGCTCATCAAGAAGAGTGAGTAAGCGAATAAACGCATTGACTAAAGGTTCTGATAATTCACCAACAGCAATACCTTTTTGGGCATTTGGATCTGGGTTAAAGGTTAATTCACTATCAACGATAAGTTGTGATATTTCTTGTAGATCTAACTCCATAACTAGCCCTAAAAACGGTTTCTCGTTACTGGCTTTCATAATATTTGCCATAACAGGGAGTTCTATTGAGGAAATTAAAAAATGGTTGGCATCGTAAATAAAGCTTTCTTCTCCTAAGATCACTCTTTTTTTACCTTGGGCAATTAAACAGATCCCTGATTTGTGAGTATGGCTGGTAATTGGTGTAGGAGAAGTCCAGTGTGTTAGCGTTAATCCCGGAATTTGAGTTTCAAATTGATTAGTATCCTGAGTCCATTTTTCAATTTGTATGGCAAGTTTTTGAGTTAATAACGCCATGTTTTCTGAATTATTCATATGGACTCCATACGGGGTAAAGCGATTAATGTTGCAGTAATTGTAAAATTATAATGTATGAGATGAATATTAGAAAATTATTTGATTTATCTTTAATAAGAAATTTGGAAGGGAAAAATTAAAAATGAGGCAGGCTGTGCCTAATAAATCACAGCCTTATAAATTTATTATTTATTAGTTCTATTTTTTTCTAACCATTTTTGCATTTGTTCTATTTCAGGGCCTTGGGCATCAATAATAGCTTGAGCTAGTTTACGCATTTCAGGATCAGTACCATATTTCAACTCAATTTTAGCCATATCAATAGCACCTAAATGGTGAGCAATCATGCCATCAGCAAAAGCAACGTCTGCATTATCAGTGTTCATTCCTTTTGCCATATCAGCATGCATTTTATTCATGGAATCATTGAGTTCCTTTTGCATTGGTGAGCTGTTATGAGATGTATCCATATTCATGGTCATATGGGTATTATTTGCCATTGCACCAAAAGAGATAGCACTCATTAAAATAACCGCAGTAGGTAAAATCTTTTTCATAACAGTTTCCTTTAATTTATCGTGAAATTGTTATCACTCTAAAGATTCCCCCTAGGGGAAGGTCAATGTTGTTATGCAAAGTTTAATATTCTTTACCTTTAATGACGTAATTACAAAATAGTCTTTTTAACCTATTTAATTTCAATTGGTTATATACCAACATCTGACTTTATATCTTTTTGCATACTCAGAATTTCTTTATAAAAAAAAGAAAAGTAATGATAACTATTCCCATCAAATCTATTTTGCTATAAAGTTGCATTTATAATACAATTTAAGGTGGCTATATGGATAATCAAACTACAATACAATCTATGTCTCAAGAACCGTCAGAAGCAGGCCATACTTTTTTAGCGAGTTTAGGAAAAACACGTTTAAGACCGGGCGGTGTAGAGGCATCTGATTGGTTAATTAATAATGCACATTTTACATCATCAAGCCATGTTCTTGAGATTGCTTGCAATATGGCGACAACTTCAATCGAGATTGCCAAGAAATACGGTTGTCATATTATTGCTATCGACATGGATGATAATGCATTGTCCCATGCGCAAAAGAATGTCGATAGCGCTCAATTATCACATTTGATCCAATTAACAAAAGCCAATGCGTTATCTTTACCTTTTCCTGATAATACGTTTGATATTGTGATAAATGAAGCAATGTTGACAATGTATGTAGATAAAGCCAAAGCAAAGCTAGTAAAAGAATATTATCGTGTTTTAAAACCCGGTGGTTTGTTATTAACACACGATATTATGAAGAAAAATGATGATGTTAATAGAGACAAATTAATCGGTGTAGTGAAATCAAATGTAGCACCAATGTTTAAGCAAGAGTGGCATGACTTATTTATTAATATTGGTTTTTCAGAAGTGAAAATAAGATCGGGTAACATGAGTTTAATGTCACCCGTCGGTTTAATTCGTGATGAAGGCTTATTTAGGGCAGCAAAGATAATTAAGAATGGATTGATAAATAAGCAAAATAGACCACGATTCTTATCAATGTTCCGTTTTTTTAGAGAGAATCGACATGTTTTAAATTATATTGCATGTTGTTCTAAAAAATAATTACATCAAGAAAAATTTATGTATTAATTGAGGGCGCCTAAGTAAAACTAGGTGCTTTTTTTTTATAAATAAGAATAAATAGAACTGTATATCACCGTAATAAAATGTAAAAAATAAAAAGAATCGTAATCCAGATTGAACCTGATTTATTTTAACTATATATATTAAAAAGAAATATCAAAATAGATATAGTTTATATGTGAGGTTTAATATGAAACAGATACTTATTATTGCAGGAGGGATATTATCGCTGACTATTATACTGGCTATTCTGGTCGCTATTCTAATTGTGTCTGCCATTAAAGAAAATACTGCTGAATTTTGGAATGAAAGCCGCGAAATGATTGAAAGTTCGTCATCTACTGTACGTGAAACTCTTTCTAACGTAGATGCAAAACGCGATACGCTTATGGCTATTTATCAATCTAAAGATAACAATGGAAGTTGCCAGCAGTTAGCTGAAAAGCTAAATGATGTTGAAAAAGCACTTTCTAATGGAAATTTAACGCTACCACGGCCTGCAAAAGAACAAATTTCGACTATTAAAAATGCTTTTGATGGTTCAACATCACCTACGAAAAACATTGCTTGCGAGCAGGCACTTCAAGTTATTAATGACTTGAGTCAGTAATCTCAATATTCTTTCTATTTTTATTTATCTTTTGTCCAATCATAAGATTATTTCCGTCTATTAAATTAATATCTCTTAACTTAATTCAATGAATCTGCAATATATTTTTCTTGATAAGAGTATATTCTTATTCTTCAACATAAAGTAGAGGTAGGCCATTTATATCTACAATCTCTTTGTTTGAAGATTATGTTAACGTTAAAAAGAAGTTGCGAAGGGGATTTAAAATTACAATGTGAATATGCTAAAATTGATAGCTGATTCGCTTTAGCAACGAAATTTAGTGATAATTTGGTTTATTTTTTGTTTCTAACGAAATGCATTTTTATCTTTATGCTATTTTTTACTTTTAATACAATAAATCCATTTTAGCTTAAGTAAGCAAAGCAAATCAGATAAAAGCTTCTATAAATAAGCATGACATATATATCAATATAATTTAAGAAAATATCAATTAATTATGAATATTACAGCATCAAACGTAAACGAAGTTAGCCGTCAAACAGCGTGGATCAGAGTAATAATATTATCATTCGCGGCTTTCGTTTTTAATACAACAGAATTTGTTCCTGTTGCACTGTTAAGTGATATTTCTGAAAGCTTCGGTATGATCCCTGCTCAAACAGGTTTAATGATCACGATATATGCTTGGATTGTTGCTTTAATGTCTCTGCCTTTAATGATAATGACAAGCAAAGTTGAGCGACGTAAGCTACTTATTATTTTATTTATTCTCTTTATTTTAAGTCATATTTTATCTGGTGTAGCATGGGATTTTAAATCACTGATAGCAGGGCGTATAGGTGTTGCGTTTTCTCATGCCGTGTTTTGGTCTATTACCGCATCGCTGGCTGTTAGAATGGCACCAGCGGGTAAACGAGCTCAAGCATTAGGTTTATTAGCAACAGGAACTGCATTAGCAACCGTACTGGGTTTGCCTTTAGGTCGAGTTGTTGGGCAGTGGTTAGGATGGCGAGCAACATTTATGGGAATTGGTGTTTTAGCTTTAATTACCATGTTTGCATTAATGCGCTATTTACCTTTATTACCAAGTGAGCATTCAGGATCATTAAAAAGTGTACCCGTGTTATTAAAACGTGGTCCATTAATGGGTATTTTTCTGTTAACCGTAATCGCGGTTACTACACATTTTACCGCTTATAGTTATATAGAGCCTTTTGTTGTCGATATTGCAAATTTAGATCAAAACTTTGCTACTTTGGTTTTACTCATTTTTGGTGGTGCCGGTATTGTTGGTAGTGTTTTATTTAGTCGTTATAGTACTAAAATGCCAACATCGTTCTTGTTCTTTGCCTTAATTTTGCTGACATTCTGCTTAAGTTTATTAATGATGAGTAGTCAAAGTTTAACGACATTTATTGTGTTGATTATATTTTGGGGTATTGGCTTTATGTGCATTTGTCTTGGAATGCAAGTCAAAGTGATTGATTTAGCTCCTGATGCAACAGATATCGCTATGTCCATTTACTCTGGTATTTTTAATATCGGTATTGGCGCTGGAGCATTGATTGGTAATCAAGTTATCTTACATGCTGGCATGACAAACCTTGGTTATGCTGGAACAATATTAAGTGTTATCGCTGTGGTTTGGTGTGGTTTTATCTTTAATCGCTATCGTGTTTCTATGGGCGGAGAGCCTCGTCAAAAAAATCAACTTCATCAACACTAACTAAGCACTCCCATAATATAAAGGCACTTATTCAATAGAAAAAGTGCCTTTTTTATTTCTTGTAGATGAATATCCTTAATCTCGCTTGTGATAGAATTCACAAAATTGACTTTGTATAGGATTAAGGCGAAAAAATGAATGGATTAACTTACCTAATGTTGGCAATTATATCTGAAGTGATTGCGACGACAATGCTAAAAGCTTCTGATGGTTTTAGCCGATTATATCCATCTATTGTGGTCGTCATTGGTTACTGTTTTTCTTTTTGGGCACTTTCTCAAGTGGTAAGAGTTATGCCATTAGGTATTGCTTATGCAATATGGAGTGGGTTAGGGATAGTTTTAGTTTCTGTTGCGGCTGTGTTTCTCTATCAACAAAAACTTGATTTACCTGCCATTATTGGTATGACTTTAATTATTGCTGGTGTTTTAGTTATAAATCTACTTTCAAAAAGTGCTTCACACTAATAGGAATAACTGGAAGAAATTAGGGTGTCTTTGATGCAAAAGAAATTTAAAACAGCTTGTTATCTATTTATGTTAACTAGCTTTGCTTTTATTGCAGGATGCAGTAATTCAGCGCAGACACAATATTCATCTACACAAGTGGTTAGTAAAAGTCGAACAATACCGACAACCAGCCTTGATATTCCCTTAGATGAATCTGCCAAGGCAACCTGTGTCTTTTCAGGTGGCGTGCCTTCTTTAAACTATGAATTACATGGTGGTCAAACACCAGTGTGTCAATTTGCTAATGGTAAACGTTGTAGTGAACAAGCTTTAATTGAAGGGGCTTGTATTCCAGGTTAAAGCTTATTTTTGGTTGAATGTTTAATCACCAATTTTCTATTATAGAAATAGCCCTTAGTTTATCGCTAAGGGCTATTTTCTTTTTTATTCTTTTGTTTTAAAAGAACTTGTTATTTGGCTCATTAATACTAATAAACCTACAACAAAATAAGCTGAGAAAATAATAAGCATCCATTGTGGCATTTCTAAAGTTAAGAATTGCCATTGGCTGACAGAGCAATCACCAGTTGCTTGGAATACAGCAGGGAACCAATCTTGCAGAGCAAACCAAGAGGGTAAAGTGACAAAAAAGTCACAGGTTGCAAAAGGGGATGGGTTTAGAATAAGTTGTGTATGCTCCCAAGAGAGTTCAATTCCTCGGTATGCAGAATAAATCCATAAAAAACCACCTGCCATACGCATAAGTGCCATCTTAGGTGCTGTCGCCCCAATCAATGCGGCAACTAATATTCCCAATACCGCGATGCGTTGATAGACGCACATTACACAAGGCATTAATTCCATTCCGTACTGAAAATACAATGCAGCACCTTCAAGACCTATTGCTGTTAATGCAAGCAATAGCCATGAAAAACGGCCTTGTGACCAGTGACGAAGAGAAGTCAGCATAATAATATCCATTTAAATATTAAATAAAATAAGTGTATATTCTGCCCAAAAATCAAGCGCAAAAAAAGTTAAAACCCGTTATTTCACAAATATTTACATTCAAGCTTCTTTTAAAGAAGAAAATAGGACTTTTATCAAATAAAAGTCCTATTAATGTGGTGTAACTGTGGTTCTATTGTTATGGAATAGCAACTAAACCAATTTCATAGAACCAATGTGTTGCAGGAACAAGCCAAAATTCAACAGCCAGTAAACCAAGTAATGTCATTACAATTGTGTATGGCAGAGCCATTATCACCATACGACCATAGGATAAACGAATGAGCGGTGATAGTGCTGATGTTAATAAGAACAGGAATGCAGCTTGACCATTTGGAGTGGCAACAGAAGGTAAGTTTGTACCTGTATTAATAGCAACACCAATATGTTCATATTGTGATTGGCTGATTAATCCATCTTGCAATGCAGTTAAAGCTTCACTGATATAAACCGTACCTACAAACACGTTATCTGAAATAGCAGATAGCAGACCATTAAAGAGATAAAAAAGAGACAGTTGTGAGGATTCTGAAGCTTGAAGAACAAACTGAATAATAGGGCCAAATAATTGTTGGTCAATAATAACGGCAACGATAGAGAAGAATACGGTCAATAATGCAGTGAAGGGCAAGGCTTCTTCAAATGCTTTACCAAGAGCATGTTCTTCTGTGATCCCACAAAATGCAGTGGCAAGAATAATAACAGATAAACCGATAATACCGACTTCTGCTAAATGGAGCGCTAAAGCAACAATCAACCAAATACCAATTAATGCTTGGATCATTAGTTGAGCTTTTTCTTGAGAAGTACGTTTTTCACTGTTTTTCTTGTCGTATTCAGTTAGAACTTTACGAACTAAATCAGGTAATTCAGCACCATAACCAAAGAGCTTAAAGCGTTCTACAAAGTAACACACTGCAAGGCCAGCAAAGAAAACAGGAATAGTGACAGGTGACATTCTGATAAAGAAGGTCACAAAATCCCATTCTAAATGTTTTGCAATAATTAGGTTTTGTGGTTCACCTACCATGGTCATTACGCCACCTAACGCAGTACCGACACCGGCATGCATCATTAAGCTACGTAAAAAGGCACGGAATTGTTCTAAAGTTTGTTTTTTTTCTGCGGTATCAATAAATCCATCATTATTTAATTCTGCACCTGATTGATTAGAGGCAAAATTATGATAAATAGAGTAGAAACCGAGAGAGACACTGATTACAACCGCGATTACGGTTAAAGCATCCAAAAAGGCAGATAAAAATGCACTTGCGAAGCAAAAGGCAATAGATAACATTCGTTTAGAACGGATGGATAACAGCAGTTTAGTAAAAGCAAACAGCAATAATTGCTTCATAAAATAGATACCTGCAACCATAAAGACAAGAAGCAAAATCACTTCAAGGTTGTTAGCTATTTCATGACCAATCTGTTTTGGGCTAGTCATACCAATGATGACGGCCTCAATGGCAAGTAATCCTCCGGGTTGTAACGGGTAACACTTTAGCGCCATAGCTAGTGTAAAAATAAATTCTACTACTAACAGCCAACCGGCGACAAAAGGGTCAACAAAGAAAAAAATCACTGGGTTGATAATTAAAAAAGTAAGAATAGCAAGCTTATACCAATCTGGGGAATTTCCCATAAAGTTCTTTAGTAGTGCTTGTCTTATACTCATATCCATTAGGTTTCTCATCCTCCAAATAGAGATTTTAAGCGCAATGATACGCAATTTAACCATAGTACGCGCTAATCGCTGTGAAATTAAGCGCATTAGTAATAATAAATTGATAAAACCACATTAAGTTTTATGATGCCATTCACTATTTAATGATGGTTGAGCTATATCAAAATTACGCATTCTGATATTATCTTTTCCATTATTAGCAGAAAAATCGCTTCGGAAGAAATAAAAATATGGTTATTAAGGCTCAAAGCCCCGCAGGTTTTGCGGAAGAGTATATTGTTGAAAGCATCTGGAATAATCGTTTTCCTCCTGGATCTATTCTTCCAGCGGAACGTGAGCTCTCTGAATTAATCGGTGTTACAAGAACCACATTAAGAGAAGTGCTACAACGCCTTGCTCGTGATGGTTGGTTAACTATTCAACACGGAAAGCCAACGAAGGTAAACAATTTCTGGGAAACATCTGGCCTTAATATCCTTGAAACAGTAGCTCGTCTTGATCATGATCGAGTACCACAGTTAATAGATAATTTATTGGCTGTCAGAACCAATATCTCAGCTATTTTTATACGCACAGCATTTAGAAATAGCCCTGAAAAATGTATTGAAGTTTTAAACCATGAACTTACCACTGAAAATAGTGCTGATGAGTTTAGTGAACTGGATTACAACATTTTTCGTGGATTAGCGTTTGCGTCAGGTAATCCAATTTATGGTCTTATCTTAAATGGCTTAAAAGGGCTTTATACGCGTGTAGGCCGTTATTATTTCTCAAATATTCAAGCCAAAGAACTCGCGTTAGCATTCTATAAAAAGTTGGCTGTATTATGTGAGCAAAAAGATGTCGAGCATGTCATGGAATGCGTTCGTCAATATGGTAAAGACAGTGGTATTATCTGGCAAAGTCTACAGTCACCACTACCTAGTGATCTAGAAGAAGTAAAACGCTAATTACGTTTGCTTCTTTATCACAATAGAAAAACCAGTATTCATATAATTTGTGATACTGGTTTTTTTATGCTTTTAAAAAGTGTAAAAGTGTCATTTTTTAGGCAATGCTTTAAATAGGTTATTTTTAGTAAAAAGAGCAACCAAAATGAGTTAATTAAAGAATTATAATCTGAGTTAATGTATATTTTTAGGTTTTAATAAAATATAGATTTCCTTTTCTTACACCTTAAACTCTCTTCAATTTTAAATAATTTGCTAATCAATATTATTATAATTTATGGTAAAAATTATATCTTATTGATTTTATGCATTAATTAAATAATTATTTTTTGAAAATCACTTGTTGAATAGTAATCAAATGTGACTCAACTCTAAAATTTGCTTTTTTATTAGCCTAGATGATTATTCTATATTGGCTTTTTGTGTATGGAATATTATTCTTATGTTATATCAATGTAAATTATTGGAGTCTTGCCATGAAAGTGATCATCTTAGGTGGCGGCGTTATTGGTGTAACAAGTGCATGGTATCTTGTGCAACAAGGCCATGAAGTCATTGTTGTTGATAGACAAAATAGTGCAGCAGAAGAGACTAGCGCAGGTAATGCAGGTCAAATATCGCCAGGATATGCAACGCCTTGGGGAGCACCAGGTATTCCATTAAAAGCAGTTAAGTGGATGTTCCAAAAGCACGCACCATTAGCGATAAAACCTGATGGCTCACTTTTCCAGTTACGTTGGATGTGGCAAATGTTACGTAATTGTGATGCGTCACATTACACCATGAATAAAAGCCGTATGGTGCGTATTGCTGAATATAGCCGTGATTGCATTCGTCAGTTACGCCAAGATACCGGTATTGAATATGAAGGGCGTCAAGGTGGAACGCTGCAACTTTTTCGCGATCAAAAGCAATTTGATAATGCAGCCAATGATATTGCTGTATTAAAGCAAGAAGGCGTTGCTTATGAATTGTTAACTGCGGATCAATTAAAATTAGCAGAGCCAGCACTTGAGCATGTTAGCCACAAATTGACAGGTGGCTTACGTTTACCGAATGATGAAACCGGTGATTGCCAAACCTTCACAAAAAAACTCGCTAAAATGGCAGAAAATGCCGGTGTTACGTTCCTATTTAACAAAGAAATCAAACATTTGTTATTTGATGGTGATAAAGTAGCGGGCGTTCAATGCCATGATGGATTATTAACAGCTGATCACTATGTTGTTGCTATGGGCTCTTACTCAACAGAGTTTTTGAAAAACAAAGTCGCTATTCCGGTTTATCCTCTTAAAGGTTATTCACTTACGATGCCGATTATTGATGCTTCAAGAGCACCAATGTCCACTATTTTAGATGAAACCTATAAAATTGCGGTAACGCGTTTTGATGAGCGAATTCGTGTTGGTGGAATGGCAGAGGTCGTTGGTTTTAATCTGGATATTTTAAAATCACGCTGTGAAACATTAAAAATGGTTGTACAAGATCTCTATCAAGGTGGTGGTGATATTGAAAAAGCCACATTTTGGACGGGTTTAAGACCGATGACGCCTGACGGTACGCCTATTGTAGGGCCTACAGCTTATCGCAACTTATCATTAAATACAGGACATGGCACATTAGGCTGGACAATGGCATGTGGCTCCGGCCAATTATTGGCTGATTTAATTTCAGGAAATAAACCAGCTATTGCCGCTGATGATTTATCTGTGTTTCGGTATATCGATGGCTTTAATACTAAATTGCTCTTACCAGGGCAAAAACTTGATGCAGCTTATTAATTGAGGAAAAACCATGTCCAGACCCACAAAAGTAACCATTAACCTCGATGCATTAAGCCATAATCTGTCTGTTATTAAAGAGAGAGTCAAGGGCAGCAAAGTGTGGTCTGTTGTGAAAGCAGATGCTTATGGACATGGATTATCCTGTGTTTGGCCAGCATTAAGTCATACCGATGGCTTTGCATTAATTGAGCTAGACAAAGCTGTCATGCTAAGAGAGCAGGGATGGGTAGGGCCTATCCTTTTGCTGGAAGGTTTTTTTAAACCAGAAGATGTTTATTTATTAGAACGTTATTCCTTAACGACAACAATTCATTCTGATTGGCAATTTGATGCTATAGAAAATGCACAATTAGAAAGGCCCATTAATATCTATCTTAAGCTTAACAGTGGAATGAATCGGCTAGGCTACCGACCAGACACTTATAAGCAAGCAATTGCTCGTGCAAAAAGTATCAAAAACATTGGTTCTATTATTCAAATGTCGCATTTTGCTAATGCAGATACGGGATTGAATATGAATGCACAAAAAAATGTTATTAATCAAACTATGGTAAATGAATTACCTCGGTGTTTGGCAAATTCAGCCGCAACACTGTTTGATCCTGAAACTTATCAAGATTGGGTGCGCCCGGGCATTATTTTATATGGTGTTTCGCCTTCAGGTGTTTGGCAAGATATTGCTGATTTCGATTTACAACCCGTAATGACATTTAATAGTGAGATATTAGCTATTCAACAAGTCAAAAAAGGTGAACAGATAGGCTATGGTAGCCGATATACCGCTGAGCGTGATATGCGGATCGCTGTTGTTGCCTGTGGTTATGCTGATGGTTATCCAAGACATGCGCCAGACGGTACACCCGTTATTGTTAATGGGCATAAAACACAATTGGTCGGGCGTATTTCTATGGATATGTTAACCGTTGATGTAACAGATTTTCCTGATGTCAATTACGGTAGTCCGGTTGAATTATGGGGAGAGCAACTTCCTGTTGATGATGTCGCAACGGCATGTGGCACTATTGGTTACGAATTATTGTGTGCAATTGCACCAAGAGTGACTGTTGAAGTGATGATAAATCTACCTAATTCCACTTTTTCTGATCTAAATGAAAGTTGTTGATAATCACTAAACTAGAATAAGCTTAAATTTATTTTGATTTGGTGATCCTATGAGTAACGGCATTGCATTGCGTGTGAAAGGAAAGGTTCAAGGCGTTGGATTTCGCCCATTTGTTTGGCAACTCGCCCATCGTTTTGGTTTATTAGGGCAAGTAAGTAATGATAGTTTAGGTGTATTGGTACATTTAACTCCTTCACCTAAAAATGCGCTCTTTATCGAAGCATTAAAAGCAGAATGTCCACCACTAGCACGCATTGAACGTATCGAAGAATCACTCTATCAATGGGAACAGTTACCCACAGACTTTATTATTGTAAAAAGTGGTGGTGGCGAAATGGATACACAAATTGTTCCTGATGCAACAACTTGCCAAGCTTGTATAGATGAATTGTTTGATCCGCAAAATCGTCGTTATCATTATCCTTTTATTAACTGCACACATTGCGGTCCTCGTTTTACTATCATAAAAAAAATGCCTTACGATAGGCCTTTTACTTCAATGTCTGAGTTTCCATTCTGTCCTGAATGTAAACATGAATATGAAGATCCCGCAGATAGACGGTTTCATGCTCAGCCTAATGCATGTCCTGTCTGTGGACCCCATATCTGGCTTGAAGATAATCAGAGTAAAGAGCTAGCAACAAAAGAGCTTGCATTAACTCAAGCTTGTGAAGCGTTACTTGCTGGAAAGATTGTTGCCGTTAAAGGTATCGGTGGTTTTCATTTAGTATGTGATGCACGCAATAATGAGAGTGTTGCATTATTACGAGAGCGCAAATATCGACCTGCGAAGCCTCTCGCTGTGATGCTCACAGGAATTGATCAAATTAAAGCAGATAAGCAAGATCCAGATTTTCTTTCAACTGCTATCCAAGCGTTGCAAAGCACTGCTGCCCCAATTGTATTAATCCCCAAAACAGTTGCACCTAAACTTGCGGAGCTTATTGCGCCAGGATTAACTGAAATTGGTGTTATGCTGCCAGCCAATCCACTGCAACATCTATTAGCGCGTGGTACAAATATTCCACTTGTTATGACATCTGGTAATGCGTCAGGTCATACGCCAGCATTAAGTAACGAAGATGCCTTAATGCAATTGAAAGATATTGCAGATTTATTCTTAATGCACAATAGAGAGATCATACAAAGAGCTGATGACTCACTTGTTCGCATTGAGGGTAAACAGAGCGTGATGATCAGACGCTCTCGTGGTTATGTCCCAGATGCTATTTCATTACCGGAAGACTTTGGAGCACAACCCTCAGTACTCGCGATGGGGGGCGATCTCAAAAATGTATTTTGCCTATTACGCCAACATCAAGCCATTATGGGGCCTCATTTAGGGGATCTGGATGATTTAAGTGTGAGACAGCAGTTGGTAAAGTCGTTGGCTCTCTTTCAGCAAATTTATCGTTTTACACCTAAAGCGATTGCGATAGATGCACATCCTAACTACATTAGCCATCAGTTGGGTAAGCAGTTTGCTCAAGAGCAAAATATTCCTCTCATTGAAGTCTCTCATCATCATGCACATATTGTTTCCTGCCTTGCTGAACATGGTCATACACACCAACAAGGTGCTGTCATTGGTATTGCGCTTGATGGATTAGGCTTTGGACAAGATGGCACGTTATGGGGAGGAGAGTGTCTGCTGGTGGACTATCAAAATTCAGAGCGGATTGGTGGGCTTCCGGCTGTCGCTATGCCCGGAGGTAATCTTGCCTCGATTCAACCTTGGAGAAACTGGTTCGCACATTTAGCTACTTTTTCTGAAGATTGGCAAGGTAGTGTAATCGCCCAAATGGTGCCTAGCAATGATTTGCAGATATTAAGTAAGGCCGTAGAGCGTGGTTTAAATTCGCCTAAAGCCTCTTCTTGTGGACGTTTTTTTGATGCGGTTTCAGCATCATTGGGATTAGCCCCTAAAGAGATAAGTTGGGAAGGTGAAGCGGCTTGCTATCTACAAACAGCAGCATTAGCGTGTCATCAAGAAAAACAGGCAGGAATAATTAAGCAATATGGGCATTTAATGCCAGTAAAAAATAGTGTGCTTGATTTGTCGGTTTTTTGGTCGCAGTGGGAAAGTGTAGCGCTGAATGTCAGTGAAAAAGCATGGTTATTTCATTATCTATTAGCTGAAGGTTTAGGCGATATTGCATTGCAATATGCAGATAAATATCAGATTGACACCATTGTACTTACGGGGGGGGTATTAAATAATACATTACTCAAACATCTGTTTAAGAAAAAATTAAACAATAAAAAAGTACTCGCCCCTATGATGTTACCAGCCGGAGACGGTGGTATTGCTTTAGGGCAAGCACTGATTGCTACACATTTAATGCACAACTAAAATGATTATAGGTAAAATAATACCAGTTTTAGTTATTTGTGACTGAAATAGGTTTTTGGTTGCTACTTTATTAATGACAATATGGAAAATCATCGTGAGTAATAAGAAGATTATCATTTCTTTAGCCGTTATTGCAGGACTTAGCACACCAGCAGCATTTGCTGGAGAATGGTCAATTGGTGGTTCAGTCTTAGCACAAGTCACTCCTTATAAAGGGGCTAAATCAAAAGATTATTTATTACCAGTACCACAAGTTAACTACCAGTCAGAAAACTTTTATTTCGCAACGTTAGCTGCGGGATATTACCTGTGGAATACACCTAAAGATCAACTTTCTGTTGATTTGCACTATTATCCTCAGGCTTATAAACCAAGTGATAGTGACGATGAGCAAATGAAAAAACTGAATCGTCGTCGTGACACCATGATGGGTGGCTTTACTTATAAACACCATGAATCATGGGGTAGCTTAAGAGCGATTGTTTCTGGTGATATGCTGGGTAAAAGTAATGGTATTATTGCTGATGCTGCCTATTTATATCCTTTCGAATTAGGTAATTGGTCTTTCCAACCTGGTGCGGGTATTGTTTGGGAAAACAAAAAGCAAAATCGTTATGCGTATGGTATTACTCATGCAGAATCACAGCGTAGTGGTTTAGCTGAATACACACCAAATGATAGCTGGAGACCTTATGTTGAACTCTCTGCTAACTATAAATTTGCCGAAAAATGGAATTTCTTTGCTATGGGGCGTGTTGACCATTTACCAAGTGAAGTTAAAGATAGCCCAATGGTGAATAAATCTGTTACTGCGATTGTGTGGACAGGTGTGACTTACACATTCTAATTAGCAGAAATCTGACTAGAATTTAGTGAGATTAATGATGATAAAAAAGCTTCGATTTAAATTCGAAGCTTTTTTTATTATGGGCTTTAGCCAGTTTAAGTCGCGTCAGCGTCTTAAATATAAAACCACCCGCTATGCGGGTGGGTATTAAAGGTTATACCAAGAAAAACACCTTTCCGTTACGATATAGATGTTCAAGCTAATATTCGTAACTTAAATAAGGAAAGGTGTTTATGGGCATTAAAGCACAAAGCTCAGCACATACAAAGTGGCTGTGTAAATACCATATCGTCTTTTCGCCGAAATATAGACGGAAAGTGATTTTTAATAAAATTCGTTCAAGTATAGGTGAAATCCTTCGAGACCTTTGTAAATATAAAGGTGTGGAAATAATCGAAGGGCATCTTATGCCAGATCATGTTCATATGTTAGTGAGTATTCCACCGAAGATATGCGTATCAAGTTTCATGGGATATTTGAAAGGTAAAAGTTCGTTGATGATCTTTGATAGACATGCCAATCTCAAATATAAATTTGGCAACAGAAAGTTTTGGGCGGAAGGGTTCTATGTCACAACAGTTGGACTCAATGAAGCCACAATTCAAAAGTATATCAGAGAGCAAGAAAAGTCGGATTTAATCTCGGATAAATTGAGCAGTAAAGAATATGAAAACCCCTTCAAGGGGTAAGCCAAAGTAGCAAAGACACTTAGCTTGAACGAAGAGAAAGCAGCGTCATTTAGGCGCAGTCGGTAACAAGCCCTTATAGGGCAAGAGCAAACCACCCGTTTTACGGGTGGTTATGATTGTCTAAAATGCCAGCAAATACTTTATTTTTCAGCAATATTCTTACGAACACGGACTACCAAAGATAAACGGCCAGGATGAACGTTATCTGGTTTTAATGGCTGGTGGATACGTGCGGTTTCTACACAAGCCATTTTACGATAACCGCCAGAACTCATATCTTTCATTGAACTTGCAAGCTCTGCGCCGGGGTTCCAACACACGACATCACTATGGTGATAATGATGAACTTCAATTGTGCGATCCCAACCATCATCATGAATGAGATTAAAATCATCAGGCTCCGTATAAAGCCTGTCAGTGCGTCCATTAAAGCGTAATGAGGTTTCATCAGTGTAAACCTCTTTATCTGCCACTGTGTCAATGTAGTGGCCTCCTAGGCCAGTTACAGAGACATTATCGATATCACTCACATTAAAATAAGAATGAAGGGCAGCCGTCGCCTCATAATCACCATAAGATTCTAATTCAACCTCACAGGTTGCTCCTAATTTAAAACGAGCAATAACAGTAAAGGGATGAGGCCAATATTTTTGTGTTTGTTGACTCTCTTTTAATGTCATGGTGATGAGGACACCATCATCTTGTTCTGTATGAGCACTAAATTCCCAAGGAAGAATACGTGCAAATCCATGACTTGGTGTACCTGCTGAAGCAAACCAAGGCCAGCAAATAGGGATACCACCACGAATGGCTACACCTGGAGTGAAGAGAGAGGCTTCACTTACCCAAAATACAGGATGTTCTTGTGCAGGTTGCCAAGCGATTAAATGTGCGCCTTGAAGGCTGATAGCTGCACGTACTTTAGGATGTGAAATAACAAGGATAGGAAGTTCGCCTAATTGCCGACGACTTAAGTAAGGTGATATTTGTTCAATAATCGGCAAAGAAAAAATTTTCTCATTCATTATTTTATGACCTTATGTCACTGACTATTTCAATACAATAAACTGACTGGCTAGAAAATAAAAGAGCCACCGGAAAGGTGGCTCTAAAAGAAATCGTGACTTTCTAAACTCTAATTATTTAGAGATATGAGAAATCAGATCCAGAACTTTGTTTGAATAACCAACTTCGTTATCGTACCAAGCAACTAATTTAACAAAGTTGTCGTTCAGAGCGATACCTGCTTTAGCATCAAATACTGAAGTCAGAACTTCGCCGTTGAAGTCAGTTGAAACAACTGCATCTTCAGTGTAACCCAGAACGCCTTTCAGTTCGCCTTCAGCTGCTGCTTTGATAGCGTCACAGATTTGAGCGTAAGTTGCTGGTTTTTCCAGACGTGCAGTCAGGTCAACAACAGAAACGTTAGGAGTAGGAACACGGAAAGACATACCAGTCAGTTTGCCGTTCAGTTCAGGGATAACTTTACCTACAGCTTTAGCAGCACCAGTTGATGAAGGGATGATGTTTTGAGAAGCACCACGACCACCACGCCAGTCTTTTGCAGATGGACCATCAACAGTACGTTGAGTTGCAGTTGTTGCGTGAACAGTAGTCATCAGGCCTTCAACGATACCGAAGTTGTCGTTGATAACTTTAGCTAAAGGCGCTAAGCAGTTAGTAGTACAAGATGCGTTAGAAACGATATCTTGGCCTGCGTATGATTTATGGTTTACGCCCATTACGAACATTGGAGTGCTGTCTTTTGAAGGACCAGTCAGAACAACTTTTTTCGCGCCAGCTTGGATGTGTTTACGAGCAGTTTCGTCAGTTAAGAACAGACCAGTTGCTTCTGCAACAACGTCAGCACCGACTTCGTTCCATTTCAGATTTGCTGGATCTCTTTCTGAAGTTACGCGGATGGTTTTACCATTAACAACGAGGTGGCCATCTTTTACTTCAACAGTACCGTTGAAACGGCCATGAGTTGAATCGTATTTCAGCATGTATGCCATGTAGTCTGCGTCTAACAGATCGTTAATACCTACGATTTCGATATCTGAACGTTCTTGAGCAGCACGGAAAACGATGCGGCCGATACGACCAAAACCATTAATACCTACTTTGATAGTCATATGTATTCCACCAGCTTTAATTTAGTGAATTAAAAAGTTGCTTCTAAAGTTACCAAAACCGCGCCAATCGTCAAGCGGAATCGTGTCAATAATTGCAAAAAATCAATTAAAAAAACACTTTTCGCTTAAAGATTGGTCGTTTTAGCCAAATGTTACGCTGTGTATTATCGGGATCAACGCCGATAAATGAAGTTACCTTTGCTCCGTTATGTGAAATTCATCACATTTCAAAAACTAAAGATTACTCTTGATGATTTTAGACTATATTTTTCAGATTTGTTGTTAAATCTTTGTTATTATTCACTGTTGTTTTAAAAAGCATTTTTCTGGGCAAGAGGTCGATATGGCAGATAATGAAAAGAATGTGAATATTTCAAGTAATAACAATCACCTTGATTTATCAACACTCAATGAAATGCAACGTTATGTGACGCAACAGCAAGGCACAGAACCTCCGTTTAGTGGTAAATTATTACACAATCGTCAAACAGGGATTTATCACTGTTTATGTTGTTCTGCTCCCTTGTTTTATTCAGAGACGAAATTTGATGCAGGATGTGGTTGGCCTAGCTTTTATCAACCCGTTAATGATAATGCAATTCGCTATATTGATGATTTTTCTCATAATATGAAAAGAACTGAAATACGTTGCCAGCAATGTGATGCACATTTAGGTCATGTTTTTAATGATGGCCCAGCCCCTACAGGGGAGCGTTATTGTGTTAATTCAGCATCTCTTTCATTTACGAATAGTGAAACAGGCGAAAAACAAGTCGGTTAATCCAGTTAAATTAACAAAATAATAACAATGGAAAAAACGATTCAGCCATTTCAATAGATTATTTAGCTTATGGAGCAATCAATGGAAGTTAATGAACTTATTTCGATGGTAACCCCTGAAATTTACCAACGTATTTCAACCGCAGTTGAATTGGGTAAATGGCCTGATGGTGTTGCATTGACTGATGAGCAAAAAGAACATTGCATGCAGATTGTTTTATTATGGCAGGCGAAAAATAACCACACACCTGAGCATATGACAGTGGGAACTAATGGGCAAATTACCATGAAGAGCAAACAAGAATTAAAAGCTCAGTTTCAATCTGAACGTTTGGCAACACTAACACCAATGGATGATGACTAAAACGTGTGTTAAATGGATAGAGTAGAGATAAAAAAGGGGAAATCATTAACCAAACTGGTTAAAATTAACCCTTTTTTTGTTTTATGAAGATAGAGAAAATAACGAACCTATTGAGTGTTACGATTAAGCCAATGTGCTGAATCAATTAATACCGCACCTTTTGCCTGCATTTCTTCTAGTGCTTTTTCACTATCATTATCTTGAATATTTACACCGCGACAACCGTCAGTAATAACAGATACTTGATAACCTAACTGTAAAGCATCCAGTACTGTAAATTTAACGCAGTAATCAGTAGCAATACCCAGAATATAAAGATGCTTTATATTAAGCGTTTGCAAAAGGGTATGTAAGCCCGTCTGATATTCATGGTCGTTATCAAAAAAGGCACTATAACTATCAATAAGACGATTTTGCCCTTTGTAAATAATATGGTTAATCAATGTTTGGTTTAATTCAGGGTGAAATTCAGCGCCGTGAGAATTTTGTACACAATGCACAGGCCACCACACTTGTGGTAATCCATTAAGCGTTCCAATTTCCCCTACAACGGTACCTGAATTTTCAGCAAAGCTAAGATGATCGGCAGGGTGCCAATCTAAACTTGCAATAATCGGGCTTTTAGTTTGCTTGAAACCATTAATGAGCTGATTGGCTGTTTGAATAACCATCTCACTCTCGTTAACAGCTAAAGCACCCCCTGTACAAAAATCGTTTTGTATATCAACCAGTAATAGCGCAGAGTTTTTCACAAAAATTGCCCTTTTATTAAACTTAGTCGTTATCGTCTAATGTCATTTCACCGCGAAGGTTTTGTTGCATTAGTCGGCAGATCTCAGTGTAATTATATTGTTGGCTAAGGAGATAATGCAGTTTAGTTAATGTTGCTTCAAATGTCATATCAAAGCCACTGATCACACCCACTTCTGCTAATGCTTGACCTGTTGCATAACCTTCCATATTCACTCGACCAGAAATACATTGAGTAAGGTTGATAACAACAATGCCACGCTCAGTTGCTTCACGTAGGGTTGAAAGTAGAGCAGGATGCGATGGCGCATTACCAACACCATAAGAGCGCAATATTAAGGCTTTTACAGGTTGCATCAGGATATTTTTAACAACTTCATCTGAAAGACCTGGATAAATGGTGACAACACCAATCGGCTGAGGCGTAATATTATGTGCAGTAAATTCGCCATTTCCTTTAGGAAATGAATTAATTTTAAATTGTTTAATATTAATCCCCGCTTCTAACAGTGGGGCGCTATTTGGTGATGCAAAAGCATTAAAACCATCTGCATGTGCTTTTACTGTGCGGTTTCCACGATACAGCGTATTATTAAAAAATAGCGCCACTTCATTAATTGGGTGATGTGCTGCGAGGTAAAGCGCATTTAATAGGTTTGTTTGCCCGTCAGAACGTAAGGCTTCTAAAGGAATTTGAGAGCCAGTAACGATAATCGGTTTGCTAAGATTCTCAAACATAAAAGAGAGTGCTGATGCGGTAAATGCCATGGTATCTGTACCATGAAGAATAACGAACCCATCATAGTTGTGATAATTTTCATTAATATCATCAGCAATGGATTGCCAATCTTCTGGTGTGATATTTGAAGAATCAATTAAAGGAAGGTGCTCTTTGATTGTGAAATCGGGCATTTCCTCACGGTGGAATTCTGGCATTTTAGCTAATTGGCGTTGTAAATGTCCTGATACAGGAATATAACCATGTTCAGAATGTTGCATGCCAATAGTACCGCCAGTATAAACAACGTAGATTGATTTCTTTTGCATCAGACAAAGCACTCTTATTAAGCTGTGAGAAATACCTGATTATAGGGAGTTTGCAGAATAAAAAAAGGAAAGGATGCTAAAAAAAGAAAATAGGGACTGACTAATATCTGCTTTAAATCATTGCGTTAAAAATAGCTTAAATGCAAATGAATAAATATCGTTCAGCAGAATATCATTCTATCAAAAGTCAGAAAAAAGAGAGAAATGCACCTGCTCAGTGTGAGCAGGTGCATAAACGGAAAAGATTATTGAATATCACCACAAGATAAACAATACGCATAGCGATTTAGCGGATCGTTCATATTGCGATAAAACTCTGTCTGTGTTTTAACTTCTTTTAAAACAGGAGCTGGTAAATAAGCTTGTAATGGATCAGGAATAAGCGCTTTTGCGTTAGACGATAAACTCATTATGATCTGCTCTGACAGACTTAATTCAGGTTTCATCCAATCAATAACAGGTTGGTCAATTTTTGCCATTTTAGCAACGGCATCAATAGCATCATCAAAATCACCAAACTCATCGACTAAATCCACATTCTTTGCATCTATTCCTACCCATACTCGACCTTGAGCAATACGATCAATTTGAGCGGGTGTTTTTTTACGAGAGTCTGCAACTAAATTAAGAAACGTTTTATAACCACTTTCGATATTGAGTTGTAAAAGCTCTGCAAATTCTTCAGGTAGTTTATTTGTGACAGATAATCCGGCTAATGGTGAAGTTGTGACGCCATCAGTATAAACACCAATAGACTCTAGGCTGTTTTCAAATGTATTAATAACGCCAAAAATACCAATAGAGCCTGTTAATGTTGAAGGGCTAGCAATAATCTTATTTGCAGGGGTTGAGATCCAATATCCGCCTGATGCAGCCATGCCGCCCATTGATACAACCACATGTTTTTTCTGTTGTTTAAAAGCGGCAACTTCACTGCGTATTTGCTCTGAAGCTGAAACACTACCACCAGGGCTATTTACACGTAATACAAGCGCTTTAATGTTCGGATCTAAACGTGCTTGGCGAATTTGATTAGCAATAGTTGAACCACCCGCTGAGCCGGGGATGCTTTCACCATCAATAATGGCACCTTGAACAACCACTACGGCAATGTTTCCTTCGTCACTTGCAGGCAATGAAGAGGTTAGCGTGTCGGCATAATCATAAATGCTGATATTGTTAAATTGATTATTCTCTTTATCCCATTGGAAGGTTTCTGTCATGTCTGCCTCAAATTGAGCGTATGAGCTTACAGAATCCACTAATTTACGATTTAGTGCATAAGTTGCGTTATCCCCATCTGCATTGCGTAGTTGTGCAATCATCTCTTTTGCACCAGGGAAAACATCTTCAATAGTAATGCTACGGTTTTCTGCAACTTGGGTTAAATATGTAGACCACAGGGCATTTACTAAACGTAATGAAGCTTCTCGAGATTCCGCAGACATATCATTACGCATTAATGGCTCAACCGCAGATTTATACGTACCGACACGGAAAATATGAGTGCTGACTTTTAAATTTTCTAGCAGTGTTTTGTAATAGAGATTTTGAAAGCCAAAACCATAAATACCCACAGCACCTTGAGGTGTAAGATAAATTTTATCTGCATAAGAGGCGAGATAGTATTGTGGCTGGCTGTAATAGCCACTTACTGCAAAAATTGGCTTACCTGTCTTTTTAAATTCATTAAGGGCTTTACCAATATAATTTAGCGAGGGTTGATCTGCCCCTGCAAATTCATCAAGTTTGAGCACCATACCTTTAATTTTCGGATCTTGAGAAGCTAGGCGTAGCGTATCGACAACTTCAAATAATGAATTTTCTTGAAGCTGGCTACTTGAAACACCTAAAAGCTCCCGTCCAACTTCTCCTAAAGGATTTTGGGTTGCAGTTTGGTCAACAATCACACCTTTAAGATCAACAAGAAGGGCACCCTCATAATCCATCGGTTTTTGTGCTTCTTTGCTAATTAAGAAAATACCAATGACCATAAAGAGAAGAAAAAAGAAAATAACGTTTAAGATTAATTTCCTGATAAAGTTAATGGCTTGCCAACTAAATTTTAATATTGCGCCGATTAACTCCATAATTTTATTCATATTATCTCCACATCATGTAAAGCTGAAATTTAATCCTAAACAGTCATGCTAGAATTATTAGTAAGCAGGTTACATCCACATAATCTCATACTATTAAAACAAAAAATGTTGTTAGCAATAGAGAGAATAGCAATAGCAATGAAGGAATATTCTAATATAGCTCTTATGGAATGTCTGTTATTGATTTTTAGAAAACCATTAATGATAACTTTTGCTTAACGTGTTATTAAGTAAACATTTATTTTACGTGAAAATATCTAAAAAAAGTCACATAAAAAGGCATCAAAGTAATATAAGAAATAGTCGAATTATAAAGGAAAGTAGGTTCAAAATAAGTTTAAATTAACTTAGGCAAGTTAAGATTAATCATTTTGTGAACAATAAATTACGATTAAATAACCACACAGCTGATTTTTAGAAAAATTCCCGCCTAAATCTGTGGATGGTGGTAATATAACAGTTTGTTATACTGCGAATTGATAAGAACTGTCCATCCCCATAAGAATGGGATCTTGCTAAAATAAAATGCTGACAGGAGAATAAAAAATGGATGCATTAACACTGCTTTTGAACCGCCGTTCAGCTTCTCGACTGACTACTCCAGCCCCCGATAGTGAAGCCCTCAATACTATTTTACAAGCAGGTATGCGCGTGCCTGATCATGGTGCACTTAAGCCTTGGCACTTTGTTGTGATGCAAAATGAAGGTATTGAGCGTTTTAGCCAATTACTGCATAAAGCCGCGGTTGTGGGTAATTTAGGGCCAGAAGTTGAAGAAAAAGCAAAAAATGCACCTTTTCGTGCCCCTTTGATCATCACAGTTATTGCAAAAGTGAAAGATCATCCCAAAGTGCCTGAATGGGAACAAGTGGTTGCCGCAGGTTGCTGTGTACAAGCAATGCAAATGGCCGCTGTTGCTCAAGGATTTGGAGGGATTTGGCGTTCAGGCTCTTGGACTCATGATGCAGTGGTAAGAGAAGGACTTGGCTGTGGTGAACACGACCAGATTATTGGTTTCCTTTATTTAGGCACGCCAGCCCTGAAAGCGCCAATGACGGTTTCTCCTGCTGACTTAACTGATTTTGTGACTTATTTTTAAGAAGGATGGCATGTTATGTCTGAAGCAATTCGTTTAACGCAATACAGTCATGGTGCAGGTTGTGGTTGTAAAATCTCACCAAAAGTTTTAGAAACCATTTTACATAGCGAACAAGCTAAATTTCATGATCCTCATTTACTCGTAGGTAATGAAACCAAAGATGATGCTGCTGTTTATGATTTAGGAAATGGTACAGGTATTATCAGCACTACTGATTTCTTTATGCCAATCGTTGATAATCCTTATGATTTTGGGCGTATCGCTGCAACAAATGCAATCAGTGATATCTTTGCTATGGGTGGAAAACCTATTATGGCGATTGCTATTTTAGGTTGGCCTATTAATAAACTAGCACCTGAAATCGCGCGTGAAGTGATTGAAGGTGGCCGAGCCGCTTGCCAAGAAGCAGGGATTTCACTGGCTGGTGGTCACTCAATTGATGCACCAGAACCGATCTTTGGCCTTGCAGTCACTGGTGTTGTGCCTGTGAGCAAAGTGAAGAAAAACAGTGAAGCTAAAGCAGGATGCCAGCTCTTTTTAACGAAGCCTTTGGGTATTGGTGTATTAACAACGGCTGAGAAAAAAGGCCTGTTAAAACCAGAGCACCAAGGTTTAGCGACAGAAATTATGTGCCGTATGAATAAAGCTGGTGCTGATTTTTCTGATATCGAGGGCGTCACAGCAATGACTGATGTGACAGGATTCGGTTTATTAGGGCATTTAAGCGAGATCTGCGACGGCTCTGGTGTACAAGCTACGATTCATTTCTCACAAGTACCAAGATTACCAGAAGTAGAGTCTTATATTGAACAAGGCTGTGTTCCGGGTGGTACAGGGCGTAACTTTGAAAGTTATGGTCATTTAATCGGTGAGATCACTGAAATGCAACGTAAATTACTCTGCGATCCGCAAACATCAGGTGGCTTATTATTAGCAGTATTGCCTGAAGCAGTTGAACAAGTGAAAGAGGTTGCCTCACGTTTTGATATCGAATTAACTTCTATTGGTGAACTAACAGCACCTGTAGCTGGAAAAGCGTTGATTGAAGTAACTAACTAACTAACGTCATGAGATTATTTATTGCAGAAAAACCCAGCCTTGCTCGCGCTATTGCTGATGTATTGCCAAAGCCCCATAAAAGGGGCGATGGCTTTATTCTTTGTGGTGATAACCAGTATGTGACGTGGTGTGTTGGTCACTTACTTGAACAAGCTGAGCCGGATGCATACGACCCGCGGTACGCCCGCTGGTCGTTAGATGATTTGCCTATTATCCCTGAAAAATGGCGACTCAAGCCCCGAGCTGATGTTAAAAAACAGCTAGAAACCATCAAAACACTACTTAAGCAGGCAAAAGAAGTGATCCACGCGGGAGACCCCGATCGTGAAGGTCAGCTTTTAGTCGATGAAGTGCTTAACTATTTAAATATCAGCGAAGACCAAAGAAAACAGGCGCGTCGTTGCTTAATTAATGACTTAAACCCAGCGGCAGTGACGCGTGCTATTGATAAGCTACGTTATAACCATGAGTTTGTACCATTGTGTGTATCTGCTTTAGCGCGAGCGAGAGCAGACTGGCTTTATGGTATTAACATGACTCGAGCGTATACACTCTTAGGTCAGCACAATGGTTATCAAGGTGTATTATCAGTAGGGCGAGTACAAACCCCTGTATTAGGTTTAGTCGTTCGTCGTGATGAAGAAATTGAAAATTTTGTGCCTAAAGATTTCTTTGAAGTTAAAGCTCATGTTGTAACACCTGCCGATGAACGCTTCACCGCGATTTGGCAGCCAAGTGAGCACTGTGAACCTTGGCAAGATGAAGAAGGGCGATTATTAAATCGTAAGCTTGCAGAGCATGTTATTGAGCGAATTAAAGATAAACCTGCCAATGTAACGGATTATCAAGATAAGCAAGAATCTGAAATAGCACCGCTTCCTTTTTCGCTTTCTGCATTACAAATTGAAGCCGCAAAACGCTTTGGTTTAAGCGCACAGCAAGTCTTAGATACATGCCAACGACTATATGAAACACATAAATTAATCACTTATCCGCGTTCTGATAGTCGTTATTTACCTGATGAGCATTTTGCTGGTCGCCATGCTGTTATTAATGCGATTAGCACACATGATGCAAGCCTATTACCGCAAGATACCTTAGATATTGATAAAAAGAATCGTTGCTGGGATGACAAAAAAGTTGATGCCCATCATGCGATTATTCCAACAGCAAAAACGGGTAATATCTCATTAAGTGAAAATGAGAAGAATATTTATTATCTCGTGGCTCGCCAATATCTAATGCAATTTATGCCTGATGCTGTTTATCGTAAATGCGTTATTGAACTTGATATTGAGAATGGCAAATTTATCGCTAAAGCGCGTTTTTTAGCACAAGCAGGTTGGCGAACATTATTAGGTGCGAAAGAGCAAGATGCCGAAAATGATGGTTCTGCATTGCCAGTCGTGGCTAAAGGTGATGAGTTGCTGTGTGAAAAGGGAGAGATTGTTGAAAAGCAAACGCAGCCACCAAGACCTTTTACTGATGCGACATTGCTTTCTGCTATGACGGGAATTGCACGCTTTGTTCAAGATAAAGAACTTAAGAAAATCCTAAGAGCGACGGATGGATTAGGTACTGAAGCGACAAGAGCGGGAATTATTGAGCTGTTATTTAAGAGAGGCTTTTTGCAAAAGAAAGGGCGAGCCATTAATTCAACTCCTGCAGGTAGAGCATTAATTCATGTATTGCCAGATATGGCAACTTTACCGGATATGACTGCACATTGGGAATCGGTACTGACGCAAATTAGTGAGAAGCAATTTAAATATCAAGATTTTATGATGCCATTAAATAACACCTTGATAGAGTTGATTACCCAAGCGAAACGTCGCCCGAATATTCAAGCTTTCAGAAATCTTCCTGCGCCTGCACATAATAAAAAGCGTAAGGCAGCAACGAAAGGAAGTAACAAAGCAGGCGCGACAAAAAATAAAGCGCAGAGTAAAGAAGCAACAACGGATAATTAAACATAAATAAAAAGCACTTCCTTCGTTATCTCAGGGAAGTGCTTTTATTGAATTAAACTTTAATTTAATTAGATTTTAAATTCAGCCCAAACTGGTGCGTGATCAGAGGGTTTTTCCATTCCTCGGATCTCGTAATCAATTCCTGTTGAAATACAATTATCCGCTAAGCAGCGACTAGCTAGAAGTAAGTCAATACGTAAGCCTCGGTTATCATCGAATCCTTTAGAACGATAATCAAACCAAGAGAATTTATCATCAGCTTCAGGATGTTGTTGGCGGAATGTATCTGTTAACCCCCAGCCCATTAATGTTGCTAGCCATTCCCGCTCTTCTGGTAGGAAAGAACATTTGCCGGTTTTTAACCAGCGCTTCATATTATTTTCGCCAATGCCAATATCTTTGTCTGTTGGACTAATATTTAAATCACCCATAATAAGTACTGGAGCGGTCGGTTTTAAGCTGGTGGTTAGGTAATTTTGCAGATCAGCATAGAACTTTTCTTTTGCTGGAAATTTAGTCTCATGATCACGGCTTTCACCTTGAGGAAAATAACCGTTCATGACTGTTAATAAACCCGCTGGTGTTTCTATATCAGCCATGATCATTCGGCGCTGAGCATCGTCATCATCACCCGGAAAGCCTTTACGTACTGCAACTGGTTTTTCTTTTGTAAGTAAAGCAACGCCATAATGCCCTTTTTGACCATGATAGAAAACGTGATAACCCAAAGCACCCACCGTATCTAATGGAAACATATCATCATGAACTTTCGTTTCTTGAAGTCCAATAACATCCGGCTGATGTTTTTCTATGATAGCTTCAAGCTGGTGAGGACGAGCGCGTAAACCATTAATGTTGAAAGAGACAAATTTCATGTGACTGTAACCATTTATATATTGAATAATAGGATGTCTTATACTAGCAGGATCATAAAATGAATGTAAGCAAATCACTGCAATGATGGCACGGCTTATCAAGAGAAAGATAAAATTAGATAAAAATAAAAGCGATTAAATAGAGTGTGCTAATTTAATAAAAATAATTAATTGCATAACAAAAAATATTAATTAAACAAACTAGAAACATAAACTAATTTTTGATAGAAGAATATAAGTATTATTATTCTTTATATATGAAGAATGATGACATAATAAAAATAATATTGTAGTTATAAATTGTATTCATTAAAAGGAGGTAAAGGAATATTTATATAAAACTGCCTTTATATAAAATTAAATTTTAAATTAATTAATCACTATTTTATTTACATTAAATAAATTGATGAAATTATTTTATTCTACACAGCAAAGGAATGGTGAATTATGTTTTTTTCTCGTAAGTTAGAAGCCTTTATGGCTGTAGTCGAAAATGGTTCATTAAGTAAAGCCGCGCGTGTGATGAATCGCACGACACCACCCGTCGCTAAATCTATCAAAGACTTTGAAGCCGTGTTAGGAAAGCGTTTATTTAAGCGAGAGAAGTTTGGTATGAGTTTAACCCAAGAAGGACTTGAACTTTATAATGATTTAAAATCGCTTTATCTTCAGGAGAAAGAGATAACTAAAAAACATATATCAGGTATTATAAATAATAGCATTCATGTTTATTATGATTGGGGAAAAAGTCAGTATTTAACTCAGTTTTATCAAGCAGCAAATAAAAATTATTCCCATATAAATATCATGCGATTTTCAAAAGAAAACTTTGAAGAAATACCCGACTATGATGGTAATACATTAATATTAAGCTCTGAAAAAATTATTAGTGAAAAATTTAGCCTTCTTCATAAAATAGAAAATAAATACTTAGGTATTTGTTGTCAAAAAATACTCGTAAATAATGTGAATAATAATATTGATAGGCTTTTAAGTGAAAATATTTGGTTATGTGATCCGGCATTATACAAGACAGCTAAGATAAAAAAATTAGAGAGCGAAATTGGGAATAGAGGAAAAACTGTATGTGTCAGAATAATGGATGATCTTAATTGCTGTTTACGTTTTATTCAAACGCATCATTCTCTTTTATTAACTGACGAAAATCCATTGAAAAATGAGTACGAAGCAGACTTATGTTTTATACCATTAACGCAACCTGAAATACGGTATAGCTGTTATATCTATAAATCTAAATATCACTCAAGTGTATTGAATCGATTTTTGGATTTAATTGATAAAATGGAATAATAAGAATTTTTAGAGAGTAAAACTAAGAGGAGATGGTGGTGGGAGAAGGATTCGAACCTTCGAAGTCTGTGACGGCAGATTTACAGTCTGCTCCCTTTGGCCGCTTGGGTATCCCACCAACATTAAATTGTTTTGCTGTCCGTGACAGCGGGCGCAATAATACCAAATACCTGAGATCTGTAAAGCGCTATTTTGCTAAAAATCGACTGACTGCTGTAAAAATGCGCGTATCGTTCAAGCTTTATGCGCTATCGTATTGATTTTAAGCAATATGATCCCTATTAATAAGAGATAAAAAAATAAACCGCGATATGTTTTATATCGCGGTTTACATTTAGATAGCCGTAATGTGTGCGTTATTAGTGACAGAAAACTTATAAAATGATGGTTCTGTTACCGTAAACGAAAACTCGTTGTGAAAGTACCCAATATAAAGCATGGCTAAGAACATTCTTTTCAACATCTCGACCCGCTCTCATCATATCTTCAGCAGAAAACGTATGATCAACATTAATCACGTTTTGAGTGATGATTGGGCCTTCATCTAAATTATCATTTACGTAGTGTGCTGTTGCACCAATGATTTTAACACCGCGCTCATAAGCCTGATGGTAAGGACGTGCACCAATAAAGGCTGGTAAGAAAGAGTGGTGAATATTGATAATTTGATTTGGGAAATTTTGTACAAATGCAGGTGTTAATACACGCATATATTTTGCGAGTACAACATAATCAGGTTTGTATTGATTAATTTGTGCAATTAATTTTTCATCATGTTGATCACGAGTTAAGCCTTCATGGCTAACAAGATGGAAAGGAATACCAAATTGTTCTACTAAATGTTTTAACGTGTCGTGGTTACCAATGACGGCGGCAATTTCAACATCCAAATCACCAAATGCACTTTTCATTAATAAGTCACCCAAGCAGTGTGCTTCTTTTGTCACCATAATGACAATGCGACGACGGCCTGCGGTATTTAATTCACGTTTTGAGCCTTGTGGTAAAGCATCATCTAAATCTGCAAGAAAGGTTTCATCATTAAAGATACCTTCCAGCTCTGTGCGCATAAAAAAGCGACCTGTACGATGATCAACAAATTCACTATTTTGAACAATATTTAATTGATGTTTATAGCAAATATTCGTGATTTTAGCGATAAGTCCTTTTGCATCAGGGCAAATAGTACGCAGTATTTTTTTTTGAGTATTTTGGTGTTGCATGTATGGATAAATCCTTTCTTTTACTTCTGTGTTTGCAGTTATTTGATGTTATTTTCACAACATTTTTTGTATTTACGTCCTGAACCACAAGGGCAGGGATCGTTTCGTCCCACTTTCGGTTTCACACCGTCAATATAAAACCAACAGTCATCTATTTTTAGAAAACGAGAGCGTTCGTGTAAGTACTGTTTATCATCGGCATTTCTTTCAATAAAGCAAGCCGAGAATTCAACATATGCCTCATTTTTATCTGTGCTCGCTTGCGATGAGATAACATTGAGTCCAAGCCATTGTGTATTTGGAAAGCCTGAAACTAATTCATCATGCAGGGATGCAACACGACAAGAAGGATGCCACGTCTTTATTAAGTAATTAGCATTATGTTTAACGAACGCACTATAACGCGAACGCATCAATGCTTCTGCTGTAGGGGCGTTTTTTTGACCTAAATGGTAAGGCTCGCAGCAATCAGAGTAGAATAATTGGCTATTACAGGGGCATAAACTCGACAAAATAATGTCCTAACTCACGTTATCAGTATGACGATTTCCCATAGATTGAAAAAAGTAACGATTGGGAATAATTAACGTCAATGTTGAACTAAACTAATAATGTAACGCTAATTAATCAGCATGTGAAACGATAGTTACCGGAGTCACCAATGAACAAAGCCTTAGTGGGTAAAAAAATCTTAATAATTGATGATGAGGTCGTTTTTCGCACAATGTTGACGGAATATTTCTCACATGAGAAGGCTTGCGTCTATACAACAGATAATGGTAGCCAAGCATTATCTTTGTTAGAGGAGGGATTACTCCCTGATCTTATTTTATGTGATATCCGTATGCCAGTAATGAATGGACCCACTTTTTTGTGTCATCTTGAACAACGAAAACTGGCTATTCCTGTTATTGCTATTTCATGTACAGATAATATGGCTGAAATAGATGATATGTTGCGTTTAGGGGCACAAGAAATTTTTCTTAAGCCAATAACACATCTTGATAAATTAAAACAAAAAGTTATTGAAGTATTATGTCCTGGCTTTTTTGAATCAGTATTAATAGAAGGTATACATTTAGAACCACTTTGGAATAGCTTACGAAAAGATACCCATTATATTCAGTCGTTCATAAAACAGATGCAACCTCAGGTTAAGCAAGTTGTTGCGGGATATTGTGTTAATTATCGTCAATTAAATGATATCGCTAAAATGGGTTTATTATTTGATATTGCGGCTTTATCAGAAGATCAAATTATTTTCTATTGTGTCGATATATCGAGAGATGATGAAAATGGGCTTTTGGTCGCTTTACTCTTACGGGTTTTTTTTAATGATGTATTAAAATCATCAGAAAAAGCGCGATCTTTACCAAGTATGTATAATATGTTGAATAAACTAAATAAAATGCTTAATGAGATTGGGGTGAAAGGACAATTTCCTATTACACTCGGTTATTATCATACTCAGAAAAAAAATATACTATTAGCATCAGCAGGATTAAAAGCTGAAATAAAAACAGAAAGTAAAAAATTTGAATTAAATAGTGGTGTCCCTTTAGGCACATTGCAACTTTTATATATTAATCAAGTAAAATGTGAGGGAACAAATTGGCAATGTAAAATTTGGGATAACACAAATCAGATTAAATTAATGTTTTCCCCTATCTATAAAAGTTAAATTTAGATTAAATAAAAACAGAATATCGTGCATATATTAAACATAAATGAAGAACTATCTCAATTAACAGGTAGGACTCTGTTTATCCTTAGATATTAGCTGGTATACTCTGGCGATTATTTTTTAATTGTACCCATTCATATTTGAAAGTAGAACGGTACGAATTGCAGGAGAAGTATAATGTCATCAGCAGTGCGTAAAGTTAGAAAAGCGGTGATCCCTGTTGCTGGATTAGGAACAAGAATGCTACCTGCAACCAAGGCAATTCCAAAAGAGATGTTGCCTGTGGTTGATAAGCCTCTTATTCAATATGTAGTGAATGAATGTATTGCAGCAGGTATTAATGAAATTGTGCTTGTCACACATTCATCTAAAAATTCAATTGAAAACCATTTTGATACGAGTTTTGAATTAGAAGCGATTTTAGAAAAACGAGTTAAACGTCAGTTATTAGAAGAAGTACAAGGCATTTGTCCAAGCCATGTCACTATTATGCAAACTCGTCAGGGAATAGCAAAAGGATTAGGCCATGCCATTTTATGTGCTAAACCATTAATTGGTGATGAACCTTTCGCTGTTATCCTGCCTGATGTTATTTTAGATAGATATAGTGCAGATTTAACAAAAGTTAACTTAAGAGAGATGCTTTCTCATTTTGAACGTTCAGGCGCAAGTCAAATCCTTGTTGAACCTGTTCCTGAAGATGAAGTCTCTAATTATGGTATTGTTGATTGTATGGGCGAAAATTTATGTCCAGGTGATAGCAAACCAATTACTCGTGTTGTTGAAAAACCTAAGAAAGAAGAAGCACCTTCGAATTTATCTATCGTAGGGCGTTATGTGTTATCTGAAAATATTTGGCCGCTATTAGCAAAAACTGCACCAGGTGCCGGAGATGAAATTCAGTTAACTGATGCGATCGCAATGCTGATTGAAAAAGAACCTGTTGAAGCTTATCACCTACAAGGGAAAAGCCACGATTGTGGTAATAAACTAGGATATATGAAAGCGTTCGTAGAGTACGGAATACAGCACGAAGAGTTTGGCGAAGATTTTGCACAATGGCTAAAATCATTAAAGATACAGTGATATAAAGCTTATTATTTTGTGGGAAAAGCTAGATAAAGCGATTGTAAGAGATTAAGGTATGGCTCAATGCATTTAGTATTGAGCCATGTTGATTTCTGTAATGTATGACGATGTTAAGCGTTATGATGTTTAATCAAGGTGATATTAAGCATGATAGCGTTGACATAAAAAATAAATTATTGGGTTATTTGAGTGATAATATGAAAATATTGGTAACAGGTGCTGCGGGTTTTATTGGCTATCATATGAGTCAGCGTTTAATCGAAATGGGTTATCATGTTGTCGGAATAGATAACTTGAATGATTATTATGATGTGCGCTTAAAAGAAGCTCGATTAGCTAAATTACAACAGCTAGAAAAATTCCATTTTGAGAAACTTGATATCGTTGACTCAGCAAAAGTGGCTCAATTATTTGCATCACACCAATTTGACCGAGTTATTCATTTAGCTGCTCAACCGGGTGTTCGCTACTCGATTGAAAATCCAATGGCATATATTGATGCGAATATCGTTGGTCATATTAATATATTAGAAGGATGTCGCCATAATAAAGTTGGACATCTTATCTACTCATCTTCAAGCTCTGTTTATGGTTTAAATCAGAAACAGCCTTTCTCAACAGAAGATAGTGTTGACCATCCGGTTTCATTATATGCAGCAACAAAGAAAGCCAATGAATTAATGTCTCATAGCTATTCACATCTATATCAACTACCAACAACTGGATTACGTTTCTTCACGGTATATGGTCCTTGGGGGCGCCCTGATATGGCATTATTTAAGTTCACTAAAGCAATGTTAGCTGGTGAACCTATTGATGTTTATAACGGTGGAAATATGACGCGTGATTTCACTTATGTTGATGATATTGTAGGATCAGTGGTTCGATTAGTTAATATTGTTCCAGAAACAGATGAAAACTGGACAGTAGAAAAAGGTGAAACATCTTCAAGTTCCGCACCTTATAAAATCTATAATGTGGGTAATGGGCAACCTACGAAATTGATGGCATTTATTGAAGCGATAGAAAAATCACTCAATATTAAAGCTAAATTGAATTTAATGCCGATGCAAGACGGTGATGTCCTTTCTACTTGTGCTGATTGCCAAGATTTGTCTGAGACAATCGGTTTTTCACCGAATACAGCAGTAGAATATGGCGTAAAACAGTTTGTTGATTGGTATTTAAGTTATTATAAAAATTAATAATATCAGTTTAATTAAATCAAAGAAAAAAGGAGCTATAAAAGCTCCTTTTTCATTATAAATAAAAATAAATAACGTAGTTATTACATTTTTTATTTTGGCTTACCTACATCTAATACAAACAACATCAGCACATATTAAAATTAAACGCTTGTTTAATTAAATGAGGTAAACAAGAAAATACCCTTTTAAATATTTAAAAGGGTATTTCAAATAGAGTATTGACTTAAATTAGATAAGGAAATCGTCTAATGATTTGCCTTCTTCGTCAATTGCACGTTTGATTACAGCTGGTGTACGACCTTGGCCTGTCCAAGTTTTAGTTTCACCATTTTCATCAACGTAAGAGTATTTAGCTGGGCGAGCTGCACGTTTAGCACGGCCAGTTTTATTAACAGCACTTGCTTCAAGTAAGTCTGTTGGATCAATACCGGCTTCTTCTAACATTTCACGGTATTTTTGTAATTTCTGAACACGTTCTTCTTCAGCTGCTTTTTCTAATGAGAATTCTTCACGACGCTCATTAACGACAACTTCGAGTTTCTCAAGCATTTCTTCTAAAGTTTCTAAAGAAGTTTCTCTTGCTTGTGCGCGGAGAGTACGGATGTTATTTAATATTTTTAAAGATTCGCTCATTTTCCTGGTCTCAAATAAATGTTGTTGGCTGATGTAATACTAATAATAGATTGCTATTTAAATTTCTGCAATACCTAAATACAAACCTTACGTAAAATTTCTTTTTTTTAAACTAATATCTCAACGAAAAAAATAATAAAAGTTGAGGCATCTTTAGTCAATAAAGGAAATATTAGTAAGGAAATGCATCTTTTAACTGATGATAACGCTAATGCTAAAGAATAGAAAGCTTTGTTCATTTTTTTATAATAACGGACTTTTTTCTAAAAATGGAATCGGACTAACTTTCATACTTTAATAAAGGTATATCAAGGTGTGTTTTAATATGTTAAGTACTTATTAAAGCTATTTATTTTTTAAGCGAAAATTAGCATTAACAACGAACTTCATCTTTTGATGGTATATCTAGAATAGAAATAAAGGTAATAAATACTTGTTATGGATAACTTGTAGATTGTTTATGTTAGACTGTCGCCCGTGAAAATAAACACTATTTAAGGAGAGAGCTGATGGCTCAGCTTTACTTTTATTATTCAGCCATGAATGCTGGAAAATCAACATCTTTATTGCAATCCTCTTATAACTATAATGAACGAGGAATGCGCACATTGATTTTTACTGCGGCTATTGATACACGCTTTGCAAAGGGAAAGATTAGTTCAAGAATAGGATTAAGTGCGGATGCATTACTCTTTAGTGATGATATGAATATCCGTGACGTTATTGTTGCTGAGCATAACAAACAGCCTATTCATTGTGTATTGATTGATGAGTGCCAATTTTTAAGTAAGGCTCATGTCGAACAACTTTGCGAAATAACGGATACCTATGATATTCCCGTTCTCACATATGGGCTCAGAACGGATTTTAGAGGTGAGTTATTTACAGGTAGTGCTTATTTATTAGCATGGGCTGATAAGCTCGTAGAACTTAAAACAGTATGTTACTGCGGTAGAAAGGCAAATAAAGTATTACGCTTAGATGATAAAGGAAATGTACTGAGTGATGGTGCTCAAGTTGAAATTGGTGGAAATGAAAAATATGTTTCAGTCTGCCGTAAGCATTATACACAGGCAACGCTAAAAGGGTGTATTGAACAAGAGTAACCTTTTCATTTTCCCTCTTTTGCTAATTTGCGAGGGTGAAAGAGGGGGATGAAATAAGAATTCAAATAAAGTGTTATATTACGTAATACTAAAAAATGTTTATATATTTTTAAATTTTAGCCAATTAATTGGCTTTTTTTATATCAAATTGCGGTGGGTTTGATTTTTTCCTGTAACGATATGTTGTTTTTTTATGGGAAAATTTATTTATTTCATCAATTTCATTATCATTAATCAAAAAAGACATAATCAAATATACGTAAGGTGTTTGTTTTGTGATGTCGATATAGTTTTTTACAAATGATAAGAGAGAGAGACATTTGATACATTTATATTATTCATAGTTTAATAAAATTGAATAAAGATAGTCATAAAATACTAAGAAATATTTCTTTTATCTATGGTTAGTATAATGAAACATTTATATCGGGTTTTATAGATGTCGATTTTGGGATGCTTAAATTGTTATTGAAGAAATAAAACACTTCACTTTATGCCTGTTAATACGGATAAACACGCTCCTTTCATACTCCTAAAGGAGTAATTTCCAAGTAGAATGCACAAATAGCGACCTTTATTACGTTATTACTTTACAGACTCAAGCTAACAAACCTTATTTTGATAATATTTTATTGAAACTATGTTTCTTATAAATCCAAGATAGCTAGAGATATAAAATGTTTATATTTCTATATTTTGATCGCTAATTAATACTCAACCTGATTAAGTCTATTTATTTCTTTATCAGGTAAGAATAAAAGTACGATTGCAAATCGTAATGCGAACACGATGGTTTCAAATAACATTTCGTTATAGTCATTTTATGAGGAAAATAAGGTAAGAGTGAAATAATTATACCAACTAATGAAAGAGGAGAGGAGTTTGAAAGGCTCTGTAATCAATTATAAGGCACTTTTTATAATGTGGTAATGCAAACATGAGACTTAAGAGATAAGTTGTTCAGCGCCTTTTTTAGAGCTAATTATAAACATACAAAGAAAGACGCTATTTTTATAGCAAAACTTAAACTCATTAACTAGGTGTAAACGCTTATTATTTGTGACTAAATAGTGACTTATCGCACCTTATTCTTCAATCTTAAAAATCAGTAGAAAAATGTATATAGATAAGTAAGATGCCATAAAAAAACCCAGCCATAAGACTGGGTGTTTATTTAAGAATAAATAACCGAAATATTGAGGATCACACTAACACAGCGTGTTTCGATTATTTTTTACTGCTTTTTTTAGCAGGTTTTGTTTCTTCCTTCACTTCAACAACGGGATGTTCATTAAATTCACGACCGTAGTAAGAATCTAATAACAGTTGTTTTAGTTCAGAGATAAGTGGGTAACGTGGGTTAGCACCAGTACACTGATCGTCAAACGCATCTTCAGATAATTTATCAACTCTTGCTAAGAAATCACTTTCTTGAACGCCAGCTTCACGAATAGAAGATGGAATTCCTAAGGAAGATTTCATTTCTTCTAACCAAGCTAATAATTTCTCAATTTTAGCTGCTGTACGGTCACCTGGAGCTGAAAGCTCTAAGTGGTCAGCAATTTCTGCATAACGACGGCGAGCTTGAGGACGGTCGTATTGGCTAAATGCAGTCTGTTTTGTTGGATTGTCATTTGCGTTATAACGAATAACGTTTGAAATTAATAACGCATTAGCTAAACCGTGAGGAATATGGAACTCAGAGCCTAATTTATGCGCCATTGAGTGACAAACACCCAAGAATGCGTTAGCAAAAGCAATACCAGCAATAGTTGCCGCATTATGAACACGCTCACGAGCAACTGGATTTTTAGCGCCTTCATGATAACTTGCAGGCAGATATTCTTTCAGTAATTTTAATGCTTGCAGTGCTTGTCCATCAGAATATTCGTTCGCTAATACAGAAACATAAGCTTCCAATGCGTGAGTGACTGCGTCTAAACCACCAAATGCACACAGAGATTTAGGCATATTCATAACAAGGTTTGCATCAACGATAGCCATATCTGGTGTTAATGCATAGTCTGCTAATGGGTATTTCTGACCTGTTTCATCATCAGTTACTACTGCAAATGGTGTTACTTCAGAGCCTGTGCCTGATGTTGTTGTGATAGCAACCATTTGTGCTTTCACACCCATTTTTGGGAATTTGTAAATACGTTTACGGATATCCATAAAGCGTAATGCTAATTCTTCGAAGTGGGTTTCTGGGTGCTCATACATAACCCACATGATTTTTGCAGCATCCATTGGTGAACCACCACCTAATGCGATGATCACGTCAGGTTTAAAGCTGTTCATCTGTTCTGCGCCTTTACGCACAACGCTTAATGTTGGATCTGCTTCAACTTCAAAGAAGACTTCTGTTTCAACACCAAATTTTTTCAGTACACGAGTCACTTCATCAACATAACCATTGTTGAATAAGAAACCATCGGTCACGATAAAGGCACGTTTTTTACCATCGCTTGCAATTTCTTCCAGTGCGATAGGTAAACAACCACGGCGGAAGTAAATAGATTTAGGAAGTTTATGCCACAACATATTCTCTGCTCTTTTCGCCACGGTTTTAGTGTTGATAAGGTGTTTTGGTCCTACGTTTTCAGAAATGGAGTTACCACCCCATGAACCACAACCTAATGTTAGAGAAGGAGCAAGTTTAAAGTTGTATAAGTCACCAATACCACCTTGAGATGCTGGAGTATTGATTAAAATACGAGATGTTTTCATCTTGTCGCCGAAGTAGGCAACATGTTCAGGGCAGTTATCTTGGTCTGTGTATAAGCAAGAAGTATGACCGATACCACCCATCTCAACTAATTTTTCAGCTTTTAGTACTGCATCTTCAAATGATTGAGCATGATACATTGCTAATAGTGGAGATAATTTCTCGTGAGCAAACGGCTCTGCTTCTGTTGTTTCTTTTACTTCACCAATTAAAATTTTGGTGTTTACTGGTACTTCAATGCCGGCCATTTCAGCAATTTTTGTTGCAGGTTGACCCACAATAGCTGCGTTTAAGTTACCGTCTTTTAAGATGATATCTTGAACTGCTTTTAATTCTTTACCTGTCAGCATATAACCGCCGTGAGTAGAGAAACGCTCACGAACTTGTTTATAAATGCTGTCAACAACGATAACAGATTGCTCTGATGCACAAATTACGCCGTTATCGAAAGTTTTAGACATTAAGATTGAAGCTACGGCACGTTTGATATCCGCAGAGTCATCAATAACAACTGGTGTATTACCTGCACCAACACCGATAGCTGGTTTACCAGAACTATACGCTGCTTTAACCATGCCTGGACCACCTGTCGCTAAGATCAGGTTAATATCATCATGGTGCATTAATGCGTTAGATAGAGCGACTGAAGGCTCATCAATCCAACCGATAATATCTTTTGGTGCGCCTGCTGCGATAGCTGCATTTAAGACGATTTCAGCAGCACGGTTTGTCGCTTCTTTTGCACGAGGGTGTGGAGAGAAGATAATACCATTACGTGTTTTTAAGCTAATTAATGCTTTAAAAATCGCAGTAGAAGTTGGGTTAGTTGTTGGTACGATACCACAGATGATCCCAATAGGTTCAGCGATGGTCATTGTACCGTAAGTCAGATCTTCAGATAAGATCCCGCAGGTTTTTTCGTCTTTATACGCATTGTAGATATACTCAGAAGCAAAGTGGTTTTTGATCACTTTATCTTCAACGATACCCATACCAGACTCTTTAACAGCCAATTTTGCAAGAGGAATACGGGCATCAGCGGCAGCTAATGCAGCAGCACGGAAAATAGCATCAACTTGTTCTTGAGAGAAGTTAGCAAATTCACGTTGAGCTTTTTTTACACGAGCAACCAAATCATTGAGTTCAGTAACGTTAGTTACAGACATAAAGAGACTCCTGATAAAATGTTAAATTTTTTAAGCAAATTAGCCGTTTTCATCATAACTAATAAGAATAGCTTAGATAGATGACAATGTGCTTATTTCAGTAATAATTATTAGAGGGCATAATTTGCTTAAAAAACTTAAAAAAAAACAATAATAAAGGCAAATATATTTTCGAAGTAACCCTCTTTCTTCGAATGATAACAGCTTACCATCTTTCTAATTAATTAACGTGACGTATATCACAAAATCAGCAAGCTGACACCTTTCAGCAAGGCTATTTATGAGAATGATTCTTATATGCAATAAATGTTCAACGATTTTTTTGTCGTATAGTTTATTTCGATATAAAATTAAACCACTAGGTTTTGATCGGTTTACAAGAGAATATTTTAGGTAAAAACTTGTTAACTAATAGAATTAACTGGTTTATTGATTTAAAGTAACGCGCATTTTTTGGAGTTATTCTATCTTTTATAGAATAATTCGCATGTTTATTAGCCAAGAAGGGGCTTTTCATGGGGTCACTGCTGGATTTATCCGGTTATATTAAATTTTTTGTTGGTCTTTTTGCGATTGTAAACCCAATTGGTATTTTGCCTGTCTTTATCAGTATGACGAGTTATCAAACTGATGCTGGGCGTAACAAAACAAACTTAATTGCGAATGGCTCCGTTGCAATTATTTTAGTTTCTTCTCTGTTAATCGGTGATTCTATACTGAGTATTTTCGGTATTTCTATCGACTCGTTTCGTATAGCAGGGGGAATGCTGATTGTTACCATTGCGATGACCATGATAAATGGGCGTTTAGGAGAGGATAAACAAAATAATCAAGAACGAAATGAATCCGCAGTACGTAATAGTGTTGCAGTTGTGCCTTTAGCATTACCATTAATGGCAGGACCCGGAGCAATCAGTTCTTGTATTGTGTGGAGTTCTCGTTGGGAAGGTTTTACTAACTTTTTAGGATTAGCCGCAACGAGTATCTTTTTTGCATTTTGTTGTTGGTTGTTGTTTCGCAGTGCAACACTATTAGTGAAATATTTGGGGCAAACCGGCATTAACGTGGTTACTCGTATAATGGGCTTATTATTAATGTCGTTAGGTATTGAATTTATTGTGACTGGATTACGTTCCATTTTCCCAGGCTTATTAGCTTAAACACAGCGCAGAACAATTAAAAACGGTACAACTAAACAGTACTATTAAAAAGAGCAGTATTAATAACGTAATACTGCTCGGTTCCTTTCTTTTATTTATTCTCTTTTATCTCAATCGAGACGATGTATTCCTTTTGATAACGCATCTCGATCATAATGTTGTGTTAATTCACCATTTTCCATTAATGCAGCTCTATCCGACATATGTGCGATAACATCTGCATCATGGCTGACGAGTAAATAAGTCATGTTATGCTTTTTTTTCAGTGTGTTAAGTAGATTTAAGATCTCTGCTTGTACTGACATATCTAGCGCTGAGGTTGGTTCGTCTAAAAGTAATAATTGAGGTTGCAATAAAAGGGCTCTTGCAATGGCGACGCGTTGACGTTGTCCACCAGAAAGTTGATGAGGGTAACGACTTGCCACATCAGCAGGCAAACCAACTTGGGCTAATGCTTGTTCAATTGTCTCTTTATCAAAAGGAATTTGGTGAATTTTTAAAGGTTCGGAGAATGCGCGTTCAATACGATGTTGAGGATGTAAAGAGGCGTAGGGATCTTGAAATACCATTTGTATATTACGGCGTAATGTCCCTTGAAAACGTTGTTGTGGTTTGATTGTTTGCCCTAGAAGCGATATATCACCTTGCCAATGAGGCAATAATCCTGCGATCACGCGTAAAACAGTCGATTTTCCACAACCAGAACGACCAATTAAGCTAAAGGTTTCGCCTTGTTGAACATGTAGATTGATCCCTTTTACAACGTGCTTTGCTTGTTTACCTTGTTCAAATTGAACATGTAAGTTATGAATGTCAATTAGCATGATGTAGTCCCTTAAAATTAAGCGTTCTATCTAATACTGGCAATTGAGTGCCATAAGTGCTTGCATTAGGCCTACATGTCCAAAGTGTACGTGTATAAGGATGTGAAGCAGTCGGTAGCGCTTTAGCATCGAGTTCATCAACTTGTTCGCCTTGATACATCACCATTACGCGCTCGCAATATTCAGCAACAAGGGGTAAATCATGGCTAATCAGTAATAAACCCATATTACGCTGTTCACACTGAGTAGTGATCAGTTCAAGAATTTGATGGCGTAACTGAGCATCAAGTGCAGATGTTGGTTCATCGGCAATTAAAATAGTCGGGTTATTAATTAGCGCAATCGCTATCATTGCTCGCTGCCCCATACCACCTGATAATTCACCGGGATAACGATAAATATTCTGTTCAGGTAAGCCGACAGACAGTAGGGTATCGATGATAAGTTGACGCCTATCTTGGCGTGAAAGTTTTTGATGTTGTTTTACGGTTTCTTCTACTTGCTGATAAATGGTTTTTACAGGATTTAATGCATAGCGAGGATCTTGTAATACCATTGAAATCGTATTTCCACGGATGTTATTCCATTGGCGAGATGAAAAATCTAATAGATTATTTCCTTGTAAGTTCAGTGTCTCTGCACTGACTTTTCCTGGATGACGAACAAGGCCCATTAATGCACGAGCGGTCATTGATTTGCCAGAGCCAGATTCACCAACAACCGCCAAACGTTCTTGCCCCAAAGTAAAAGAGATATTATTGACAACTCTTGCCTTTGGAAAATCGATGCAGAGGTTGTTTACCTCAATTAATGGTGTTTTATTCATGGGTATCTCCCAATACATCACGTAATCCATCACCTAATAAATTAAATGCCAGACTGCTGATTAAAATTGCTGTACCCGGAATAGCTGCAATCCACCATTGATCAAAAATAACGGGCATACCTTCTGCGATCATCGCTCCCCATTCCGCCATCGGTGGGCGTGCGCCTAATCCAAGGAAGCCCAATCCGGCTGCTGCGAGGATAATTACGGCTAAGTTAAGTGCTAAACGCACAATGGCTGAAGGTAAACATAGTGGTAAGATATGTCCCCATAACAGTCGAAGACCTTTAATACCCATCATTTCGGCAGCCGCAAGATAATCGCTATTGCGTAAATGTTGAATTTCACTACGAGATTGTCGTGCATAAGCCGGCCATGCAGTTAAAGCCAGTGCTAACGCACCATTTAGCAGGCCAGGTCCTAACATTGCGACAAAGGCGAAGGCGAGAATAAGAGAAGGCATCGACATTACAATATCAGTGAATCGCATTAAAATACGCTCAGTCCAACCACCGTAATACCCAGATAAAATCCCAATTAATAATCCTAAAGGTAGCGTAATAAGCGCCACCAGCCCCACTAAGCCTAGCATTGGGCGAGTACCATAAATAAGTCGAGAAAGAATATCTCGCCCATAATTATCTGTCCCTAGCCAATGTTCAGCATTGGGTGCTAATAAACGTTGGGCAGCATGTTGCCAATTCGGATCGTAAGGGGCTAACCAAGGTGCAAAAATAGCAATAATTAACAGTAAAATGAGCAACGATAAACCGATAAATGCAGAAGGCGAACGCGCTATTTTTCTTAAAAATGGAGATGACATTAGCGGAGCCTCGGATCAGTCAAACGAATAACGATATCGGTCATATTATTGATAAAGACAAAGCATAAGCCGATAACTAAAGTACCGCCCATAATGGCTGTGGTATCACCTGCAAAAAGTGCTGTTGTGAGATATCGACCAATTCCCGGCCAAGAAAAGACCGTTTCTGTTAATACGGCACCTTCTAACATACCAGTATAAGATAAGGCGATAATGGTCATTAAAACACCACGAATATTAGGCAGTACGTGATAAAAAAGAATACGTAATTCACCAATACCTTTTGCTCTTGCTAACGTGACATACTCTTTATTCATTTCGTTTAAACAGGCTGAACGAGTTAAGCGAGTAATAGAAGCAAGGGCAAAATAAGCTAATAAAGAAACCGGTAAAATAAGGTGTGATAACGCATTAAAAAAAGCATCTTTATCGCCAGCTAATAACGTATCAATTAATGCAAAACCCGTTACGGGTTCGATGGTGAATTGATAGATATCGTCTAATCGCCCAGGACCAGCCGTCCATTGTAATGTGGCATAGAAGATCAATAGCAAAATCAAACCTAGCCAGAAAATAGGGACTGAGCTACCTAATAGCGTCAGAATTCGCAAAATAAAATCGAGCGGTGTTCCCACAAAACGCGCACATAAAACGCCGAATAAAATACCAAGACTGGCACCAATCAATAATGCAACGGTTGCTAATTCTAATGTGGCGGGAAAAGTCGCCAATAAATCATCAAGAACGGGTTGACCTGTTGATGTTGCTGTACCTAAATGCCCTTGCAATAGGGCTTCTACATAATGAAAAAACTGCATGTAGATAGGCAAATCTAGGCCTAACTCATGTTTTACTTGGTTATAGGTTTCAAGGCTTGCGTGATCACCGACAATTTGTAAGACAGGATCAACAGGTGAAAGAGCTGAAAGCGTAAAAGTGATGACAAGAAGCCCTAAAAGAGTCAGCACCAGAGTCAATATTCCTTGAGCAAAGGTAATTAACTGACCTTTTAGACGAATAGATAACGTCATAGCAGTATTCATACAGCAATAGCCTAGTGAAATGGCAAAAAATAGACCATCCACAGTAACATGACCGTGGATAGTTTCAGAAAAAATATTACTTAGTTACTTTGTCATAATAGACCATATCTGCATTTAGACCTTGCGCATAACCGTTGACGTTGTCGCGCATGACTATCTGATTTTTACCTTGGTCAATAAACACATAAGGTGAACTACGTTGTAACTCTTTTTGCATTTCAGTATAGAGTGATTGGCGTTTTACTTTATCCGCTTCATTAAGTGCAGATAATGTCTGCTGGCTTAATTCAGGAATTTTCCAGCCATTTAACCAAGCAACAGTATTGGATTGCCCATCATTATAAGCGAAGGCACTGGCATTTGAGTGCGCATCAAAATAATCAGGGATCCAAAAACGAATGGCTGCTTGGTGCTGTTTAGCGCGTACACGGCTATACACTTGGCTGCCTGCTGCAGGTAATAAATCAACTTGTACACCCGCTTGAGCAAAGCTTGCTTGAATGGATTGCGCCACAGTAATGTAAGGAACTTTGTTCTCAACATCTAACGTAAAGTGTGCATTGGTAATACCCGCTTTGGCTAAAATTGCTTTGGCTTTTTCGGGATCAAAAGTAAAAGGATTATCTTTTAACGCACCCGGTAAGCCTACTGGTAAGAAGCTTTGATGAATAAAGTACTGACCACGCATTAAATCTTCAGTAATGCCTTTGTAGTCAATTAAATAACGAGATGCTTCCCAAAATGCGGGGTTACTCAGCGCTGGGTTTCCACTGGCGGTATTAAAAGCCATATAAACTTGCTCAGCAGAAGGAATATCTAAAATTTTGATACCAGCTTTGCCCGCTAAAGCCGCAGTTTGATCGGTACCTAAGTCACGCGCAATATCCGCATCACCTTTTTCAATTAATAAACGACGCGATGCCGGATCGGGCACGTTTTTAATAATAATATTGGCTATTTTAGGCGCGCCAGTTGGTGAGAGTGGGTTAGCTTCTAACACAATAGCTTGACGTGGTTGATAAGCACGCATTTTGTATGCGCCACTTCCTGCTGAGTTCATCTTCAGCCAGCTATTCCCAAAGTCATTATTTTTAACATGAGCGGAAACCAGTTTTTCATCAACAATAGACGCAATTGGAGTTGAAAGGATATTTAGCACAACATCAGGGCTGACATCGGCTGTCCAACGTACTTCTAATTCATTATCACTGACTTTTTTCAGCAGTGAATTAATGTTATCAGTTTTCCAACCCAACACATTTAGAATAAAAGCAGGTGATTTGTTCATGGTGATCGCACGCTGATAAGAGAAGATAATATCTTCAGGACGTACAGCGTTACCTGATGCAAATTTTGCATCTGGCTTAATTTTAAATACGATCGTTTTTTGTTCAGGGTTCGCTTGCCAGCTTTCAACTAAAATCGGTTCATTAATTTCTGGATTATCACGATTAGGTTGAACAATACGTTGATATAAACTAGGTACAGTTTGAATGCTGGATAGTTCATTACTTTCAGCAGGATCAAGGCTGACAATATCATCAAGCCCTTGTACCACAATTAATGTATTAGCAGGTGTTGCTGCAAATGCCGGTACGGAAAGGGCACCCACAACGAATAATGATAATAATTTTGCTTTCATGAGACGCTCCCTGAAACGGTGTAGCCAAAATCGTTATGTTAATAACTTATTAGTTATTACTTTGTGAAATTAACTTAGGCAAAACGTGACCAATGCGCAAAGTTTTAATTACGCTTACATATAACTCTTCGTTATAAGTGGCTAAAATTAATTATGGTAGAAGAATAATTAACCGCAAGAACATGATGATGAAATACTCCTTTAGTAGTAACTCATTGACTATTAAGTTGTAGTAGCTGAATTGATTAAGCTGTATTTGATATCCATCAATATCTCTTATGAGTGATTTCGTATTTTAGCCTTAGAAATCTTTAAATCTGAGGCAAAAATGAGCAAGAAAACACTCGCAATCATCGGTAACGGTATGGTGGGACACCGTTATATTGAAGAGTTGATTGATAAAGGTGGCAATGAAGAATTTAATATTGTTGTCTTTTGTGAAGAACCTCGCGTTGCATATGATAGAGTCCATCTCTCTTCTTATTTTTCACATCACACCGCTGAAGAGCTCTCCTTAGTTAAACAAGGTTATTATGAAAAACACCAAATAGAAGTATTAATTGGTGAGCGCGTGATAACCATTAATCGTGACGAAAAAGTGGTACACACTAATACCGGACGTTGTGTCAGTTACGATAAATTAGTGATGGCAACAGGCTCTTATCCCTGGGTTCCCCCAATTAAGGGAAATAACTCACCGGACTGTTTTGTCTATCGAACCATTGAAGATTTAAACGCTATCGAATCTTGTGCTCGTATTAGCCGTAAAGGGGCGGTGATTGGTGGAGGGTTGTTAGGCTTAGAAGCCGCCGGTGCGCTAAAAAGCTTAGGTATTGAAACTCACGTTATCGAATTTGCGCCAACATTAATGGCAGAGCAGCTGGATACATTAGGTGGTGAGCAACTTAAACGAAAAATAGAGCGTATGGGGGTAAAAGTGCATACCTCCAAAAACACCCAAGAAATATTATCAACTGGGGAAAATGCGCGTAAAACACTGCAATTTGCAGATGGTACATTTCTTGAAGTTGATTTTATTGTGTTCTCCACAGGTATTCGTCCGAAAGATAAGTTAGCTCGTCAGTGTGATTTAGATATTGCCCCAAGAGGCGGTATTGTTATTAATGATTATTGCCAAACAACAGATCCTGATATTTATGCCATTGGTGAATGTGCATCTTGGCAAAATAAAACCTTCGGCTTAGTGGCGCCGGGCTACAAAATGGCACAAGTTGCCGTTGATAATTTATTAGGGCATCACTCTGTCTTTCAGGGTGCCGATTTAAGTGCAAAATTAAAACTTCTTGGTGTCGATGTAGGCGGTATTGGTGATGCTCATGGGCAACAAGCAGGATGTCGTAGCTATATTTATCTGGACGAAGGCAAAGAAATTTATAAACGCCTGATTGTTAGCGAAGATAATAAATACCTATTAGGCGCTGTCTTAGTGGGTGATACCGAAGATTATGGCAATCTTTTACAACTATCACTCAATACCATTGAATTACCAGAACACCCAGATAGCTTAATTTTACCAGCACATGCAGGAAGTAAGCCTGCAATCGGAGTTGATTCCTTACCTGAAACAGCGCAAATCTGCTCTTGTTTTGACGTTACAAAAGGCGACATTATTCAAGCAATTGAACGAGGTTGTCATACAGTTGCTACCATTAAAGCGGAAACTAAAGCAGGTACAGGGTGTGGTGGTTGTATTCCTCTTGTGACTCAAGTCTTAAATGCAGAATTAGCCAAACAAGGTATCGAAGTTAATCACCATCTTTGTGAGCATTTCCACTATTCTCGCCAAGAGCTTTATCATCTTATTCGTGTAGAAGGGCTAAAAAGTTTTGATGAGTTGTTGAAAAAGCACGGTCAAGGCTATGGTTGTGAAGTGTGTAAACCAACAGTCGGTTCATTGCTTGCTTCATGTTGGAATGATTATATCTTGCGTGATGATTTAGTTTCTCTGCAAGATACTAACGATAACTTCCTCGCGAATATGCAAAAAGATGGGACTTATTCCATTATTCCTCGCTCTCCTGGTGGTGAAATTACCCCTGCAGGCATTATTGCTATTGGGCAAATCGCTCAAGAATACAATCTGTATACCAAAATTACGGGCTCGCAACGAATGGCGATGTTCGGTGCGCACAAACAGGATTTACCCGCTATTTGGGAAAAACTGATTGCCGCAGGTTTTGAAACAGGCCATGCCTATGCGAAAGCACTGCGTATGGTAAAAACATGTGTAGGCAGCAGTTGGTGTCGTTTCGGTGTGGGTGACAGTGTCGGTTTAGGTGTTGCGCTAGAGCATCGTTATAAAGGTATTAGAACACCTCATAAGATGAAATTTGGCGTATCAGGCTGTACTCGTGAATGTTCAGAAGCACAAGGAAAAGATGTCGGTATTATTGCGACAGATAAAGGCTGGAACCTCTATTTCGGTGGAAATGGTGGTATGAAACCACGTCATGGAGATCTCTTTGCTTCTGATCTCGATGAAGAAACCTTAGTGCATTATATCGACCGTTTTATGATGTTTTATATTCGCACCGCCGATAAGCTGCAACGCACTTCAGTATGGTTAGATAATTTAGATGGCGGTGTTGAATATTTACGTGATGTCATAATTAACGACAAATTAGGTTTAAATGCACAACTGGAAAAAGAACTTAAAACCTTACAAGAACGCGTTGCTTGTGAATGGAAAGAAACAGTTGATTCTCCTAAAGCATTAAAACGGTTTGCCCACTTTATTAATAATCCAATGCCTGATCCAACAGTGCAAACAGTAAAAGAACGATTTCAGCATCGTCCCGCACGTTTACATGAACGTATTGATATCAAACAGATCACTGAGGAGGCGCAATCATGAGCCAATGGATAGCTGTTTGCCAATTAGATGATATTACTCCGGGAACGGGTGTTTGTGCGCTGGTGGAACAAGATCACGTTGCCATATTTCGTCCTTATTCTGATGCGCGTTTATATGCGTTAAGCAATATAGATCCCTTTGCACATTCGAGTGTTCTGTCTCGAGGATTGATCGCTGAACATGAAAATGAGCTGTATATCGTCAGTCCGCTAAAAAAACAGCATTTTCGTTTAACGGATGGTTTTTGCCTTGAAGATGAGAATTTTTCGATCACCCATTTTGATATCAAGGTTGAAGGTAACACCGTTAGTGTGCGTAGTCGTAATAAGTCATCACAATAAATAGGGAAACGGATATGGATTACTTTCCAATATTCTGTCAGCTTAAAGGTAAGCCTTGTTTATTAGTGGGAGGCGGTGAGATTGCTGAACGTAAAGCGAGATTGCTGATGGAGGCGGGCGCCATTATTTCTGTTGTCGCACCTTCATTTACAGGGCAATTTATGCAGTGGCATACGGAGCAAAAATTAAACTGCATCACAGGAATATTTAATGAGGCTCATTTGTCTGGTAAATGGCTTGTTATTGCGGCAACAGATAGCGAGCAAGTGAATCAACAGGTTTTTCAATCTGCGACAGAAAAACAGATATTTTGTAATGTGGTTGATTCACCAGAGCAAGCCAGTTTTATTATGCCTTCTGTTATCGATCGCTCTCCTATTATGGTGGCAATTTCATCGGGCGGAAAAGCACCTGTGTTAGCTCGTATTTTGCGAGAAAAAATTGAGCAGCTACTTCCTAACTATCTTGGTGTATTAGCACAACTTGCTGGAAAGTTACGAGAGCAAATAAAACAACGTTTTTCATCAATGAGTGCCAGACGTTATTTTTGGGAGCAATTTTTCGCGGATAAATCATTACAAGCTGAAATAGAAGCGCAAAGAGATGACGGTATTGAGCGACGTATTAACGCACTGTTATCTGAAAATCAGCAACCTCAAGGCAGCGTTGTTTTAGTCGGAGCAGGGCCGGGTGATGCAGGGTTAATGACCATTAAAGGTTTGCAGCAGTGTCAGCAAGCTGACGTGGTGGTTTACGATAGACTAGTGTCTGATGAAGTAATGGCATTAGTTCGTAGAGATGCACAACGTATTTATGTTGGTAAGCAAGCAGGATTTCACTGCGTTCCTCAAGACGAAATCAATCAAATATTAATCAAAGAAGCCACGGCAGGAAAACGAGTAGTGAGATTAAAAGGGGGCGATCCTTTTATTTTTGGCCGAGGCAGTGAAGAACTAGAAGCTTTGATTGAACATCAGATCCCATTTTCTGTGATCCCCGGAATTACGGCTGCATCAGGTTGCACGACTTATGCGGGTATTCCTTTGACGCATCGAGATTATGCACAAAGTGTTCGCTTTATTACGGGGCATGGGAAAGGATTAAATGAAGCACAGTGGCAATGTATCGCACAAAAAAATCAGACCTTAGTGTTTTATATGGGATTAAGTAAAGTCCATTATATTCAGCAAATGCTACTTAGCCAAAACATGTGCGCGACTATGCCTGTCGCTATTATCGAAAAGGGGACGTTAACAACACAAAAAGTGATTGTTGGTCAATTACGTCAACTGGCAGAGATGGCAGAAACAATGGAAAGCCCAGCACTGATTATCGTGGGAGAGGTCGTCTCATTGAATGAGAAGCTACAATGGTTTCAATCAAAGTCGGCTCAATAGCTGAAAAAAATTGAAGTTATAATTTTAAAATTAAAAACCTCTTTAATATTCGAGATGTGTATTAAAGAGGTTTTTTATCTAACTCATAGAAATATAAATGAAATTTTTTTATTTTTATTTCTATTAAACATTTAGATTAAATTTTAAAAATAAACAATAAAAGTGAATATTTAATAATCTATAAATATGTTTAGATTAGAATTGTTATTCAGCCTAAAGATGAATTTATTGTTATTTGTAATTAATTTCAAAGAGAAACTCTTTACAAATAAAGCATCATAAAGTTCTGCAAGTCAGTTAAAAGCCATCCTAATTATATTAATTTTGTGAGCTAAGTAGGTTTTCTATCTATAAAACTTGCATGATGTTAATTTAATGTTTATTTGTTGTTTTGCCTCTCTTGATATGTATTTTTTATTTTCTCAAGATAGAACGCTAGAGGGCTCAATAAAGTTAAGTGATAAGAATACCGCATTAATTGACAAAATTTACGATAAGTGTAAAAAAGAAGTGTGTTGTTATCATTTTTATCTCGTTAATATCAGCAAATATCTAAGAGCCATAAATATTACAATCAAAATTTAACAACGATAGCTATCGTTAATTGAGCGACCCCGCTATAAATTATTGTTTATTAGGAGAGGTACCCATGAAAAATAAAGTTACGTTAAAAACAGTGTTTCCGCTCAGTATTATGTCACTTGTCTTAACCTCCTTTTTTTCTCATGCCGTCACTCTTCCTGAAGGCACTATTCTGGCAAAACAACAGAATATTGTGATTAATAACGGAACTGAAGTTTCATCACTTGATCCACATAAAGTAGAAGGTGCACCAGAAACTAATATTATTTTAAATTTATTAGAAGGGCTGACTTATGTTGGGCCGAATGGTGAAAGTATGCCGGGCGTTGCACAACGCTGGGAAACTGATGATAACAAAGTGTGGACATTCTATTTGCGAGAAGATGCAAAATGGAGTGATGGTTCTCCAGTTACAGCAGAAGATTTTGTTTATAGCTGGCGTCGAGTGGTAGATCCTAAAACAGGTTCACCTTATGCCAGCTATCTCGAATATGCTTATGTTGAAAATATTGCAGATATTCTTAGTGGCAAAAAATCCCCTGAAACATTAGGTGTGAAAGCAATAGACCCTCACACTTTACAAGTTAATTTAACCAAGCCAATTCCTTATTTAATCGATATGGTCAGCCATACGCCATTAAAGCCCGTTAAAAAAGAAATTGTTGAAAAATATGGTGTGAATTGGACTCGCCCTGAAAACTTTGTTGGTAATGGTGCTTATGTTATTGAAAATTGGGTTGTGAATGAAAAGGTGACTTTAAAGCGTAATCCACTTTATTGGGATAATAAAAATACCATTATTGAACAAGCCATATTTTTACCAATAAGCTCGGAAACTAGTGATGTTAACCGCTATCGCAGTGGTGAAATCGATATCACTAATAGCGCTATTCCTCCTGTTCTTTATAGAAAAATGAAGCAAGAACAACCAGAGAATTTACATGTCACACCGTATTTATGTACTTTCTATTATGAATTAAATAATCAAAAAGCGCCTTTTGATGATCCGCGAGTTCGAGAAGCGGTAAAGCTTACTCTTGATAGAGAAGTGATTGCCGAAAAAATAATGGGGCAAGGACAAATACCTGCTTACTCTTTTACACCTTCTTTTATTGGTAACGGTAATTTTAAAGCTCCTAAATGGGCTTATTGGACGCAACAACAACGTAATGAAAGGGCGCGTGAATTATTAAAAGAAGCGGGATTTAATAGTCAAAATCCGTTGACTTTCACATTGCTCTACAATACTTCAGATCAAAATAAACAGCAGGCAATAGCGGCCGCATCAATGTGGAAAAAAAGTATTGGTGCAAATGTAACGTTGCAAAATCAAGAATGGAAAACGGCATTAGAAAACCGTAATCAAGGAAATTACCAAGTTGCAAGAGCAACATGGTGCGCAGATTACAATGAACCTACCTCATTTTTAAACTCGTTTCTTTCCACCAGCAGTCTAAATACCGTTTTTTATGAAAATAAAGATTACGACGATGCATTAAATAATGCCTCAATTGCTGTTGATAAAGGGGCACGTCATCAACTCTATCAACGGGCTGAAGCCTTGCTAGACAAGGATTCGGCGATAGTGCCTGTTTATTATCGTGTCAGTGTTAGATTAGTTAGTCCAAAAGTAGGAGGATTTACAGGTAAAGACCCCTTTGATTATACGGACTTAAAGCGCTATTTTATAAAGGCAGATAACTAAAACTGGTAAATTATCGATATTCTATAGTTATGTGCGATTTTGAATCATTAAAAGTGATTTAAAAAGTAGTAACACAATAAAAATCTACACAAAAAAGCTACCGGCATAAAAAATTATAATGCTATCAGGCAATTAAGCACTGATAGTAAATAAGCAAGATTGATTTATTTTTTGTAAAAACAATAAGTTGTGTAAACCGTTCTAAAACACAACTGAACATCACAGAATGGTTGTCTAACAACCAACTCACTAACTGGGAGTATTTTATAAGATGAGTAATTTAACTAAAAAGAGTGCGTTGGCGATTGCTATAAGCGCAATCTTTGGATTATCAGCATTAACGGCTAATGCTGTTGTTGTTCCAGACGGGGTAAAACTAGCTGAAAAACAAGTGCTTGTACGTAATAACGGCTCTGAGCCACAATCGCTTGATCCTCATAAAATCGAAGGTGTTCCTGAATCTGCATTAGCGCGTGATCTTTTCGAAGGCGTAACGATTGTTGGTCCAGATGGTGAAATTTTACCGGGCTCTGCAACTAGCTGGGAAAATAAAGACTTTACTGTTTGGACATTCAAAATTCGTGAAGGTGCTAAATGGTCAAATGGTGAACCTGTTACAGCACAAGATTTCGTCTATAGCTGGCAACGTTTAGCTGATCCTAATACGGCATCTCCTTATGAAAGCTATCTGCAATATGCGCATATCGTAAATATCGACGATATTATTGCGGGTAAGAAAAAAGCCACAGAATTAGGTGTTAAGGCATTAGATAACAACACATTAGAAGTCACTTTATCTGAAGCGGTGCCTTATTTACCAAAATTATTAGCTCACTCCTCCATGTCGCCAGTAAACCAAAGAGTCATTGAAAAATTTGGGGAAAAATGGACGCAACCTGCTAACTTCGTCGGCAATGGTGCTTATGATTTAAAAGACTGGACAGTCAACGAACGTATTGTTTTAGAGCGTAGCCCAACTTATTGGGATAACAAAAGTACCGTTATTGACCAAGTCACTTTTTTACCTATTTCATCAGAAGTCACTGACGTAAACCGCTATCGTGCGGGTGAAATTGACATGACATACAGCAATTTACCGATCGAATTTTTCCAAAAGCTGAAAAAAGAGATCCCAGATGAATTGCGTATAAGCCCATATTTATGTACTTATTATTATGAAATTAATAATGAGAAAGCGCCGTTTAATGATCCGCGTGTTCGTGAAGCACTTAAGCTTTCAATGGATAGAGATATCATCACTTATAAAGTGAAAAACCAAGGTGATATTCCAGCTTACGGCTTTACCCCTCCATTCACAGACGGCATTAAAGAGAGTAAACCAGAGTGGTTTGCGACTTGGACTCAAGAACAACGTAATGAAAAAGCACGCCAATTATTAGAAGAAGCAGGCTATAACAAAGCAAATCCACTGAAATTTAAGCTTCTGTACAATACATCTGACTTACATAAAAAAGTCGCGATCGCCGCTTCTTCAATTTGGAAGAAAAACTTAGGTGCAGAAGTGTCTCTTGAGAACCAAGAGTGGAAGACATTCTTAGATACACGTCACCAAGGAACTTATGATGTTGCACGTGCTGGCTGGTGTGCGGATTATAACGAACCTTCATCATTCTTGAACATGATGTTGTCTTACAGCAGTAACAACACCGTTCACTATAAAAACACAGAATTTGACGCATTGATCAAAGAGTCTTTACGTGTGAAATCTGATGACGAACGTGCCACTATTTATCAAAAAGCGGAAGGCGTATTAGATAAAGATTCGGCCATTGTTCCACTTTACTACTATGTAAACACCCGTTTAGTTAAACCTTATGTGGGTGGTTATTCAGGTAAAGATCCATTAGATAATTTACATACTAAAGACTTGTACATTATTGCTAAGTAATCGGGCGAGACCTTGTCTTTTTTAAGGCAAGGTCTTTTTATCGTCACGCCTGAATAGGTTTGTGTTATAGGAACGGGCAATGCTCAAATTTATTTTTCGTCGCTTTTTAGAAGCGATACCGACTCTATTTATTCTAATAACGATTTCGTTTTTTATGATGCGCTTAGCACCCGGCAGCCCTTTTACAGGGGAAAGGAAACTTCCACCGGAGGTTATGGCAAACATTGAAGCGAAATATCACTTAAACGATCCCATTTATAAACAATACTTCGATTATTTAATTCAATTGTCGAAAGGGGATTTAGGGCCTTCTTTTAAATATAAAGACTACAGTGTAAACACCTTAGTCGGTAAAGCATTCCCTGTTTCAGCTAAATTAGGGCTGTCGGCATTTATTTTTGCTGTCATTTTAGGTGTGGGGGCAGGCGTGATAGCCGCACTGAATCAAAACACCAAATGGGATTATACCGTCATGACTTTTGCCATGACGGGGGTTGTAATACCGAGTTTCGTTGTCGCACCACTACTGGTTCTTATTTTCGCTATTTCGTTGAGGTGGCTACCGGCTGGTGGCTGGAATGGCGGTGCGGTGCAATATATGTTGCTACCGATGATTGCACTGTCGCTTTCTTATATCGCCAGTATCTCGCGTATTACCCGTAGTTCAATGATTGAAGTGTTACATTCGAACTTTATCAGAACGGCAAAAGCGAAAGGCTTGCCGATGAAAAGAATTGTACTACGTCATGCTTTAAAACCTGCGTTGCTACCTGTTATCTCTTATATGGGGCCTGCATTCGTCGGTATTATTACGGGCTCAATGGTTATTGAAACCATCTTTGGATTGCCGGGTATTGGACAATTATTCGTTAATGGTGCTTTAAACCGTGATTACTCATTGGTATTAAGCTTAACCATTATCGTAGGTGCATTAACGATTTTCTTTAATGCGATTGTCGATATTTTATATGCCGTTATTGATCCGAAAATTCGTTATTAATAGACACTGGAGCGCGTTATGTTATCACTGAAGGAAAACAGCGAAGCTCTGGGGAATTTCTCGGAGCAGCTAGATATTGAAGGTCGTAGTTTATGGCAAGACGCTCGTCGTCGTTTTATGCACAATAAAGCGGCTATCACGAGCCTTATATTACTTTTCTTTATTTTATTATTTGTTATTTTTGCCCCAATGTTATCGCCCTTTGTTTACGACGATACTGATTGGGAAATGATGTCAATGGCACCTGATTTTGCCTCTTCTCACTATTTTGGTACAGACTCATCTGGGCGTGACTTATTAGTCCGTGTTGCGATTGGTGGGCGTATTTCATTAATGGTCGGTATCGCCGCCGCCTTTGTTGCTGTTATTGTGGGTACGCTGTATGGCGCAATGGCAGGTTATATTGGTGGACGCGTTGACTCCGTGATGATGCGTTTACTGGAAATCTTAAACTCATTCCCATTTATGTTCTTTGTTATCTTATTGGTGACATTTTTTGGTCAAAATATCTTACTGATTTTCGTTGCGATTGGGATGGTATCTTGGCTGGATATGGCACGTATTGTAAGAGGACAAACCTTAAGTCTAAAACGTAAAGAGTTTATTGAAGCCGCATTAGTCTGTGGTGTGTCATCACGCAATATTGTGTTAAGGCATATTGTACCTAACGTATTAGGTGTGGTGGTGGTTTATGCCTCTCTATTAGTGCCTAGTATGATTTTATTTGAATCCTTCTTAAGCTTCTTAGGTTTAGGAACACAAGAGCCACTAAGTAGTTGGGGCGCACTATTAAGTGATGGTGCAAACTCAATGGAAGTTTCTCCTTGGCTGTTACTTTTCCCGGCTTCGTTCTTAGTTGTCACACTGTTTTGCTTTAACTTTATCGGTGACGGCTTACGTGACGCATTAGACCCGAAAGATCGTTAAGGAGAACAAAATGACAAATTCAACAAGTAAGTCGTTATTAAGTGTTAAAGATCTCTGTGTGACTTTTGGTACACCGGATGGAGATGTTACTGCCGTTAATAAACTCAATTTTGAATTAGCTGCAGGTGAAACCTTAGGGATCGTCGGTGAATCGGGTTCAGGTAAATCGCAAACAGCTTTCGCATTGATGGGATTATTAGCGAAAAATGGTCGCACAGCGGGTAGTGCTAATTTTAATGGCCGTGAGATCTTAAATCTTCGTCAGAGCGAATTAAATAAAATGCGCGCTGAAGAAATATCCATGATATTCCAAGATCCAATGACTTCATTAAATCCCTATATGAAAGTCGGTGCACAGCTTATTGAAGTCTTAATGCTACATAAAGGCATGAGTAAAAATGATGCTTATGCAGAATCTGTGCGTATGTTAGATGCCGTAAAAATGCCTGAAGCTCATAAACGTATGAGCATGTATCCTCATGAGTTTTCAGGTGGTATGCGTCAACGTGTCATGATCGCGATGGCATTACTTTGTAAGCCAAAACTTTTAATTGCAGATGAACCCACAACGGCACTCGATGTGACGGTTCAAGCACAAATCATGACCTTACTCAATGAGCTTAAGAATGATTTAAACACCGCGATTATTATGATCACCCATGACTTGGGCGTGGTTGCAGGGATTTGCGATAAAGTATTGGTGATGTATGCAGGGCGTACTATGGAGTACGGTAAAGCGCGTGATATCTTCTATCAACCTTCACATCCGTACTCTATCGGCTTATTACAGGCGGTTCCGCGTTTAGACGGTGAAGATGAGCGACTCGCTACCATTCCCGGTAATCCTCCTAACTTATTGCGTTTACCAAAAGGCTGCCCATTCCAACCTCGTTGCCAGTATGCAACAGAGCAATGCTTAACGAGTGAACCTCAATTAGAGCAATTTGCACAAGGGCGATTACGTGCCTGTTTTAAAGCAGTGGAGGAATTGGTATGACTCAAGCCACATTACAAGATAGAAAAGTTATTCTTGAAGTGAATGACTTAAAAGTTTATTTCGATGTTCAAGATAATAAACAGTGGTTTTGGCAACCTAAAAAAAGCCTCAAAGCCGTTGATGGTGTCACACTGCGTTTATATGAAGGTGAAACACTCGGCGTTGTTGGTGAATCTGGTTGTGGTAAATCGACATTTGCTCGAGCCATTATTGGATTAGTCAAAGCCTCTGGTGGAACTGTCTCATGGTTAGGTAATGATTTACTGGGAATGGGGAATAAGCAATGGCGAGATATTCGCCAAGATATCCAGATGATATTCCAAGATCCACTGGCTTCCTTAAACCCAAGAATGACGATTGGCGATATTATTGCCGAACCGCTTAAAACTTATCATCCTAAAATGAAACAGGCTGAAGTTGTTGAAAAAGTGAAAGCAATGATGATGCGAGTCGGATTATTGCCAAACTTAATCAACCGTTACCCACACGAATTCTCAGGTGGACAATGCCAACGTATCGGTATTGCTCGCGCGTTAATTCTAGAGCCTAAATTAGTGATTTGTGATGAACCTGTTTCAGCATTAGACGTATCAATTCAGGCTCAAGTGGTGAACTTGCTGAAAGATATTCAAAAAGAGATGGGATTATCTTTGATCTTTATTGCGCATGATCTGGCAGTGGTAAAACATATTTCAGATCGTGTGTTGGTGATGTATTTAGGACACGCGGTGGAATTAGGAACTTATGATGAAGTTTATCATCATCCATTACACCCTTATACCAAAGCGCTGATGTCAGCAGTGCCTATTCCTGATCCCGATAAAGAGCGTAACAAGCATATTGATTTATTAGAGGGGGAATTACCTTCTCCGATTAATCCACCATCAGGCTGTATATTCCGTACACGTTGTCCGATGGCTGATGAAGAATGTGCAAAAACACGCCCTTTATTAGAAGGAAGCTTCCGCCACGCAGTCTCTTGCTTAAAAGTGGATCCGCTTTAATGTAATCAAATAGTATTGATAAGAGAAGAAGCCCGTTTAAATAAATTCAAGCGGGCTTCTTATTTTTAAGATTTAGAATATTGGGCATTTATTGTTATTTTTTCTTTAACGGGTTTTTGATGATATCTGGCATTTCTGGTAAATCTAATTCACCTTTTTCCATATAGATATCTGAGCCACTTAGCCAATCCGCATATTTTCTTAACTTATCCATTTTTTCTGGGCTTCGGCCTATTTCACAATAACCAATAGGTAAATCATAAGTGACTACACGACGAAGAAATAGTGAATTTCTTGGTAATGTACCATGGTCTGTTGGGCGTTGGTTATATTCACGAATACGTTTCCTCATCTCTTCTACGGTTTCATATTTTGTGGTTGCATTTTGATCTTGAGGATCTAATAGTGGATTATTCTTGAGTACTTTTCTCTCTTCTGGGGTGAGTTCAACCCAAATACGATGTTGATAAGAATAGAGATCTTTATAGAAGTAATATTCGGCATCTTTTGGGGTGTAGATATCTAATTCATCATCATAAAGAATTTGTCCATAACCTTGACCTAAAGGTATCTCTTTTTTCTGTTTATCAGCATCTATATTAATTTCAGAGGCTGATTTCTCCTCTTTTTTTTCTATTACGGCAAAATCTTCATCAAAGGTTGCCAATTCTGCTGCTGTAATAGGGTGAGGTACTTCTGGAGCATTAATATTTAGTGAAATATTAGCTGAAGGCTCAGGCCATGCGAAGCCTTCTAATGTTTTGGTATTGCTGTCCCAAAAAATATTACCATCACTGAATCGTCTATTTGCATCAGTAAATATAGTTTTTGGATTAGGTTTTCCACCACAAGGCGTATTACGTGCTAACATTCTGATATAGGGTGGATGCTCAAGGGCAAATAATGGATGATGCTGTATTTGTCCTCTTTCTTTAGTATTAGGAAGTGGGCACCAACCAATACTTTCTAATGGTGAGGAACCCATTACACGATCGTGCGGATTACAATAAATATAGAACCGCCCGTGATTATCTCTTTCTTTAATAAACTCACCTTTAGTAAATTTCTCCTTATTTATTTCGATATTTTCTTTATTTTCTTTATTCTTGTTATCTCTAATATCAAGCTTATTTCCTTTATATATTATTACATCAGGAGTCCAACTTTTTTTATCTTCGCTTTCCCCAACAACTAGACTTGAATATCCACAAGGCGATCCCTTTAATCGATTTTTATTCTTTGCGATTTTATCAATAATTTCTTTTAGGGTAGCTTCCCGATGTGCATTATTAATGTTTTCATTGTAAACATAAGAGTAGCTATTTAATAAAAGGCTATCTTCGGTAGCATAGGGAGAATTTAAAACAAAGAGGCTATCAGGGGCTTCAATCGCTGCGGCGGCTAATGCTATCATCGTGCCTTGGCTGTGTGAAATAACAGTAACAGTATCATAAGGGTTGTTTTCACGTATTTTCTTGACTAAATTGGCTAACCGTTTTACAGCATGAGCATAATAGTGACGAGGAGGAGACTTTGTTAATAGCCGATCTGTTTCAGGGTTAAAGGCTTGTATATTAAAAGGGATAGGAGTAGGGATCACTGTCCATAGCATGGCAAGATTACTAAAACCGTGTTCGCTCCATAAACTGACTAAATTATTACATCCATTTTGAAATGGTCCTCCACCCCAGAAAAAAGGGCCTTTATGTTTAATTTTTTCATTAATAAAGAGACGTTTTTTACGATAAGGCAGAGAATGGTATTCTTGTACAATATTGTATTTTTTTATATCTTCGGGGGTCCAATATTTTTCATCTTTATGACTGTATTCAGGATTAAGTATTTCATTAACTAAGCGGTGATAGCTTTCTCCTTCTTTATTTTTTAGTGGAATACAGTATTGCCCTAAATCATCATCGGTTGCGCGATATCCCCAATAGAAACGGATCACGGGGGAATTACCTAATTCAGTTAATGTTCGAATAGGCTCTTCATAAATATAATGACTATTATCATAATTTTTTTCATCTAAGATAAATTTAGGTTTGTAATATTTATTTTCTTTTAATCTATAAGATGTATTAGTTAAATTTAACCGTTCATTAAGACCTGCACAAAGTTGAATTTCTGCATCTTCATACCATTCCCCTTCAGAATTAACGCCATGAACAAAAATAATAATCCCAGGTAAATGAGGTTTTACATGGATTTCGCCACCAATATTGGTAGCATGAGTGATAGAACGCCATTCTTGACTGCCATCAAGGCACTCTTTAGGTTTTAGCCAACGAGTTGGATTATTGTTGCTCATCATTTTTCCGCCTGTGAAATAGGGTAAATAGAAGGGGCACTGCAATCAAAGCGGGTTTGTCCTGAGGGCGTTTTAAGTGCTGAAGAGGGAGATTCTTTATCCCCGACACTACTATGAACATAATTAGAATCTGTGGGATCAAAATAAAATTTTCGCCACCAAGGATCATCAAGTTCGTCATTTTTTAAACGAGAAAATGGAGATTCTCCTAAATAGAAGCTTTTATCAGTTACGATAATATCGAATTTAGCAGATCTAGATCCAGGATAATCAGTATTGCCACCAAATCCACCATTTGTGGGTCTAAAGTTCTTTCCACCATCAAGAGTGACAAGAATAACGTTAACGCAACCTGTTTTTGTTCCTGCGCAGCGGCTGGTCATACGGCTTAATACTCCCGGAAAAGCAAAAGCATCGTCGCGTTCGGTCGCCCAGATTAGGCGACCTTGATAACGGCAAGCCGAAGAGCGAATAATTTCCTGATGTATTCCTTTTTGAGTATTGTTGTAATAAGTCGAGCCACTGCGCCTTTCATTATATTTCTCTAAGGTAAAAAAGCGGTGGTCATCAATACGGTAAATCACAGTGGGAGGGCCATAACTTTTAATTTCTTCGGCCATTAAACGCTGTTGCTCAGCGCTATCCTGTTCCGCTTTAATCGCGGCCTTTTCTTTTAAGGATAGACAGCCAGTTAATAACGAGGCACTTAAAATAAACAGTAAGGGAAATTTCAGTTGATGTAATAACATGGGTTATCCTTTTCGTGATGCCGATTTAATAATATTGCTGTCCTTGTCTGTTTTAACCCTATTTCAGAAGGTGATAAAAAATATCTTACTTATTAATTTTTAAAGGTAATGAAGCTTATTTATTGTCTTTAAACTGAAATTTATATTTTTATCCGATAATTTTAGTTATAGCAAGCAAGATGCTAATTATCAATGTGCTGATTTTATTATTAAGGCGAAATTCACAAAAAATAAATTTCTATTTTAGTATTAATACGTAAATGATTTAATATTGTTAGTCTTTAGTATATTTAACTTAAATAATGAAAACAGTAATTAATAGTGGGTGTTTTTATTTTAAATAAAAAGTTAAAGATAGCACTAATTATTTATAACGTAATGGAATGTTATTTTAAAATTAAAAAATAAAACCGATACTATTTTATAGTGATATTATTATCAGACTAAACCTACCCCTTAGCTCTAAGGGCTTTTAATGTCGCAATATTAAGTTGATTTTTTGCATCTCGAAATAACTTTGTGGATTGTATCACTGCGTCATATTTTCAGTGTGGTAGTTTATTGTTGATCATCCATAAACATTCTGTTTATTTTTTGGGGAAATTATGAAAAAAAGTGCAATATCTATCCTAGTCAGCACTGGTGTATTACTGTCATCAATGGCAGTAGCAAGCACTACAGGTTCGGAAATCCTTGCTGTACAGTCAGGCGGTACACCCAATAAAGTGTATCAAAATAATAAACCGACACTGAAAGTAGCTACTTATAATATTGGTAAAAATGAAGTTTCAGCGGATGTCACCAATTTTGAAAAACTTAACCAAGCAATCAAAAATATCGATGCTGATGTTATTGTTGTCACTGAAGTTGATAATAAAACGGCACGTAGTAAAAATATTAACCAGCTGGAAGAATTAGCTAAAGCCAATAATATGCAGTTTGCTTTTGGCAAAGCGCTCGATTTTGATGGTGGGCAATATGGTGTTGGTATTTTATCAAAATATAAAATTGATAAATCACAGGTCGTTAATCTGCCTTCAGGTAATGCAGAACAACGTATTGTTTTATTATCGCAAATTACTAAACCGGGGTTTGATTCGCCGATTATTATTATGGGAACACACCTTGATTGGCAAAAAGATCCCACTATTCGTATTGGTCAAGTAAGACATATTTTAGATGCTGCAATTGGCGATACAGAGACAGGCTTTGATAATATTTCAACATCAATAAAAATATTGGCAGGTGATTTTAACTCTACAGCTAATGAACAACCAATCCAAGAGATTAACTATTTTTGGAACCCTGTTGAAAAACCAAATAGTGATAAACGTACATGGCCAGCAATTAATCCAGCCATCGATATTGACCATATCTTTACGTTTAAAGGACAAGTTTGGGATATCAAAAATATGACAATCCCACAAGATTCAGCAACATTTAAATGGTCGGATGCAAGTGATCATCTCCCTGTTATTGCTGAGTTAGAATTACAAGAACAGTAATGAGTAACAGTAAATAAAAACGCCCTTGATATTATTTTCAAGGGCATTATTCATCAATCAATAAAATAAGCGTTAAATCAGATTAAATCCAACTTTTAGTTCTAAAGGCTTTTAATGTAATGACGAAATAGCTCATCTCTTCTGGCGTGCCTAACGTTAAACGGCTCCAACCAAAAGCAGGCGGAAATTCACGGCCTACCATAATATTCGCTTCTTTCATTCTATTTTGATAGGTTTTTACATCACCTTTAACTTTATGAAAAATAAAGTTTGCATGAGATGGTGCATATTCAATATTGAGCTCTTTTAATACATCCACCACTATCTGGCGTGAAACATCGATCGACTTACGGCTATATTCCACATAAGGCGCATCTTTTAGCGAAGCAAGTGCGGCAACAGCACCAGCAGTATTGGTGTTATCAATAGAAACAAAAGCATCAATTTGTGCAATCACTTCGGGTACGGCAACGCCATAACCGACACGCAGTCCCGCTAAAGCATAAATTTTAGAGAATGTACGAGTAACAATCAGGTTTTTATAACCTTCTTCCACTAATGTAATTGCACTGATAAATTCAGGTGTTGAAACAAACTCAGCGTAAGCCTCATCAATAATAAAAAAAACATTCTCTTTTGCTGATTTTACCCAACTCGATAAATCTGCACTAGGAGTTAACATTGCTGTTGGATTATTCGGATTACACAAATACACCATACTAATACCATCAAACTCTTGCACTTTTTTCTGCATAGTTGCTAAATCGAAAGCGAGAGTATTATCAACAGGCACTTTAACGATTTTTACACCTAAAGGTTCTGCATAAAGTTCGGCATAGTTAAATGTCGGATCAGGAACAATAAGTTGAACTGCTTTACTTTCTTTTTGTGCTTTATTTGCCACAAATTGCACGGCTGCTTGAATTGTTTCAGATGAGCCGTTTCCCAAGGTGATGTGTTTATCTGAAAGTTTAAATTCTTTCCCTAATTCGCTAATTAATTCGCTACGCGCATCATCTGGATATCTAAATGCATTGGGTAAAGCATCGATAATCGCTTTTTTAGCGTTAGGCGACATGCCTAATGAGTTTTCATTGAAATTAAGCAGTAACGGATTTTCTGCATTAAATACCAATTTGTTTTTTAGTACTTCATTGGCATAAGCAGAACTTACAAAAGAACTTAATGATAATCCGCCAATAACAAGGCTTGATGATGTTAAAAATGACCGACGATTCATGTTATGTTTCCCAAGTAAATTATTCTATGTTTTATTAGTTCTCATAGATTACTAAAAAAAAGATAGAAGTAAATAAATATGGTAAAAAAATAATTATTTATTCATCTTGTTTTTATGGGAGCAAACAGATAGTCGAGTATTTTTGAGATAAAAATAGGATTATCCCCGTATTTTTTCAGTTTCTATTGCGCATTTTTCAGCTTCAGCAATGATCCAGTTTTTAAACTTATCCTGCTTTGAGTCAGGCATGATTTCACTTGGAGAGAGCAAGTAGTAGCTTGAGTTATCTTTAACAAAACCATGTGTGGCGATAAGCTGTTGATCTTTTAATTCATCTTGTACCATAAGAAAAGAGGCAATGGTCGTACCTAATCCAGCAAGAGTTGCCTGAATAGCAAGATAAAAATGTTCATACTGACTGGTGTGAGTATAAGTAGATTGTACGCCTGAATATTGATACCAATCTTGCCAAGCTTGAGGACGAGAGAGCGTTGTTAATTGCTTATTTGAATGATGAATATTATTAGGCTTTACGACAGCACCAATTCGCTCATCACATATTTTTGTTGCATAAATATTCTTATGCCATAAGAAATCATCTCGTCGAAATGCTAAGTCGACAACTTCTTTATTGAAATCAATAGCGCCACCAGCGGCAACTAAATGCAATGTTATTTCGGGATATAAAGCATAAAAGTGAGATAAACGAGGAATAAGCCATTTCATGGCAATAGTGGGCTCACAGGAAACCACTAACACCGGATTATTTAAAGGAGAACGCAGATGCGAGACGGTTTCTTCTAATTGTTCAAAAATTGAAGAAGTTGTTTTATATAAATATCGTCCCGCCTCATTTAAATAAACCGCGCGATTACGTCGTTCAAATAAAAGAATACCTAATTCATCTTCTAATAACCGTATTTGTCGACTTACTGCACTGTGGGTGACGTGAAGTTGTTCTGCTGCACTCACAAAACTGCCCGTTTGAGCGGCACTATTAAAAAAGCGCAATGATGTTAAAGAAGGTGTTTTCATAAAGATAAGCGATAAAGTTGAGTTGTGAAAATAGACGATGAAAAGTCACAGATATACTGCAAGATAAATTGCTTTTTATTTTTAGTCAAGATAGCAAAATAGGGTAGTTGGTGGTGAGTTAAATAGGTTTTTATTAAAAGAAGAACATATTTTATGTCACTTTTTATTACTTATTATTGATTCAAAAGTGAGAGTGAGAAGAGCAATGAGTGAACTAATTGCTGTGGCGATGATTACAATATTGGCGGTTATTAGTCCTGGGCCGGATTTTGCTATGGTGACAAAAAATAGCTACTCCTACGGTGTAAAAGTAGGGTTAATGACAGCAATAGGCATTTCAATTGGAGTACAAGTACATGTTTTTTACACTGTATTTGGTATCTCTTTTATTATTATGGAGTCACCGACGCTCTTTTTTATTATGAAATTATTAGGTGTTGGATATTTAATTTATCTTGGAGTTAAATCGTTAACGAATAAAACAAAACTGACCATTGAGAATGCGGTCAATTCAGCACCCAATATGTTTCAAGCATTACGTGTTGGCTTTTTTACTAATGCTTTAAATCCTAAAACGATGTTGTTTGTTATTGCACTTTATACGCAAGTTGCCAACTTAAGTAACCCACTTTGGATAAATCTTTCTTATGGAATGTTTATCTCTGTTGCTCATTGGGTTTGGTTTAGTTGTGTTGCGTTATTTTTCTCTACACCGCTTTTACGTGCCAAAATACTTTCTCACCAGCAAGTGGCCGATAAAATTATTGGTGTGTTATTAATTCTTTTAGGTATAGGGTTATTGTTTATTTCAGTAAAATAGAAAATTAATCGCATAAAAAAGGAGATCAAATAACGATCTCCTTTTTTTATTTTAAGTGAGGATTTAATTTGATTCAGGGAACGTTAATGTTGCCCCTGGTGCTTCACGACTAAGATGAATAAAATTTAGATGTTTTTCATATTGGTCTAAAATATCAGTAATTACCTGCTCTTTAGTGTAATCCATTAAGTCATTTCCTTGAGTACCTTCCCATAAATAAGTCTCTAAACGGTAATAATCTGATTTACCTCGACGAGCACGATAGGTAAATGCGGGCACTGAATATTTTTGTGGCCAAATTTGATAAATAAAATTTTGCTCTTGGTCAAGATCGACCACAAGCTCTAAATGATGTAAACGTTCATTATCTTCAATTGGATAATAATTGAATTCAACTTTTGCTCCACGTAATAAAAGCTCTTTAGCCACATCTTGCATTGCCGGCATACAGGTTAAATCTAACATGCGTTGTGTATAGGTCGTTCCTGGGAAATTCATAACCCGCCCTAAACGCTGTTTCCAATTCATCGTAGTATTACCATAAAGTGGTGCTGGCGCATTGGTATTTAGCGAACTAACACGCCTAAAATCTTCGACTTTTAATGATTTATAAAGTCCGGCCATAATAAAGAAAATAACAAAACTAAAGGGTAATCCCATTATTATGGTGGTGTTTTGTAAGGCAGAAATACCATCTGCCATTAACATACCTAACGTTAATAAACCAATAGCAATAGACCAGAAAATGCGAAGCCAATTTGGAGCATCGTTATTAACATGGCTTAATTGAGAGGTGAAATTACCTAATACTAATGATCCAGAGTCAGCAGAAGTGACATAAAATAATAATCCCGTAATTGTGGCAACAGAAGCCGTTAAACCAAAACCTGGATAGAGTTCTAATAATGAATAAAATCCTTTTTCGGGGGCTTCTAATACTGTTTGTGCGAGTGCTTTATTGCCATGGATCACTTCATATAAAGCGCTATTACCAAAAATGGATAACCATAACAGTGTAAAAACAAAGGGAATAATTAAGGTGCCTATGACGAATTGTCGAATTGTTCGTCCTCTTGAGATACGAGCTAAAAAGAGTCCAACAAAAGGTGACCATGCAACCCACCAAGCCCAGAAAAACAGTGTCCAGCTATTCATCCAATCGGTTGGCCTATCAAATGCAAAACTATTTAATGTCATACCTAAAAAGCGATTAGTGTAGTCACCGACATTTAATACCAGTGCATTTAATAAAAACTCAGTATCACCCGCAAATAAGATAAATAAAATCAGCCCCAATGCGAGCAGTACATTCAGTTCAGATAAAATCCTGATCCCTTTGTTAACGCCCGATGTTGCCGAAATAACGGCCATAATGACAGATAATAGAATTAATCCGCCTTGAACGCCCAATCCTTGGGGCAAATCAAAAAGAACTTTTAGACCATAATTAAGTTGTACTACGCCAATACCTAACGTTGTTGCAATACCAAAAATGGTGCCTAATACCGCGGCAATATCAACCGTATGGCCAATTGGACCATAAATACGATTTCCAAAGATAGGATAAAGTGCAGAGCGTATGGTTAATGGCAAATTGTAGCGATAGCTAAAATAGCCCAAAGCGATACCAATAAGTGCATACATAGACCAGCCCGTCAGGCCATAGTGGAATAAAGTCCACACCATCGACTGACGGGCTGCTTCTATTGTTTCACCTTCGCCGGTTGGCGGTAACATATATTGTGTAATCGGCTCTGCTACAGAGAAAAACATCAAATCAATCCCAATACCGGCTGCAAATAACATCGCAGACCAACTTAAAACACTAAATTCAGGTTTCGATTGTTCAGGCCCTAATTTGATATTTCCAAAACGAGATGTGGCAACAAAAATAACAAAAACAATGTATAACGTTGCTGCCAATAGATAGTACCAACCAAAGGTTTTTGATACCCATCCCAGTGTTGCCACAATCCATGTATTTGCTGTTTCTGTCATCAAAATAGTGAAAAAAGAAAACGCTAAAATCAGCGTTGCTGAAGCGAAAAAAACGACAGAATTTAGCTTGTCTTTCTGTGGTTTTTTTGTGCTGTTAAGAGTTGTCATCAGAAATTCCAAAAATTTATTTATCTAAAAGTTAAAAGTTGCATTCTTTGTTAACTAATTGAATTAGTTGCAAAGATTCAAATTTTCACAATGTCCTCCCATATGGAAATGTAAATTAATTGTGATAAACAATAGTTAATATTGATTGAATGTTCAATTAAAAAAACGTTTAATAAAAGCGTTCAATGTATTTTTTAGGTCTTTAAAACATGCCGAAGATAGGAATGCAGTCGATACGTAAACAGCAATTAATCCAAGCAACGTTAGCAGTGATTAATGAGGTTGGAATGCAAGAGGCGAGCATCGCATTGATAGCTCGAAAAGCTGGTGTTTCTAACGGCATTATTAGTCACTACTTTCGTGATAAAAATGGATTGTTGGAAGCTGCTATGCGCCATATCCAGTATCAATTGGGTTTTGCGGTGGCGATACGTTTAAGAATGTTAAGTGATGCAACACCTAAGCTACGTATCCAAGCCATTGTTGAGGGTAACTTTGATACAACTCAAACCAGTGAAGCCGCAATGAAGACATGGCTAGTATTTTGGGCGAGTAGTATGCATCAGCCTAATTTAAATCGTCTACAAAAGGTCAATGATAGAAGGCTTTATTCCAATTTAAGTTACGAGTTTGGGCGCGTTCTTACTAAAGATCAAGCTCGTTTGGCTGCAAAAGGTTTAGCCGCACTAATAGATGGTTTATGGCTACGAAGTGCATTAAGTAATGCACCATTTTCTCTTGAAGAAGCCAAAACTATTACTAATGAATATATCGATATGCAATTGACAAATCGGAGTCAAATAAAGACTTAAAAAACTAATAATAAAGGAGAAGTTATGCCAAACCCACCGTTACAGAAACTCTATATTCATGGTGGATATGTTGATTGTGCACAACCGGAATGTGAGCAATTTGAAGCGATTAACCCAGCTAATGGTGAAGTGATCGCATATTTACAATCTGCAAGTGAAGAAGATATCAATTGGGCGGTCGAGAGTGCGAAGCAAGGGCAAAAAATTTGGCGTGCAATGACCGCAATGGAACGATCTCGAATTTTGCGGCGCGCTGTTGATATTTTACGTGAACGTAATGATGAATTGGCTCATTTAGAAACTTTAGATACAGGCAAACCCTTATCTGAAACACGTTATGTTGATATTGTAACAGGAGCGGATGTTTTAGAGTATTACGCAGGCCTTATTCCCGCACTTGAAGGTGAGCAAATACCGCTTAGAGAAACCGCTTTTGCTTATACTCGCCGTGAACCTTTGGGGATTGTTGCTGGTATCGGTGCTTGGAACTACCCTATCCAAATAGCGTTATGGAAATCTGCACCTGCACTTGCCGCAGGTAATGCCATGATCTTTAAACCAAGTGAGATGACTTCATTAACGGCATTAAAGCTTGCCGAAATATACACTGAGGCAGGATTGCCAAAAGGTGTTTTTAACGTTGTTACAGGGAAAGCTAATGTGGGGCAATGGTTAACACAGCATCCTGATATCGCGAAGGTTTCTTTTACTGGCGGAATTGAAACGGGTAAAAAGGTGATGGCAAATGCTTCTGCTTCAAGTTTAAAAGAAGTAACCATGGAGCTTGGTGGAAAATCGCCTTTAATTATTTTTGATGATGCGGATTTAGATACTGCCGCTGATATTGCGATGATGGCGAATTTTTATAGTTCAGGGCAGGTGTGTACCAATGGTACTCGTGTTTTTGTTCCTGAAAAATTAAAACCTGCATTTGAAGCGAAAATTATAGAGCGCGTATCACGTATTAGGATCGGTTCTCCTCTTGAAATGGACACCAATTTTGGTCCATTGGTCAGTTTTCCTCATCTAGAAAAAGTCTTGAATTATATTGAGCTAGGAAAAAACCAAGGGGCGAGATTACTTTGTGGTGGTCATCGTTTATTAGAAGGCAATTTTGCTCAAGGTGCTTATGTTGCACCGACAGTTTTCACAGATTGCACCGATGATATGAATATCACGCAAGATGAAATCTTCGGCCCTGTAATGAGTATTCTTAGTTATCAAACTGAAGATGAAGTGATTTTACGCGCAAATAATAGCGTTTATGGTTTGGCCGCAGGTCTTGTCACTAAAGATCTCACAACAGCTCACCGTGTTATTCACCAAGTGGAAGCAGGGATTTGTTGGATAAATACATGGGGCGAGTCTCCAGCAGAAATGCCAGTTGGTGGCTATAAACATTCTGGGGTGGGACGTGAAAACGGGCTTGTTACACTACAGAATTATACTCAAATAAAATCTATTCAAGTTGAACTTGGGGAGTTTTCATCCGTTTTTTAATCCATTCTTTTTTTAATGACTGAAACAGAGGAGATAACAATGGTCTATGACTACATTATTATCGGTGCTGGTTCAGCCGGTAACGTTCTTGCTACCCGCTTGACAGAAGATCCTGAAGTTACTGTGCTGCTCCTTGAAGCTGGAGGTCCGGACTACAGGTTCGATTTTCGTACACAAATGCCAGCGGCATTAGCTTATCCGCTACAAGGTAGGCGATATAATTGGGCTTATGAAACAGAGCCAGAACCCTATATGAATAACCGACGCATGGAATGTGGTCGTGGAAAAGGGCTAGGTGGATCATCATTAATTAATGGTATGTGCTATATCCGTGGTAATGCAATGGATTTTGATGGGTGGGCAAAATTACCTGGTCTTGAAGAGTGGGACTATTTAAGTTGCTTGCCTTATTTTCGTAAAGCTGAAACGCGCGATATTGGTGCTGATGATTATCATGGTGATAAAGGGCCTGTAAGTGTAACAACACCGAAAAAAGGTAATAATATTTTATTTCAAGCGATGATTGAAGCCGGTGTACAAGCAGGATATCCAAGAACGATTGACCTTAATGGCTATCAGCAAGAGGGCTTTGGGCCAATGGATAGAACCGTCACACCGAAAGGTCGGCGAGCAAGCACCGCAAGAGGTTATCTTGATCAAGCTAAAGCACGAAAAAACTTAACGATCAAGACTCACGCTATAACAGATATTATTGAGTTTGAAGGAAAAAAAGCAATTGGTGTGCGTTATCTTCTAGGGGAAAATACCACTCTTCATCATGTAAAAGCCCGTCGAGAAGTATTGCTTTGTGCCGGTGCAATTGCTTCGCCTCAAATTTTGCAACGTTCTGGTATTGGTCCTGAAAAGGTATTAAACGAATTTAATATTTCCCCTATACATGTATTACCTGGTGTTGGGGAAAATCTGCAAGATCATTTAGAAATGTATTTACAGTATGAATGTAAAAAACCTGTTTCACTTTATCCTGCTTTAAAATGGTATAACCAACCTAAGATTGGTGCGCAATGGCTATTCCAAGGAACAGGAATAGGTGCAAGTAATCAATTTGAAGCGGGTGGATTTATTCGTTCAAGCGAAAAATATGCGTGGCCAAACATTCAATTCCACTTTTTGCCAGTCGCTATTAACTATAACGGAACCAATGCCGTAGAAATTCATGGCTTTCAAGCACACGTAGGCTCTATGCGCTCGCCGAGCCGAGGACGTGTAAAGCTAACATCTACAGATCCTCATCAACATCCTAGTATCTTGTTTAATTACATGTCCACAGAACAGGATTGGGAAGAGTTTCGTTCAGCTATCCGTATTACGCGAGAAATAATGGCACAACCGGCATTAGATGCTTATCGTGGTGAAGAAATTAGTCCAGGTAAACATATTCAAAGTGATGAAGAGCTTGATGCTTTTGTTAGAGAACGAGCTGAAACAGCATTCCATCCTTGTGGCACGTGTAAAATGGGAATGGATGAAATGGCAGTTGTCGATGAAGAAGGTCGAGTACACGGCATAGAAAACTTAAGAGTTATTGATGCATCTATCATGCCACTAATAATCACTGGGAATTTGAATGCAACGACAATTATGATGGCAGAAAAGCTAGCAGATAAAGTGAGAGGAATAAACCCTTTACCTAAAAGCCAAGCTGACTATTATGTTGCAGGTGATCAACCTGTAAGAAAAACAAATCTAAGCCTATAAATTAGGGTAGGCAAAAGAGGAATATAAATTCCTTTTTTGTCTTTTTATCATTATTTCCTCTTTGTTGATATTGAATTTATATAAAAATAATTTATATAAAGTCTAGATATTCAGAAAAAAATATGATTAATTTTTATCATAAATATTTCTAAATAAAATTACTTTATAAAAGAAATTCAACGTAACGAGATAAATTCAAGTAAAACAACGGTTTTACTGTCATTTTTGTGATGAATGTCAACTCTCCATAACTGAAGCATTCCATTAATTATCGTAAACAGACAACGAAAACGTTTGCATAATATTTTTATGCAGATAGAATTCGTCAGATTTTTTTGGCCTGGTGAAATTAATAGGGGGTTAAAGTGTCTCAGGACAACAATTATAGTCAGGGCCCAGTGCCCATATCCGCAAGAAAGGGTGGATTGGCGTTAACCTTTGTGATGTTGGGATTAACGTTTTTTTCAGCCAGTATGTGGACTGGCGGCGCTCTTGGTACTGGTCTTTCCTTTAATGATTTCTTCCTCGCAGTTCTAATTGGTAATCTTCTTCTTGGTATCTACACCGCATTTCTTGGTTTTATTGGTTCAAAAACAGGTCTTACTACTCATCTCCTCGCGCGTTACTCTTTCGGTATTAAAGGTTCTTGGCTTCCCTCATTTTTACTCGGTGGTACTCAGGTTGGTTGGTTTGGTGTGGGTGTGGCAATGTTTGCCATCCCGGTAGGAAAAGCTACTGGTATTGATATTAATCTCCTTATCGCCGTTTCCGGCATTTTAATGACCATTACAGTATTCTTCGGTATTTCCGCTCTCACTGTTCTCTCTATCATTGCTGTTCCTGCTATCGCAATCCTTGGAAGTTACTCTGTTTACCTTGCTATACATGATATGGGCGGGCTTTCAACGCTAATGGCCGTTAAACCTGCTCAACCATTAGATTTTAATTTAGCGCTGGCGATGGTTGTCGGATCGTTTATTAGTGCGGGAACACTTACTGCTGATTTCGTACGTTTCGGACGAAACCCTAAAGTAGCGGTGGTGGTTGCAATTATCGCTTTCTTCTTAGGCAATACACTGATGTTTGTCTTTGGTGCAGCGGGTGCTGCTTCACTGGGAATGGCAGATATTTCGGATGTGATGATTGCGCAAGGATTATTACTTCCTGCTATCGTGGTGCTGGGGTTAAATATCTGGACAACTAATGATAATGCGTTATATGCCTCTGGATTAGGTTTTGCCAATATTACGGGCTTATCGAGTAAAAAGCTTTCAGTGATAAATGGCATTGTCGGTACACTGTGTGCATTATGGCTCTATAATAACTTTGTAGGTTGGTTAACCTTTTTATCTGCTGCAATTCCACCTATTGGTGGCGTTATCATTGCAGATTATCTGATGAATAAAGCGCGTTATAACACTTTCAATGTTGAAAAAATGCAATCAGTTAACTGGGTTGCGTTACTGGCAGTTGCAATTGGTATTATGGCAGGGCACTGGTTGCCAGGTATCGTGCCTGTCAACGCAGTATTAGGTGGTGCAATTAGCTACGCCGTGTTAAATCCAATATTAAATCGTCGTGCAGCTCGACAAGCGGAGATAAGTCATGCTGGGTAAGAATATCGAACAAATTAATCATGCTCGTCTAGTTGGAAAAGAGGGGTTGTGGCGTATTACGCTTAAAAACAACAAAATTGAAGTGATAGAGCCACAACCTGAAAATAATTTTCATCCTGAAGCATTAGATGCGCAAGGTGGTTTAGTTCACGCTCCTTTTGTTGAACCTCATATTCATTTAGATACAACACAAACAGCAGGACAACCGAATTGGAATCAATCGGGAACATTATTTGAGGGTATTGAGCGTTGGGCTGAAAGAAAAGCACTGTTAACTCATGATGACGTTAAACAACGTGCATGGCAAACGCTGCAATGGCAAATTGCTAATGGTATTCAGCATGTTAGAACCCATGTGGATGTTTCAGATGCTTCGCTAACAGCATTAAAAGCAATGTTAGAAGTAAAAGAAGAAATTAAACCTTGGGTTGATTTGCAAATTGTTGCTTTTCCACAAGAAGGTATTTTGTCTTACCCTAATGGGGAAGCATTATTAGAAGAAGCATTAAAATTAGGTGCTGATGTCGTAGGTGCTATTCCACACTTTGAATTTACGCGTGAATATGGTGTTGAATCACTGCATAAAACCTTTGCATTAGCACAAAAATATGATCGTTTAATTGATGTTCATTGTGATGAAATTGATGATGAACAGTCTCGCTTTGTTGAAACTGTTGCCGCTTTAGCACATAAAGAGAATATGGGTTCACGAGTGACAGCCAGTCATACAACTGCAATGCATTCTTATAATGGCGCTTATACTTCACGTTTATTCCGACTATTAAGAATGTCTGGAATTAACTTTGTGGCAAATCCTTTAGTTAATATTCACTTGCAAGGTCGTTTTGATACCTATCCAAAACGTCGTGGTATTACTCGCGTAAAAGAGATGCTAGAAAGTAATATTAATGTCTGTTTTGGTCATGATGATGTTTTTGATCCTTGGTATCCATTAGGCACAGCAAATATGCTCCAAGTTTTACATATGGGATTGCATGTTTGCCAATTAATGGGCTATGGTCAAATTGATAACGGATTACAGTTAATTAGCTACAACAGCGCAAAAACACTCGCTTTAACGGATTATGGTGTTGAGGTAGGCAATAGCGCAAACTTTATTATTCTGCCAGCAGATAATGGATTTGATGCTTTACGTCGTCAAGTACCTGTGCGTTATTCTATTCGCCAAGGTAAAGTCATTGCACAAACAGAGCCAGCAAAAACAGAAATTATGTTAGATAAGCCAACTCGGATTACTTACAAGTAATTTTTAATTTATCTTAATAATGGATCAGTAAATAATAACTGATCCATTATCAGCAAATTTTTATCGCCAAATATAATCCGAAAAGGCAAACATAATCACAGGAGTAGCGATCACATCTGCTACAAGCGTGAGCGGGGTAATGATAATATTATTAGCTAAATTACCCGGTTTAAATGAATCGCTCTTTTCATAAGTATATAGTTCGACTTTATAATTTTCGTTTAATTTATCTTTCAATGTCGCAGGTATTTCCATAACATCTTTCTGAAAGACATATCCTTTGATAGGTATTGTTTTTACCCATGAACTTTCATCAGAATTACGTGTTTCTTTAAATCCTAAATTTTTTAATACTTCTGTTTGTTTGTCAGTTAATGCGAATTTTTTACTGATGTAAACATGGTAATTTTCTTTAAATTCAATGACATTATCATTCTTTTGGGTAAGTTTTAATCTAATGATACCTTCAGAATTATCAAATGCTTTCAATGGGATGGTTTTAATGATTTCATTTAATTGCATTAACTCATCAGCACCTTGAGTTAATATATAAATATAATTTTCACCTAAGAACCCATACCCAGATCCTGGCAATTGAATAGGTGCTAGGTTTTCATTATTTTGGTTATATTTAACTTTGAGATTTTTATACTCAAAAGCACCTACTATATTATCATTTACACTGGCCTGTTTTTTGTACTCCGAATCTACGACAGGATTACTATACCAAACAGCACCTGTGACACATCCAGTTGTGCTTAAAATTAATAAGCTTAAAAAGAAGAATGTTATTTTTTTCATTTTTTATTCTCGAGTTAAATTTATTCAATTATAACAGATTAAACTAGTTGGTTATTTAATACTATGGTTGATGAGTTTATTATTCTCTCTTTATATTAAATATTCAGTATAATGCTTTATTTTTCTGTATATTAAATAATATGGCTTACTTAATTATTAAGGATAATTGCGTATAGAGGCAAAGGACATCTTTTATTATTAAGTTTAGAATTTTATTTCTATCATGTATTATACATATGGTTAGACCCTCTCCGTATTACTGCGGCTGCTATCCCTTTAATCTGAGAGGTTTTTATGTCTACACAAAGAGATCGTGGTTGGCGTCAATGTGTTAACCGCAAAAATAAACATCAAGAAATGGGTTGTTCACGAGTGATGTTTAAACCAGAAAAAAAATGGTCTAATTTATATACTCGATCACTTAAAATGACCAGAGCTGCACAACTAGGAATTGAATACCCAAGAATTTCTCGTAGTCAGCGCCGATTAAATGCGTTATCTGATAGTGAGTAATGATGAATATCTTATTTATTTGCAGTAAAAATCAATGGCGAAGCCCAACCGCAGAACTGTTGTTTGCAGATAGAGAAGGCATTAATACACTTTCGGCGGGTACGCGTAAAGATGCGCAATGTGTGGTTGATAACGAATTACTTAAATGGGCTGATTTAGTGCTTGTCATGGAATCTAAACATTTAAATCGATTATCTGCACATTTTCCTGCAACTATGCGCTATAAAAAAGCGCATGTATTGGGAATACCTGATAATTATCGTTTTAACGATCCGGCATTAATTGAACTCCTTGAACAGAAAGTTCAGCCTTATTTACCAATGGAAGCAAAGCTTTCAACTAAATAATGTTTTTAATCTTGATAAAAAAACGCTCAGCTTAAAATAAGACTGGGCGTTTTTTATATCTAAAATTTTTATGCAGGTATAAAAAGAGTAGGTTGGGCTTTTACTATTGGTTATTTTTTCTGATCAGTGCCGCAAGTTGTGCAAGCTCTTCATCACTTGCTCGTTCAAAATCGTGAGATGAAAGATAACCCGGATATTTATCAAAGAAAATCTTCTGCTTATTTTCAATAGGTGCCCATTTTGTCATATCACCAGTGCCATGCATTGGGCTAAGTTTACTATGAACGTGATCAACACCAAATCCTTCAAAAAACATTCCTGAACGTGAAACATCAGGAAATGTTTTATCTAAGATTTTTGCCACTTTTTTCGTCGCAATCACTAACAACGCTAAGGCTTCATCACTGAGATCAAAGGCATAACTTGGATAGTGTTTTTTAGGAATAACAACCGTAAAGCCTTTGGTATTCGGAAATATAGAAAGAAAAGCAAGGTGGTGTTCGTCTTCCCAAATTTTATGGCAAGGTGCTTTTCCAGCAACGATTTGACAGAAAATACAGTTATCCATATAACCTCATAATTAAGTACTCATTATACTTCAAGTTGCAGCGTTGTTAGCTGAGCATTATTGCAATTGCCATTTAGCTGCATCTTGAATTATTCAGAGTATAAGATGGTTAAAGTAGGTTTCTTTCAGCTAAATCCAGTGCGAAGTAAGATAGAATTAAATCTGCACCAGCGCGTTTAATTGAACCTAAAGTCTCCATTACTACACGATCTTCATCGATTGCACCGGCTAATGCTGCAAATTTAATTTGAGCATATTCACCGCTGATTTGATAAGCCGCTAAAGGTAATAAAGTACGTTCACGTACATCGCGAATAATATCTAAATAAGCACCAGCAGGTTTAACCATCAGCATATCAGCGCCTTCTTGCTCATCAATTAATGATTCGCGGATCGCTTCACGGCGGTTCATTGGATTCATTTGATACGTCTTACGATCACCAATTAAGCGAGAGCCTGCTGCATCACGGAAAGGACCATATAAGGCTGAAGCAAATTTAGTCGAATAAGAAACAATACCAGTATCGCTAAATCCTGCTTTATCAAGTGCTGCACGAATAGCGGCGACTTGGCCGTCCATTGCAGCAGATGGTGCGATAAAATCTGCGCCAGCTTGTGCCGCAGCAACAGCTTGAAGACCTAAATTATAGATAGTTTCATCATTATCAACATGTTCGCCATGTAAAACACCACAGTGACCATGTGATGTGTATTCACAAAAACAGGTATCAGACATGACAATCATTTCTGGTACTGCATCTTTACAAATACGAGACATGCGAGAAACTAAGCCATCACTTTTCCAAGCATCACTCCCTGTTTCATCAAGGTGATGCGATACCCCAAAAGTCATGACAGTTTTAATGCCTGCTTTTGCAATACGTTCAATTTCATAAGCAAGACGCTTTTCAGGAATACGAACGACACCCGGCATACTTTTAATAGGTTGGTAATCATCAAGCCCTTCTTCTACGAATATAGGTAGAGCGAGATCATTTTTAGTTAATGTTGTTTCTTGAAAGAGCGCGCGCAGGTTTTCGGACTGGCGTAGTCTTCTTAAACGCTGGATGGATTGTTCGTTGCTCACAATATCTCCTTTTTATGGCCAGTACTAACAAGTATTTACCGAGGTATTATAAACCTTAATTTCAATAGATAGATACTCTATAATTGATACTCGTCATACTTCAAGTTGTAGCGTTGTTGACTTCATTCATTCGCACTAGTCACATACTATTGTATGCTCCTAGCGACTCATTCACTTGTCGCCTAGCTACACCTCGAATTATTTAGAGTATAGAGAAAAAGCAAAAGCAAAAGCAAAAGAAAAAGAAAAAGGGAAAAAGAATAAGTGATGGAGAGGGGGGAAATAAAAAAGAGCAGGATAATTTCTACTCTTTAAATGGATTTCAACTCACTTTTTAATGAGAAGATTATTTCTTTTGCTCTTCTAATGCAGCAATCATTTGAATTTTACAAGCGGCAACAATTTGAGTTAAGCCTTCTTGGAATTCTGCACGAGAGCCAATTTCAGCTTTTGCGTCACGTAAAGAATTAACAACTTCGATAGTGCCTTCAGTAAATTGTGCTTCAGTCGCTTCTAATTTCGCAAAATCAAATTTCTTTGCATTTAAAGAGGCTACTGCATCTTTAGCAATTTTCTCTGCTGGATCTTTTGTATCATAAGCTTTAATTGAGATATCTTTAAAGGTATCGCAGTAATCATCTGCCATTTTTGTTGGGTTAGCAAAAGCAACAGCAGGTAATAATAGCAGAGATAAGAGAAGTGGTTTCATTTTAGCCTCATGTTTATTTTTTAGTACGTACTTATTGAGTGTAACATATAAACAGGAGTGACGATAAATCAGAATAAGTGTAAAAATATAAATAGTAAATATTTTTAATCCTATTGTTTTTAGATATCTTCGTTATAATTTTGTTTAGGGACAACAAGCTAGCCATTTTTCACATAATAAAATTTCACAATTCAGAATAAATAAAACAACTCAAAATATAATAATATTAGGATTTATCTTTATTTACATTTTATATTGTTGATTTTTATTTGTGTTAAAAATATCAAAATCTGTGTTTTAAATATAAAAATCAGAATAAAAAGGAATTAAGTGATCATCAGTTAACATTAAGATAACTTTAATGCATTGTATTCAATAGGTTAATTTTTTTTCGCATTACTAATGATAGCAACGCTTCTAAATTTATTCTTTAATCTAAATAACATAAAAAATATTAAACAAAAATAATTTTTGATAATGACGATTAGATAAAAGCACTGAAAATAAAACAAACGCTTTATCATATTGGATAATATGAAAATAATTTGAATAGAAAAACTCAGAGGGTAAAAGAGAAAAAAATCCCCTCTACAAGGATAGAGGGGTAGCTAAATGAATAAAGAATGGTTTATTTCGAGATTGAGTATATAGGAAGTTTGAAACTAAATTTTGTTTATTTGTGCAGCACAAAAAGTTTAGAAAATAGAATAAAAATATGTGCGAGTACTCAATTCGAAAATAAACATATTATTGACGATAAGCTGTCTTAATTTGGCTAATTGTATTACGGAATGTTTCTGCTTGTTTTTCGTCCTCAACTTCAGCAATAGCACGTTCAATATTTAAAATAATACGCCCAGCATCTGCTTGACCTAATGCTTTTAACATATAGGTGACTAGTGTTTTTAAACAAGCCACTTCTTCTGCTAATGTTTCCACATCTGCTTGTGTTTTAAACTTCTCGTTCATTATCTACGTTCCTTTGTCTTTAATTTATAAATCATATCAGGATAGGTCATTAGAATAGCAAAGTCTCAGCAAGGTATGAATAGTGATAATGAAAGCATTTTGTCATATTGAAATTGTTAGCATGATAAAGAGACAAAATAGTTAGTGATCCCATTTATTTGTTAAAACCACGCTATACTTTGAACGTTATGTTTTGAACGTTAATACAAACAGATGTGGTACAGCAACCATTGCCAGCAATAAGAAAAAATGCAGAAAAAGGAGGGAAGGAAAATAATATGAATGAAGAACAACTATTACACGCGATCACTCATTATCCCGCACTTTATCAACGCAAGTCAGGGAATACACATAAAGGAACATTTGGCACATTAGGCATTGTAGGTAGCGCTGAAGGAATGAGCGGCGCGATAGTATTAGCCGGTAAAAGTGCATTGAAAGCAGGGTGCGGAAAGGTATTTCTTGGTTTTGCTCAGTCACAACTTCCTGTTCCTTTTATTGATAGTGCGCCAGAGCTTATGCTCAAAACAGCACTGACATTGATGAATCAACAAGATATTTCTGCTTGGGCTATTGGATGTGGATTAGGATTATCTGCAAATTCTGAAGAGATCTTATCAATAGCTTTGGCGCAACGTAATGAAAATATACCCTATGTTTTTGATGCAGATGCATTAGTGTTAATGGCTAAATTAAAATCAGAACTATCACTAAATCAGCATTGTGTATTAACACCACACCCTAAAGAAGCTTCTATTTTGCTTAATTGCACACTAAATGATATTCAAAATAATAGAGAAGAAGCTGCTAAAGAAATTGCGAAGCTTTATCATTGTTGGGCAATAATCAAAGGTCAAAATACTGTAGTGACATCTCCGAAAGGGGAATTAACGATTAATACAACCGGTAATAGTGGATTATCAACCGCAGGGAGTGGTGATGTGCTAACAGGTGTTATGGGTAGTTTTTTAGCGCAAGGAATGACAATGTCTGATGCGGTGAAAAGTGCAGTTTGGATACATGGAATGGCAGCGGATATCTTAGTCGAAAAAGGTATTGGGCCAATAGGATTAACGGCATCAGAATTGATTGATACTATCCGAAATATTCGCAATCAAATATGGACGTTAACACAGCAGCATAATGCAAACTATTTTGAATGATCACTTTTATTTTTTAGCTTAACGTATTAATAATTAAAGTAGGTTTATATTAAGATTAGATTGTTTTTAGTTAATTCACTCACAGTAATCTTTGGGTTATTGCGATAGGATTAAGGCAAATGGAGAGTTGAGAGGAGTTATTATGTATAAAACGATTTTAGTGCCTATTGATATTGTAGAAGAAGAGTTAACCAGTAAAGCGGTACGACATGCTGTGTATTTAGCAAAAGAAACGGGAGCTAATTTACATTTAATTCATGTTCTTCCTATCTCTTCAGCAATCATTAATGCATATTCATTGGGTTATCCAGAAATTAAAGATAAAGCGACAGTGAAAGCAGAGAATGATATGCAAATGTTGGTAGATTCGGTGGATTTGCCTGCTGAAAAGGTCGCTTATACGGTTACTTTTGGCTCACCTCGTGATGAAATTTTAGTCACAGCAAAAGATATTCATGCAGACTTAATTGTGATTGGTTCTCGTAGACCTAATATCAGCACTCATTTATTAGGCTCAACGGCTGCGGGTGTTGTTCGTTATGCTGAAATTTCAGTGTTAGTTGTTCGTTAATATATTACTAATATGCTATGAGCATCCCTCATAGCATATTTTTTAGTTTTTTTGCGTAGTTTATCTTCTTTATTCAATAAGCCGTTTATCGAATAAACAGTCTAGAAAGTGGATAAGAATGGAAAAATTTACCGAAGAACTTTTAAGGCTCGATCATTTTATTCTACGCATCTTACGCTATTATGTAATAGGCTCTATTTTCTTTTTCTTAGGATTATTACCCGGCGTATTAGGGTTTTATTTAATTGAAGGACATAGCTTTATGGAGTCTTCATTAAATGCAATCTCTATGTTAAGTGGTCAACCGGTAGAGCCAGCACCTGCAACCCCAACAGGGCGCTTTTTTATTGCAATTTATGGTTTATTTCTTCAGTGTGTTTTTATTTTATCAATTGGGCTTGTAGTGACACCTTTTATTCATCGACAATTGCATAAATGGCATCTTGAGGAAGATTAAATAAGCAAGCTGTGGGTTTAACGCTACAATAATAAACAGACAATAATCTGATAATGAGGAGTTGCTATGTACAAGACAATTCTAGTACCTGTTGATATTTCAGAAGATGAGTTAACGACGAAAGCCTTACAACACGCTGTTTATATTGCCAAATTAGAAGGCGCAAAACTGCATCTTTTCCATGCCATTCCTGATATTTCACGTTTCTCTATTAGTTATAGCTACCATTATGACATGCTCAGTTCTTTTGCAAACAAAGCACTTGAGCGTGTACAAGAACAACTGCAAGAATTAGCTGATGGTATTGATTTGCCAAATGAACAAGTTGAATTTTCAGCCGTATTTGGTTCTGCAAGAGATAAAGTTTTAGAGCTCGCTGAAAAAATTCATGCTGATTTGATTGTAATCGGTTCTCGCCGCCCAAGTATTTCAACACACCTATTGGGTTCAAATGCATCAGGTATTGTTGCTTATGCTAAGCAATCTGTTCTAGTTGTTCGCTAAAATTTTTATAAAAGTTAGTAAATAGTATGCAACCCCTAGATCTCGATTTAGGGGTTTTTTATTTTTAAATTTAAGCATTGCCATTTTAAATTGATATATGAGTGCGATTGTTTATTAATGCGGTTTTATTTTTAATACTCGGATCTTTATTGATTGAGAATGATAGTCATTCTAAAGTGAGAGATTGTTATTAATTAGAGATGAGTATTATGTTGAATAATAAAACTTTTACCGTTATGGGTATTGAGCAATTTCCTGTTATTACGATGAAAATATTTCCAGAAACACTGGAAGATGCCAATAATTGGACTGCTGAAATGGATATTGTGCTAAACGAGAAAAGAAAATTTGTCTTGGTTTACCCTTCCATCAATAAGAAGGACAAAGAGCATAAAAAAGAAGATATGGAAGGAATGAAGGCGGTTAGGCGTTGGCTTAAAGAGGGAAAAGCGCTTCTTAGTGAATATTGTGCAGGTATGATAATGACTGCTGATCCACAAAAAAATGATAAAGAGCAACTGGTACAACTCTCTTCTGTTATTTCTGCGGTTTATGGTGTTTCTGTATTTGTTGCAGAAACTCTGGATGATTCGTATATCCAAGCTAATGAATTAGTGAAGTAATTAAACCTTATTAATTATCTTAATTAAATTAGTTTATAAAGCACTTGTATGAGTGCTTTTTTATTAAAACAGTGATTGCTATTTGACGATGCGAGTTAAAAAAGGATCGGATATTTAATTCTTGCACTGTACTTTCTATAACAATATTTATGACCATCCATCTATAACATTGATCTACCTACAGCCTTAAATATTTTATTTGTTCATAATAGTATTGAAAGATAATAGAGCGAGAAACGAGCTATGCTGATAAACTTTATATTAGCAGTGGCTCGTTTTTGATTAAAACTAAGGCATAGTATGGATAATGAGATAATGGCGGATTGCACTGCCATTTCACAAGATAAACAGCGTGAAATTACCAAGTTATGTATTCAAACTGCATTGTTGCTATTGCAACATGGCGCAGAAAGTATGCTGGTTGAACAGCTTTCAACCCGTCTAGGTTTAGCTTTAGGTGTACATCAAGTTGAGAGTGCAATTTCTGCTAATGCAGTGGTATTAACCACCATTGTTAATGGGCATTGCCAAACTTCAACACGTAAGATTGTCGATCGCGGTATTAATATGCATGTTGTGACAGAAGTTCAGCATATTGTTATTTTGGTTGAACATCACCTTGCAGATATTCATGAAGCAAGAAAACGTTTTGAGCATATAAAACCGTTACGTTATCCACGTTGGGCGATTATTTTTATGGTTGCCTTATCTTGTGGCTGTTTCTCTAAATTAAATGGTGGTAATTGGGATGGCTTTTTAGTTTCTGCCATTGGTGGTGGTCTTGGTATGTTTGTTCGCCAAGCATTAACACATCGCCAAATGAACCCATTAATTAATTTCTGTATTACTGCGTTTGTGGCAACTTCAGTCTCAGGTCTATTATTAAAGCTCTCTTATTTTCAAACGACGGCGACTATTTCAATGGCTGCCAGCGTCTTATTATTGGTTCCCGGATTTCCTTTAATTAATGCTGTTGCTGATATGTTTAAAGGACATGTTAATACAGGCTTAGCGCGTTGGGCAATGGCAACAATGTTAACTTTAGCCACCTGTTTAGGGGTTATTTTAGCTATGGCAGTATGGGGGTTAAGAGATTGGGCATAATAATGATACTTCTCACCTTGATTGAAGATATGGTCTTAGCGGCTATTCCTGCTGTGGGTTTTGCGATGGTATTTAATGTGCCTTCAAGAGCATTAAAATATTGTGCGCTATTAGGTGCAATAGGACACGGCTCTCGTACTGTTTTAGTGATGAGCGGTATGAACATAGAATGGGCAAGTTTTTGTGCTGCCATTTTAGTGGGTTGCATTGGTATTCAATGGTCACGCTGGTGGCTTGCACACCCTAAAGTCTTTACTGTTGCTGCGGTTATTCCGATGTTCCCCGGAATAAATGCATATATAGCGATGATCTCAGTGGTAAAGTTAACGCAAATTGGTTATAGCGCGGAAATTTTTGAAGCTTTAGTTACTAATTTCCTTAAAGCTTCATTTATTGTCGGTGCGCTCTCTATCGGGCTATCCTTGCCAGGCTTATGGTTATATCGCAAGCGTCCGAGTGTATAATGACTCACATCGCGTGTTGTAATGAGTTTAATGTAATATCCAGTTCATTTTTGTCAGAAATAATAATTTGAATTCGTAATTTATTCTCAGATTCTAAACTAGCATGCGCTTTAACATCTTCGTTATTCGCATGTTTTTTTGTTATCTCGACTAATTCATCCATCAAATTCAGCATATTCTCATTCATTTTTAAATTTCTCCAAATCATTGATGGACTAAACCATAGCAAATCCCTTTTGCGTTAATGTCGAGAATAACGGCTTTTTCTATCACCATTCACGCTTATTGTTTTATTTTTTATACAAAAAATACCAAGAAAGATTGCCCAAAATAAATAAAAAAAAGGTAAGATTAGGCTAAATAAAAATAAGATTATCAGTTGGTTATTAAAGATAATTCTTATTGGGTTTAATAAAATAAAGAGTAAGGCAGATACCACTTTGAGAAAAATATTACACTATACCGCGGTTGTGTTGGGTTTGTTTTTTATTACGCTAAATGTTCAAGCACAGGTCCCTGAGAATTTTACAAAAGCGAAAGAGATAGCAAAAGAACGTATTTATTATGATCAAAATCAAAAGTCACAAGGTACTATTTATTGTGGTTGTGATTGGGAATGGGTTGGTAAATCTGGTGGACGTGTTAATTTAGCCAGTTGTGGTTATAAAGTGAGAACCCAACAAACAAGAGCAGAACGTATTGAATGGGAGCATATTGTTCCTGCATGGGTCTTTGGTCATCAACGCCAATGTTGGCAAAATGGAGGCAGAACTAATTGTGTGAAAAACGATCCTGTATTTGGAAAAATTGAAGCTGATTTACACAATTTAGCGCCATCTATTGGTGAAGTTAACGGGGATCGTAGCAATTTTAGTTTTGGGCAATTACCTGCACAAGCGCCTTATCAATATGGTCAATGCCGTAGCCGTGTTGACTTCGCGTCACGTACTTTTGAGCCTCGTAATGAAGTTAAAGGACAAGTAGCAAGGGTTTATTTCTACTTACATGACCGCTATAACCTCTCTATGTCACGTCAACAACAACAGTTATTAATGGCTTGGGATAATGCTTATCCACCAACTGCATGGGAAAAAGAGCGTGATAACCGTATTGCTCATATTGTTGGATATCATAATCCGTTTGTAACGGGTGAAGTGAAGTGGCAATTAGGACATAAAAATAGTGGTGCTGGATTATCTGCAATAAATAGTGCGCCAGCTACTAAAGCTAAAACTGAAACGCCTAAACAAGTAAATACATCACAATCTGAAGATATTAAAGGTAATGTTAATAGTAAAATCTACCATTTTGCACATTGCTCTGGTTATAAAACCATGGCAGATAAAAATGCCGTTTTCTTTAAAACAGAAAGTGAGGCTATTAAGGCAGGTTACCGTTTAGCGAATAATTGTAAACAGCCTTAATCGTAATTATTTGGATTACATCCAACGACGAACGTGGCGACAATATTGTTGCCACGCTTGCGGAAATAATTCACTTAAGATTTTTTCTTCACGTACTATCGTATAGCGATCTGTAATAAAATAAAACGCAATTGCCGCACCTAAAAATCCCCAATTACCAAAAATAAAAAATAGCCCAATACTAATATCTAAAAAACCGAGATACATAGGATTACGACTTATCTTATAAGGACCACTTGTTACTAATTGTCTAGGTGTGTGATTAGGATTAGGAGATGTTTTTTGTTTAATAAAAAAGGAGAGGCAATAAAAAAGCCAGATCCCAGAAGTTGTAATGGTGAGTAAACCGAGATAAAAAAAGAAACCCATCTTAAGAGAGCCAGAGTGGAGTTCAAAACTAATAAATGGAATTAGGTTAAGTAGTAACCAATAAACAAAAGGTAATCGTAAGAAATTCATTTATTCCCCCTAAAATAACACTTATTGTTATTTTTATGTTAACTCTATCTCGTTATAAATTATCTCAGTATTGAAAATATTTTTCTTTTGTCATTATACTGTCATAAAGCTTCGTTAATTTTCACTCTAACTCCATGATGGGGAATATGAATGACAGAAGCAATGGAAATATCTCGTTACTCACAGAAAACCGGCAGCAACCGTTCATTGATGTTTAATGTTCAGGCTTGTGACCGGTTTTTTTGTTTTCTGCGACTAAATAGAGTCTAAAGGGGACTCATCGGTAAGTGAATGGAATACAACCAGAGATGTCGATGACTTTTTGAAGACTAACAAGGGTAAATACCACTATGAGTAGACAAAAAGCAGCAACACGTTTACGCCGAGAAAATAAACGCACCTCACGTAAAGAACAACGTAATGGGGCACATCGAGATAATGTTATGGTTTTACCAGGATTTGGGGATATTGATACCATTGGCATGGCGAGAGAAAAACGCGATGAACGTGTGTTATCTCCTCGCAACGAAGCACAGCGCCAATATATGAATGCAATTAAACATCAAAATCTTATTTTTGCCACAGGAGAAGCTGGCTGTGGCAAAACCTTTCTTAGTGCTGCAATGGCTGCCGATGCTTTAATTAATAAAGAAATAGAACGTATTATTGTTACTCGGCCTGTATTGCAGGCAGATGAAGATCTCGGTTTCTTACCTGGTGATATTGCTGAAAAATTCGCACCGTATTTTCGTCCTGTCTATGACGTATTAGTGAAACGCTTAGGTGCTTCATTTTTACAATATTGTTTACGACCTGAAATCGGCAAAGTTGAAATTGCACCTTTCGCTTATATGCGAGGGCGTACTTTTGAGAATGCATTTGTTATTTTAGATGAAGCGCAAAATGTTACGGTAAATCAAATGAAATTATTTCTAACCAGAATGGGCGAAAATGTCACCGTTGTGGTTAATGGTGATATTACCCAGTGTGATTTATCCGCTAATGTACCGTCTGGATTAGCGGATGCACTAATTCGATTTGAAGCTAATAATCGAGTGGGCGTGATTAAATTTATGCAGGAAGATTGTGTGCGCTCTGCATTATGTCAGCATGTATTAGCTGCTTATAATGATTAAATAGAGAGTAGGAATTTTTGTATAAAATAAAAAAGGCTGCATATTATTGAGGAAGTTAATATGCAGCCTGTACAGCCAACGCCTGATCTTTAATTTATCACTCAGCTTACGTCTTCGTTATCCATAACATGGTGACGTTCAGCGTGATAGCCTTCTTCGTCATAACCAAAACGCCAATAAGGAATGGCATAAATCAAACTACGATCGTAACCGTTATCACGGCGAATATGGCGTCTTAATGCACGAATAATTTTGTCTTCACCTGCAATCCAAAATGCCACATCTTCAGCAGGTAATTCCCATGACATAAATTTATTAATTAAGTTTTGGGTTTGTTCTTCAACTGAGCCAATCAACCAGATTATCTCTAAGCCGCTAGGATGTTTAATTTCTTGGCGATGTGTTTCGTCTTCTACTCGTATAACAACTTTTCCTTGGACATTAGGCTGCATGCTTTCAATTAAAGCCATTAAAGCAGGTAATGAACTTGGGTCAGCTGCCATATAGTAATGTGATGCAGGTGCTAATAAAGGATCTGGGCCACCCGGATTAGTGATCCCAATATAGTCGCCTTGCTTAGCATTTAGCGCGAAATGAATAGCTGGGCCTGCATCGTCATGTACGGCAAATTCAATATCTAATTCTTTTTGCTCAGGACGAATAGCACGAACACTATAAGTACGTACGATCGATCTTGGTTCGCCTTCGGGCCATTTCGGGCCTTTTTCAGAAAAACCCGGTACGGTAGGTTTAACTTGGCCTTCTAAAGGTAAGAATATCTTTAAATGTGCTCCGGCAGTACCTGCTGGGTAAGTATCTAAATCATCACTCGTAAAGGTGATACAGCGCATTCCTGGTGTAACATCAGTAATACGTTTTACTTGAACTAGGCGAGGAGGCGCTGGTTTATAAATATTTTTTTCTTGAGGTGTTTTTTGGTTACTCACGTTTTTTTACCTGACTCATTTAATTATTTTATCGACGTAGATATTATCATTTTCAATTAATAATGATAGTCATTATCAACATTAACATTGATTTAGTAAAGGAATGCGTATTTTTTACTTATAGAGTGTGATTAGGTTCAAACTAACAATGAAAAAAACTTAAAGATCAATGCAATAAGCATGGCGTAATAATTTGATGGTATTAACTAGAAAAGTTAGAGATAAAAAAAAGATTAAAGTGTAATGAGGGAGCGGGATGTATTGATGTTATTCTCTTTAAAGAAAGAAACGATTTTAGATGGTTATAGCAAAGGTAGGAAAATCAATTAATACAGTGAGTAAACTAAATAGTTATACACTCACTGTATTGTCATATTAATTCAGCAATAGATTAAGCTTTAGGATCTGGGCCGAATCTGTTGTCACCTTTAGTACCTTCAAGGCACATAAAGACAAAAACAATTAATCCACCAACAGCAGGAATAAATGCAAGTAAGAACATCCAACCTGATTTATCTTGATCGTGAAAACGACGAATAGTGACTGCAAGGCTAGGTACGATAATTGCTAAAGAATAAATACCAATAATAATACCTGCAATTGAACCTAGTGAACTCATTTCACCTGTATACATATCTATTGATGACATTAAAATAGCGTATAACACAGTAATAATAATGGTATTTACCAGAGTAAACATCCAATATTCTTTTCTACGAGCACGGCCTGAAAAGTTAGCGTAATTATTTTTAATGACTTCCAAATACCAATTCATGACTTCATCCTTAATTTAGTAGCAACGATAAGTAAGCCTAGTGTAAGTGATCTTTCTTAGCAATTAAGATAATTCTAAATTATCGAAATATGTATTTTGAACACAGATTATCCATTACCCATACTTTTAATAGGGTGGGATTCAATTCTTGAATTAATCATCTGGGCATATCTAAATGACTCATTTGACGTGTCTTTAATAGAATAATACAGATATAAACCCTCTAGGCGGCGATATCATAATTACTTTGGAAGCTTAATTCAACATTCATTCTATCTTATTTCTAGAGAAGATGGTTTTTTATAGGATTGTTTATATCTTTTTTTATCGTAATAAATGCATAAAAAAGATTTTATCTCTTACCATTAATCAAAAATGATGTATTTGAAGTTATATTATCAAAGAGTTTGATTTAAATTTAGTTAATCATAGAAGAATAAGAATATTTATTTTTCCATTTTTTTATAAAAAAAGTAATTTATATAAAATTAGCTGTTAAAAGAGCATCTAATAAAAATAGATAAACTTTAATAACATTAAACAGTAACCTACTATTTTAAACAAAAGGGCTGAAGATAACTTCAGCCCTTTCTTTACTTTTATTCTATAGCTTGCCGTATTTGGCGCTAGTTAATTATATTGCTGTATGTACTTTGCCTTTACTTGACTTTCATTCCAGCTAACGTCATTAAAAAACGAAAGAGGGAAGAAACAGCGAATAAGGCTAAAACGCTACAAAACCAAATAGTAATCAACCATCCCCATTTTTTTAATAATGAGGGTTTGCTTTGTATTTGTGGATCAGTGATAACCTTCTTCATAATTTGTTTTTCCTCTGAAAACGTAATAACTCCAGAATGTGTAAACGAGAATAATTGGAATAATAAACAGCGCACCAACGAGCATGAAACCTTGGCTTTCTGGTGGTGCAGAAGCTTCTACAAAACTAATTGCAGGTGGAATAATGTTAGGCCAAATACTTATCCCCAATCCTGCAAAACCTAAGAAAATTAAAGCTAGTGCACCAAAGAAAGGAAGGTAATGTCCTTGTTTTTTCACTGAACGTAAAATTAACCAAGCACTGTACAACACTAAAAGGGGAACAGGTAAAAAGAAGAACAGATTAGGTAATGTAAACCAACGTTCAGCAATCGCAGGTTGTGCTAATGGTGTCCATACACTGATGACAGCAATAACCGCAAGCATAACGAGTGTTAGTGGTTTAGCAACTTTATATAGACTCTGTTGCAAATGACCGTCGGTTTTCATAATTAGCCAGCCACATCCTAATAATGAATAGGCGATAACTAATCCAAGTCCACAAAAGAGTGCAAAAGGGGATAACCAGTCAAAATAGCTACCAGCAAAAGCACGATTAACAACCGGTAAACCTTGAACTACGCTACCAACGACAACGCCTTGCATAAAAGTGGCTAAGATAGATCCAAAGATAAATGATTTATCCCAAAAACCTTTGTGATTGTCATCGGCTTTAAAACGAAATTCAAACGCGACACCACGAAAAATTAAAGCGACAAGCATTAATGTTAGAGGCATTGCTAAAGCATCAAGAATAACCGCGTAAGCCAATGGGAATGCACCAAATAATGCGGCCCCGCCTAAAACTAACCATGTTTCGTTGCCGTCCCACACCGGAGCAACGGTATTCATCATTAAGTCACGATCCTGGTCACTTTTAATAAATGGATAGAGCATACCGATACCAAGATCGAAACCATCCATCACGATATACATTAAAGTACTAAATACGATGATGATGAACCAAATTACTGGTAAATCAATTCCCATGATGAACCTCCGGTGTACCTTTGCGGATCAGTTTTAACATATAGGCATATCCAACACCGAATACAGAGCTATAAACAACTAAGAAGATCAGCAAGCTTATACTCATATGCATTTCGCCGTGTGCAGATACGGCATCTCTTGTTCGCTGTATGCCATAAACAACCCAAGGTTGACGTCCTACTTCGGTTGTAAACCAACCAGCGAGAATAGCGATAAGTCCTGAAGGTGCCATTAAGAAAGTTAAGCGTAAGAAAGCTTTAGATTCATAAAGTTTCTTTTTATATCGTAGCCACGTTCCCCAAACACCGACTAAAATCATTAACATGCCAAGGCCAACCATGATGCGGAAAGACCAGAAAACAATAAGTGAATTAGGTCGGTCTTCCTTAGGAAACTCTTTTAATGCAGGGACTTGTTTTTCTAAGCTGTGGGTTAAGATCATGCTGCCAAGATAAGGAATTTCTATCTTATATTTTGTTTCTTCAGCATCCATATCTGGCATACCAAAGAGAATTAACGGCGTTGCTTCTCCCGGTTCATTTTCCCAGTGACCTTCAATCGCGGCAATTTTAGCGGGTTGATGTTTTAAGGTATTTAAACCATGGACATCACCAATGAGTGCTTGAATTGGTGCTAAAATTAAAATCATCCACAACGACATTGAAAGCATCTTTTTCATAGCGGATGTTTTATGGCCTTTGAGTAGATGCCATGAGGCAGATGCAGCAATAAAGAAGGCTGAAGCAAGGAAAGCTGCAACACCCATATGAGCGAGGCGATAAGGGAATGATGGGTTGAAAATAACCGCGAGCCAATCTACGGGAACAACTTGGTTATTTATAATTTCAAACCCTTGTGGTGTTTGCATCCAGCTATTTGAAGCCAAGATCCAAAACGTAGACATTAATGTACCTAATGCCACCATACAGGTTGCGAAAAAGTGAAGTTTTTCGCCTACTTTATTCCAGCCAAATAGCATCACACCTAAGAAACCAGCTTCTAAGAAGAAAGCGGTAAGAACTTCATAAGTGAGTAGAGGACCTGTAATTGAGCCCGCAAAATCAGAGAAAAAGCTCCAGTTGGTTCCGAATTGATAGGCCATGACCAAACCAGAGACAACGCCCATAGCAAAGTTAACAGCGAATATTTTTGACCAAAAATGGAATAGCGCTAAATAATCCTTATTGCGAGTTTTTAACCATAAACCTTCCAATACGGCTAAAAAGCTAGCCAGTCCAATAGTAATTGCAGGGAAGATAATATGAAAAGAAACTGTGAACGCAAACTGGATACGCGCCAAATCAAAGGCACTTAACCCAAGCATAAAAAACCTCGTTATATTGATATAAAAATGTAAATTGCAGGTAAATCGTGTGGATTAGTAGACCATATGACAGTAAGCTATAATAGTGACAATAAGTTTAAAAATGACTATAACAGTTTTGAGGTGAACAGTTTTATATGACTCGATATGAACAGCTTGCAGCGCAAATACGCCAACAAATTGAAGATAATATCTGGCAATCTGGCGACCGTTTACCTTCATTGCGGGATACGGTGAAACAATCAGGTTTAAGTTTAATGACTGTTTTACAATCGTATCAGTTATTAGAAAGCCAAGGATGGATATCTGCTCGACCACAATCCGGTTATTACGTTGCACATCGTAATACTCGTTTTGGTCAAGTGACAGCTAGCAAAGGGCTACACATGAGTGAAAATGTTGAAATAAGCACCTCTATTTTCAATGTCCTTCAAGCGTGTAAAGATCCTGAAATTATTCCTTTTGGTTCCGCTTTTCCCGATCCCAGTTTATTTATCCAACCTAAATTAAGTAGTGCATTGGCTTCTGCTGCAAGACATCTAGCACCCCAAAGTTCGGTGATCAATTTACCTCCGGGAAATGAAAAGTTACGCCGTAACATTGCACAACGCTATGCATTACAAGGAATTCATGTTTCTCCAGATGAAATTGTGATTACTGCTGGTGCAATGGAATCATTAAGTTTTAGTTTGCAAGCAGTTACCGAACCGGGTGATTGGGTGGTGATTGAGTCACCTGCATTTTATGGTGCATTACAAGCCATTGAACGTTTGCGATTAAAAGCGATTGCCATTAGAACCGATCCTATAACCGGAATTTGTTTAGATGAACTCGAAAAAGTGGTAGAGCAATATGATATTAAAGCCTGTTGGTTGATGAGCCATTGCCAAAACCCATTAGGTGGAACAATGCCTGATGAGAATAAGATAAGGCTGGTGGATATATTAGCGAAGAAACAGATAACACTAATTGAAGACGATGTCTATGGCGAACTCTATAACAGCCAGAAAGCACCGATGCCAGTAAAAGGTTTTGATAAAACAAATAGCGTTTTACATTGCGCTTCTTTTTCTAAATGCCTTGCACCAGGATTTCGAGTGGGTTGGGTCGCAGCAGGAAAACATGCAACAAAAATACAGCAGTTGCAAATGATGAGTACAGTTTCTGCCAGTATGCCAACACAGCAAGCCATTGCCGATTATTTATCACAAGGTGGTTATGATACGCATCTTCGCCGATTAAGATTATTGTTAGAACAAAGGCGTTATCGGATGTTACAGGCGATACAAACGCATTTACCTGAAGATGTAAAAGTGAATATTCCATCAGGAGGGTATTTTCTCTGGTTAGAGTTTGAGTCAACATTTGATGCCAATAAACTCTATCACTTTGCATTAGAACGAAGTGTCAGTATTGCGCCGGGCTCGATGTTTTCCACCAGCTCTCAATTTAATCATGCATTTCGTTTAAATTCTTCTTTTCAATGGAATAGTCGCACTGAAAAAGGAATGGAAATTATTGGTGAAGGATGCAGAAAATTACGACGTAAATAGCTGACGTCAGCGCACATTTTTAAAAGTTAGCTATTGATTTATTGACGGTAATCTCCAATGATTAATCCTTAACCTCATTATCAGACTGATAGCCAGATATTGCAGGAGGATACAATGAAGCTACGTTGTTTTGATCAACAAGAGTTACCGTTTATATCGTGGAATAATCAAAAAGGCACAACGCAAGAAATTGTGTGTTGGCCAGTTAATAATGATTTTTCATGGCGAGCGTGTTTAACCTCCATCGAAGAGAATAGCTCATTAGGACAATTTCCTGACATTGAACGGCAAATGGTGCTATTAGAAGGTAATGGCATCAATTTAAATAGCCCCGGTTTTCTTAGCCATTCCGTTACAGACTCTTATCAGCCATTTGATTTTTCAGGTGATATTCATGTCAAATCTGAACTGATTAAAGGCGGCGTAAAGTGCCTAAATATCATGGTGCGTCGAACGTGCTGGAAAGCAGAAACGACCTTAGTCACACGGCCGCTTATTTTGCCTAGTTCTCATGCAGGGTTAATTTATGTCACTCAAGGCGAATGGACTTTGATGGGCGCGACTTGCCAGAGTTTATCAAAAGGACAAGGCGCTTGGTGGTTGCCTGATATTCGTGAAGGTGAAATAAGGCCACTAACTGCAAATTGCCAATTATTATGGGCAGATATTCGACCACTTAAATAGAGATATTCTTGTGGTCAAATACTGACTGGAATAATAAATAGTGCTTAGGATTAAGGTTAATTTAAAGCCAGATTAATAGCTGCAAAAGTGAGTAATCCACCAGCAATGCCATCGTTATAGCGGCGACGTTTTTCACTTAAACCACCTTTTAAGCCAATATAAGCAAAAAAGGTGCCGAGCAGACCATAAATAATTAAGCAAGTCGTGATAAATATCCCAGATAACAGCAATGATTGTGTTGCTACATCATTATGATTATCAATAAAGTTTGGTAAAATAGCGAGATAAACGAGTAGTCCTTTAGGATTAAGAAAACTGGTTAAAAAACCTTTACGAAATAGATGTGAGGTTTTTGAGGCATCTAGGGCTAATTGACCTTTTTTGCAGGCTGATATCAACATTTTGACTGCAAGATAACTAATATAGAACACACCAACCCATTTGAGTAAATGAAATAAAATGGGTGATGCTGATACTAAGGCGGCAAGCCCTAACGCACTCAGTAATGCATGGGTTAAATAGCCTGATATTACGCCAGTATTGGCAATCCATGCTGATTTCATACCGCCAGATAGCCCTTGAGATGAGATAAAAAGGATATCTGGCCCAGGTGTGCAGATAAGTGGTAGAACAGTCAGTGCGAATAATAATAAAGTGTTAAATTCCATCTTTTCACCTGATAGAGATAGATTAAGAGAAATATCATTTTTGCTGTGAAACTTAGCGGAAAGATTATATGATGTTTTCGAAAAAATCGGGTTGCTTTGTTGCTAACAAAAAGAATTAATTGGCAATAAAATTCCACAAATAGAATTAAGGTTAATCTTTGATGTCAATAAAATTAGATAAGATAGATAAACATATTTTGCAGGTTCTTCAACGTGATGGCAAAATCCAGAACATTGAACTAGCAAAAGAGGTTGGACTCTCACCTTCTCCTTGTCTTCGCCGAGTGCGTTTACTCGAAGAATCTGGTGTGATCACTCGTTATGTTGCTGTGTTAGATGGTAGTAAGGTTGATGCAGGTTTATCTTTATTTGCAAGGATTTGGTTTAGAGCACAAGATGCTGAAACTATTGAAGAATTTGTAAAGGCTATCAAGGTATTACCTGAAGTGGTTGAATGTCATTTAATGGCTGGCGAATGTGATGCTCTTATTCGCATCGTGACTAAGGATTTAGCAACGTATCGTCGTTTTCATGCCGATTATTTAACACAAATTCCAAGCATCCAAAGTATAAAAACAGAAGTACCAATGGAAACGGTAAAAGTGAGTTTTGCTTTGCCACTTTAATTTGCTAAACATTCAGGTTTAGTCAATTTTAAATCATCACACGATATTTTTAATAGAGAAAGCCTCTAGTTAATTTAACGGAGGCTTTTTTATAACCGTAAATTAAACTATCCAGCTTTTAATAAACCGATATATCTCGGGTGTATAAAGCAACATACAGATAAATAATGATGCACCAATAAAATAGAGATCAAATGACCAAGTGCACAAAGAGACGATAATTAGCATTAATACGGTAAGAATAACGATACAAAGTCGGATCTGGGAGAGAGTTATTTGACCCGCACAGGATAATAATTCACCAATTAATTCAAATAAATCAGACACCTTATTTCCTTAAAAAAATCCATTTAATAGAAGTCAGTATATTAGGCTTATTGATTACGGTCTAATTGTTTATCTGTAAGTTATTTAATTTATATTATTTTTATGTGTTTGTAATAATAGAGCCAATAAATAGCTCTATTATTATATTTAATTTCTTTTTTAGATTATCAACAAAGAAATTTATTTTGTTTGAGGTGAACTAGATAACTCTTTCGTTACAATTTCAGCAGCTTTAGCAATAATATCTTTGCGGTATTTTGCATCCTGTTCTTGTTGTGTGAAATAAACGACTAAAATTAATGGTGCATGGTTTTCAGGCCAAATAACGGCGATATCGTTAGTCGTACCATAATCACCACTACCGGTTTTATCCCCAACAATCCAGTGTTTTGGTAAACCCGCTTTAATACTGTGATCACCCGTTGTATTACCTTTTAACCAAGTAACAAGTTGTTGACGTTGAGACTGACCTAGCGCATCACCTAATGTCAGTGCTTGAAGACTTTTAGCCATCGCAATTGGAGAGGTAGTATCACGAGGATCACCATGAATTGCTGTATTTAATTCGGGTTCTTTGCGATCTAGGCGATAAGTCACATCATTAATTGAGCGTGCAAATTGAGTGACTTTGGCTGGACCTCCTAAATAATCTAATATCTTATTCATTGCTGTATTATCGCTATATTGCAATGTAGCCGCACTTAATTCAGCCAGTGTCATTCCTGTTGTTAAATGTTTTTCTGTAATAGGGCTGTAAGCAACTAAGTCAGATTTTTTAATCGTAATATTCTTATCTAATAATCCGGCTTGTTTTTCACTCGCTTTTAAAACGGCAGCAACTGCCATAACCTTACTTGTACTTGCCATCGCAAAGCGTTCTTCACCACGGTATGTTATTTGTGCGTTATCTTCCGTGTTGATTAATGCCACGCCTAAACGACCTTGGCTATATTTTTCAAGCGTACTTAATTGTTCTTCAATTGTATTATTGTTGTCAGCCCATAGCATTGGAGATGCCAATAGAGATATTAATGAAACTGCGATCGCTGCAGTTTGGCGAAATGTTGTTTTAAACATAGTCATTGTTGCTCATATTCAGTTAATAAAGAAAATCTCAATATAAATAGACAGTTATTCGGTAGATATAGAGCCGTTTATTTATAAGGTGCAATATCCTATTTAATTGATTTATTGACAATCGATAATAAATCACCTTAGCTTATAGAAAATCTAATGGCTAAGAATATTATGAGAACACATCTCCCCCTAAATGCACTGCGTGCATTTGAAGCTTCTGCAAGACATCTTAATTTCACCAAAGCGGCATTAGAGCTGTATGTCACTCAAGGTGCTGTTAGCCAACAAGTGAGAATGTTAGAAGAGCGACTTGGGGTTGTTCTTTTTAAGCGTTTGCCTAGAGGCTTAGAAATGACGGATGATGCTCAAATCTTATTTTCTGTATTAACAACGGCTTTTAGTGATATTGAGCGAGTATTTAAGCAGTTTGAGCGTGGTGAATATCGCGATGTTGTTTCAATTGCAGCTGTCGGCACATTTGCTGTGGGGTGGTTATTACCTAGATTGGCCGAATTTAGGCAGTTATATCCAAGAATAGAAGTGAATTTAAGAACAAATAACAATGTGGTTAATCTGGCTACTGAAGGATTAGATTTTGCTATTCGATTTGGTGAAGGTTTATGGCCATTAACACATAACAAAGCGTTATTCTCTGCGCCATTAACGGTATTGTGTTCATCGGGTACAGCGAAACGTTTACAACATCCAACTGATTTAATAAATGAAAACTTGTATCGCTCTTATCGAGAAGATGAGTGGTTACAATGGTTTGAAAAAGCAGATATGTCACCTATAAAAATAACAGGCTCTATTTTTGACTCTTCACGCTTAATGATTGAAAGCGCTATTTATGAAGGTGGAGTTGCATTAGCACCAGCAAAAATGTTTTCAAGAGAAATTGAAAATGGCCAGATAATGCAACCCTTTAAAATAGAAGTTGAAATGGGAAAATATTGGCTAACATATTTAAAATCAAAGCCAATGACGGCATCAATGGAAATATTTCAGCAATGGTTAATGAATGAAGCGCTAAAAGAATGCAGTGAGTGATATAAAAATAAAAAGCACTGATTAATTTCAGTGCTATTTGTTATTTTTGCTCACAGTATATTTTTTCAATTACAAAGAAAAATGCTCTTTTACTATTTCTCTGCCTATTTCAATAGACGCTGTTGCCGCAGGTGACGGAGCATTACAAACATGCAGTGAACGTTTACCTTTTACAAAATGGAAATCATCTACTAATTTCCCTTCACGAGTTAATGCTTGGGCTCGAACACCCGCAGGGCCAGGATGAATATCTGCTTCACGTAAATCAGGAATAAGTTTTTGTGCATTCGCGGTAAATAATTTACGTGAATATGAGCGGCGAAGCTCTGCCATTCCTTCACCTAAATAATTTCCAGCAATTTTCCAAAATCCTTTATAAGTGAGAACTTCAGCAAGGTCTTTTAAGTTAATATCGCTTTTTTTATAACCTTCACGCTTAAAAGCTAATACTGCATTAGGTCCAACGTCACGATGTCCGTTATACATACGTGTAAAGTGCACACCTAAGAAAGGAAAATCAGGGTTAGGAACGGGGTAGATTAAATGATTTACTAAGTAGTTTTTATTAGTATTAAGCATAAAATATTCACCGCGGAATGGGACTATTTTCATACCTGTGTCATAACCTGCCATTTTAGCAATACGATCACTAAATAAACCGGCACAATTAATTAACCATTTGCCTGTAAATTGGTTATTGGATGCTGTAACAGTGACTGTATCATCGGTTTCATTAATTGCTGTAACCGCTTGTCCAAATGTAAATTCACCGCCACGAGATTGAATAATTTCAACGTGTTTTGCTGCAATTTCAGGGTAATTCACAATGCCTGCATCGGGAACTAATAAGGCAGCAATACCATTAACATAAGGCTCTCTGACTTTAAGCTCGGCTTCAGTCATTTTGATAACTTCAAGTCCATTCTCAATACCACGTTGATAGATATTTTCTAACGCTTGTAACTCTTTTTCATTGGTGGCAACAATGACTTTGCCACAACGATCATAATAGAGATTATGTTGTTGGCAAAACGCATACGTTGTGATGTTGCCTTGCTTTGCTAGCCTCGCTTTAAGGCTCCCTGGTGTATAATAAATACCTGAATGAACAACATTACTGTTATGCCCACTTTGGTGAGCAGCAGGGCCAGATTCTTTATCAATCACTAGTAATTTCAGCTCAGGTTGACTCTCTTGTAGTGCACTTGCAACCCCTAATCCGACTAATCCCGCACCAATAATAATCACGTCATAAGTCATAATATTATCCATTTTATAAATTTTAAATTAACAGGGTTCTTGTTGTAAGCGCTTTAATTTGCCTCGTACATTGGTTAAATGAAGACGCATTCTATGGCTTGTTTCATCGTGATCTTGTTGGCGTATTGACTCAAGAATTGCCTCATGTTCTGCAATTACTCGCTCAATTTCAGTATCTCGTCCTTTGTTTTTACTTAACGAATACATTAATACACCAAGGTAGAGTTCATGTAGGTTATCTAAGATCCGGACAAAAAAGGGATTATGTGCGGCAACCATAATCGAACGATGAAATTGATAATCTTCTTTATGACCAATGCTTTTGTTTTGTCTTGTCGCCAAAACAAAAGCGTCGTGGGCGTTTTCGATAGCGCGTAACTCTTCTGGTGTTCGACGTAAAGCGGCAATAGCTGCCGCTTCATGTTCGATGACCTCACGCATTTCAAGCAGTGAATCTATCTCTTCAGGGCAAGCTATTTCCATAACTAATGGCTCATATTTACTGAGTATAGAATGGTCAATGACACGGCGACCGCCCCCTTGGCGTGAAGTTACTATGCCACTGGCTTCTAAGACACCTAATGCTTCTCTGATGGGGACTCGACTGACGCCAAAGGCGTCAGCAAGTACATTTTCAGAAGGTAACTTTTCACCAATAGGGTAAGTCCCGTTACTAATATTTTGCTTTATCTGCTCTAGAATTTGATGCGACGCTTTTTGGCGTGAGATCTTTTGTATCATCTAGTTTTCTCCAGATGCATGCCCCATATTGGCTAATTGTTTTTTAGACCGTAATAAATGGAATGCACCAGTCAATAGGATCAAGGCGACACCTAAAAGGTCGGTATATAAGCCCGGTTTAATCATTAGAATTGCTGCTGCTGCAAATGCAATACGCTCAAACCACGTTGTTTTAATCATCCAGAAGTTTGCTGTTGCGATACTTAGTGCATAAATTCCGATTAATGCACTAATAATCATTAATCCAATAGAAAGTACACCTAAATTATCACCTTGCATCAATAAAGCAGGGTTATAGACTAAAATAAACGGAATGATAAAACCAGGAAGTGCTAAGCGAACCGCATCCCATGATGTTTGCATTGGATCAGCTCTTGCAATACTGGCTGCGGTATAACTTGCCAATGCCACAGGCGGTGTAATATTAGATAGAGCACCAAACCAGAAAACAAAGAAGTGAGCTGCTAAAGGCATTACACCCGCTTTAATTAAGATAGGTGACACTGTAACGGCCACAACAATATATAATGCCGTTGAAGGTAAACCCATACTTAATACAATACACACCAGCATAACAACTAATAAGATCATCCATAATGTATTATCTGTCATTGAGACAATATTAAATGCTAATGTCGCACCAATACCTGTCATTGTAACGACACAGATAATGACACCTATGGCAGCACAAGCGACAGTCACTTGAACCGATCCACGAGCAGCTTCAGCTAAGGCATCGGCCACTTTAGTTAATGTCATACGGACTGATTTATCAGGTGTAATCCAGCTTGCAACAATAATAGTTAGAATACCTAAGAAACCTGCATAAATAGGTGTTTTACCCACTAATAAGGTGCCAATAACAATAACTAAAGGCAGTAATAATAAACCACGCGCTTTTAATACCGCTTTAACTTGTGGGATATTCTCTTTACTTAAACCTTTTAATCCTTGTTTTTTAGCTTCGATATCAATCGCCATAATTAATGCTGCGTAATACAACAACGCTGGAATAATCGCGGCAATAACGATAGTGGTATAAGAAATGCCTAAAAAGCCCGCCATAATAAATGCGGCAGCACCCATAATAGGTGGCATTATCATACCGCCCGTTGATGCAGTTGCTTCTACGGCACCCGCAAAGCGAGGTGTTAATCCAATGCTTTTCATTAAAGGAATGGTAAATGTACCGGTTGTCGCTACGTTGGCGACAGCACTTCCACTTAATGAACCGGTTAATGCAGATGAAATAACAGCAACTTGAGCAGGACCACCACGGCGACGACCCGCAAGAGCAAGTGCTAAGTCATTAAATAGCGCTGTTGCACCACTCACACTTAAGAACGAGCCAAAAAGAATAAAGACAACAATTGCCGTTGAGGCTGTTGAAAGGGTGATCCCAAAAATACCTTCACTGGTCATAAATAAACGGTATAACAATCTTTCTACAGAGAATCCTGCATGACCGAAGATACCCATAAAATACTGACCAAATAAAGCGTAGATAATGGCAAAAGTGGCAAGCCCTGGAATGAAATAGCCTGTGGTTCTTCTTGCTGCTTCAAACAGCACAATAATTCCTAATATTGCCATAACATAATCGGTTGTGTTTGGAATGCTTTTTCTCACAACGTGAAGATCAACATAATTAAAGAAAAAGTAGCCATAACTGATTAATGTTAAAGCAATAAAAAGATAATCCCATCCATTAAACTTAGGTGTTGAAAAACGCTTAGAGAATGGAAACAAAATAAAACCTAAAATTAAAATACCACTAAGAAAAATAGTATTACGGTAAAACTCTTGAGTATTTGATAATGCGTTGGAATAAATAGCATAAAGCGAAATTAATATTGCAAGAGTCGTAGTAATTTTCAGGTAAATACCTGCAAGTTGGCGATTGCCGGAGCTTGCTTCTTTATCTAATGCAGGTGGCTCTACCGGAGTTAGGTGGTCATTGTTAGTCATAACTCACTCCTGTTATTTATTATTAGTTTGCGTTTGAGCTTCTGGTGGAATCAGATAATCAGGGATCTCTAACCCGATTTCTTTGTAGTAGCGGTAAGCCCCTAAATGTAATGGCACAGAAACGCCTTTTAATGCATTTTCTGTGGTGATGTACTTGGCTGCGCTATGAACTTGATGAACCTCAGGCAGGTTCTCAAACATGGTTTTTGTCAGCTCATAAACCAGATCATTATCAATACTGGTTGTGGTCATTAAGATATTAGGTTGAGCAATCGTATTGACCATTTCAGTTTGACGAGGGTAGGTGTTGGCGGGTATTTCAAATCGAAACCATGAATTTGCCACATGATTGATATCATCAAGTTGCTTATCTGTGACTTCGAGTAATTTTGCACTGACACCACTTGCATACATATCAGTTACCGCTGAAGCAGGCACACCGGCAGGTAATGCGCCACCATCGAGGCGACCATCTCGCATGGCAGAAACTGTATCCCCATAGCCGAGGTATTCTGGAGTGATATCTTTCTTAGTTAAATTAACGCCTTTAAGAATAATAATTGTAGATTGTTCAGTACCACTGGCTTGAGGGCCAACAGAAAAACTCGTTGCACGAATATCATCTAATGTGCCTGTTTTCACTTTGTTATTCATTAACACAAAGTGTTCAACATTGGGCCATAACATAGAGATTGAACGAAGATTTTTTTCTGGTTTACCTTCAAAATTACGCACGCCTTCGTAGGCTTCTACGGCTAAAAGGCTTTGTAATATTGAAAGTTGAGCTTCATTCTTCTGCATTAAATAGATATTTTCTATTGAGCCAGCAGAAGATTGCCCGGTTACTTGAACGCCTCTATCCTTAAGATGCGTACTCCATACGTTTGCTAAACCCACTCCCATCGGATAATACGTTCCTCCTGTTGAAGCGGTTGCTACAGAGAGAAATTGTTTATTCGCATTCTCTTTTTTGCCGATTACTGCTAATGAGACAACAGCAATAACAGCAACAATACCGATGGCAAGCTTTGTTTTTCTTATTCTCATGATGTTGTTCCTGTACATAAAAACGCAGGTGAATGTTTCACACTAACTTGTATACAACATGACAACTTTTATAGAAACAAGGAACGTTAAGAAATTGTGATGTGACGTAATGAAATTAAAACAAGAAAATAACAATTTGTGATCAACATAGTAATTATGCAATTTTTAATCATAATTATGGTGATAGTCATAAAACACAAAAGAAAATATCAATAACTTGCTAGAGAAACGATAAAACGAACTAAAAAATAACCTATTTATCGATAATAAAAAATAAAATGAAAAAAACAGGGGATCAGAAAATCGTTAAATAATCCGATGATGAAGATGGGAAACAGATCATTTTTAGTGTTAATAGAATAAGTAAAGCTTAGCAGTAAAATTGAGTCGTAATTAAAACGCTTATAAGGCAATTGAAAGCACGGCTGTTGCAATCAGCACAAACATAGCAGACCAAATTAATGCAGAAATCGCACTGGTGATATAAATACCGTATGTAGGTAGTTTTAATAGGCCAGCACTAAACGGTGTTAAATAACGAAATACAGCGAGGAATCGAGAAATAAATAAAATATAGTGAGTCTTATTTTTTAATAACTGCTGAACTCGATTAATTTTTGACTGATAACGCTTAACCCATGCCTTAAGTCGAGGAAATCGATAGATAGAACGGCCTAATTCGTAGCTAATAATCGAGCCTAATAGAGCGCCAAAACTGGTTGCTAGCCAAAGAAAGATAGGTGAATAAAGAGGCAAACAGGCACCAAAAATAAAGATCAGCATTAAAGATGCAGGAGGTAAGAATGAAGAAATACCAATAGTCGATTTTCCTGCCGTGATTAAGGTAATGGAGAGGAAAAGTGTAATAGGAGATAAATGACCTAACGAGTCTAATAGAGCGTGAATAATTTCCATTTTATTATCTCCAGCAACAAAATAAACAACATCAAACGCTAATAATAGAGAGATAAACCTTAAGATTATTATGAGTTAATTTTATGATCTTTATTTATTTCAACTAACATTTTGGCCCATTCAATAGGGGAATTTTTTGTTGGTAATTTTAATTTTTGGCTTAATGAGTATAGCGTAGGTGCAGGTATATCTGAAAGAGATTGCAATGTTGAGTTCATTAATACCTTTTCAGGTACGTCATCAGCAATTAATTTACCTGAAGATAAATGAATGACTCGCTGAAAATGGCGTGCAGTAAAGTCCAGATCATGGCTAATAGCAAGAACAGATGTCCCTAATGTTTTTTGTACTTGAAGCCAATTTTCAAAACAAGTTAGCCAATGTGCATCAAAATCGCGAGTCGGTTCATCAAGCAGTAATATTTGAGGGGATAGAATACTTAAACTGGCGACGGCAACCATTCTGCGCTGGCCAGCGTGTAAATCTAAAGGATGAACATCAGCGACATCACTTAAGCCACAAAGTATTAATGTTTCATCTAAACGTTTTTTAATTTCATCTTTAGAAAATTTGCGTTGTTTTAGGCCAAAAGCGACTTCTTTTTCTACTGTATTATGAAATATTTGTCGTTCAGGCTCTTGGAATAATACACCAATATATTGAGCACGTTGTGTCGCTTTCATTTGAGATAATGGCTGATTATTGAGTTTTACCTCACCTTCATTGGGTGTTAATAACCCCGCAATTAAACGCAATAAAGTTGATTTTCCCGCACCATTATCACCAACAAGTGTTACCCATTCACCTTGATTTAACGTTAAAGATAACTGAGAAATACAGGGTGGTACATCTTCACTCCAACGATAAGACACTTTATCCAGCTGTAGCATAAAACTCCTTAAAAGCTTTAAGCAAAGCTTTATCGTTATTTACAATATTTTTGTTCCAATAATGGTTTTCAACTAACCAATTTAAAGCTTGCCATGAATCAGGGGCATTAATTGTTGAAAATAAGAAAGGAAATATATCTTCTAAGGCGCCTGCCGCTTTTGTTTTTCCTGCTTCTAACAATAAAAATTGTTCACTGAGCGTTATTGCAGGCAATAAGCTACGTTCAAAAATAATCACACTACATTTATGTTCTTCGGAATATTGTTTTATACGTTGTTGTAATTGTTGTGTCGCATTAGGGGTTAAACGACTAAATGCTTCATCAAGTAATAATAATTTGGGGTGCATGGCAAGGGCACTTGCAATCACAACTCGCTGAGCTTCTCCGCCTGAAAGTGTAGAGGGATGGCGAAAACGTAAACTGTTGCATTGTGTTAATACCATTGCTTCTTTTACACGAAATCGAACTTCATTATCGCTTAATCCTAAGTTTTCAGGACCAAAAGCAATCTCTTGTTCTACAGTAAAAGCACAACCTGAGAGTTGCAATTGGGGGGATTGTTGAACGAGTTGTCTCCCAGGGGCTAGTGATACTAATCGGCTTTTATCTAGAGCAATATTTTGTACAATTCCCAAGCCTTGCACTGAGCCTGTTAATAAATCGGGATACCAACCTGCTAGTAATTGGGCAAGAAGGCTTTTTCCACTGCCATTTCCTCCCAACACAACAAGCCACTCTCCTTGTTTTAATTGCAAATCAATAGGGCCAATAATCGGTTGCTCATCACCTTTAGGAGTAAAACTAAATTGCTGAAGATTTAGTACCATAGCCAAATAGCTCCTTCAACAAAGATAAGCAGTAAAATCAAATAGCGGAACATCTCTTGTAGTGGTGTATCGGCAGGAGGAGAAAGCGTAGTTCGTTTTGTAATAATACGAAATCCTCGCATATCTAATGCCGCACTACGAACTGTTAAATCACTTAATACATGACTGATAAGTGGCAGGATAATAGCAGGCAATGTTATTAGACGTTGCCAAAATGAACCATCAAGAGGAACACCTCGCGCTAATTGTGCTTCTCTTATATTGTGTAATTGTTGGCGTAATTGTTCTACAAGCAGCAAAGGCCCTGCTAATAAATAGGAGAGGCTCATTGGTAGACGGCTGGCAAATAAGGCTCTAATAAATTGTTCGGTTGAAGTGTACTGCAACCACAATTGAGCGCCGCTTATTATTGCTAATAATCTTAGCCATAGCGTTATTGCCATAGTCTGTTTACTGGTATCTAAAATGCCACCACTTAACCAATACGCAAGCCAACCGCTATGAACTAACCATAAGCCTATTGCCATTGGGATCATTAACCATGCAATAAAGCGCCAACGCCAGCGAGAGGCTTTCCAAAGTAATAAGCTAATAAAAGTACCACTGCTGATAATCAGCAGTGGTAAGCTTAATGATAAAAAAAGCACACTAGCACTTAGCCAAAGCCATAATGCCAATGAGGTAAAGGGATGCATTATTAGCGAACCTTAGCCATTGCAGGGAAATTGCGTTGTGTTCTTTGTGGTAATTGACGTACTAATAACCAAGCAATAATCGCTGATAATATTTTATCTGCAAGATTTGCACCTAATACCGTAATTGCCACAGATTCAATAAGCCCTTCACCAACAGCATGAAAATAAGCGACAAAGAAATCTGCGCCACTTCCAGTTGCACCACCAAATAAATAAGTACGAATTGGAACAGCGACAATCATCAGCGCTAAAGTAATGACAACACCTGAGCCAATAACGCGAATTAAAGAGCGAAAACCGCCCGCACGTGCTAATAAACCTGCACTTAATCCTATCATCATGGCAACAGGTGCAAATGCGGCCGCCATAGGGCCACTAATTAATCCCCATAATAGATTGGTTAATAATCCTGTAAATAATGCAACCCACGGACCACCTAATAATGCACAGATAAGCGTACCAATAGAGTCTAAAAAGATAGGAAGTTTGACCATAGAGGTGATTTGACCACCGATCATATTTATTGCAATAGAAACAACAATGAGCACAAGAGTACGGCTCGAAATTTGAGGAGTTGTAGACATAGTTTAAAAACCTTTACAAAGGATAGTGACTATTGGTTTTATTATTCTGCGTCAATAACGCTTTTTGATAAAAAGGCTATTTACGCGGTGTGATGACCAACTCCTCATAACCAGAGTGTTCACAAGGCTGACGGCTAAAAGTCACTTGCTCTAACTCACCAATAACGAGCTCTAGCGTCGTGCGCACTGTACAACCTGGCATCATATGTCCACCACACATTAATCCATTTTCATCTGAAACCGCTAAATGCAAATGTTCACCTTGGTTATCTAATGTTCCAATCAGTGAAACAATTTCAAATTTACCTGTAAGATAGCGATTTTCTTCGCGGCCTGCAAAACGTAATACCACATCTGTTAAACTCCCCACACAACCTGCAATAAATGCCGATTTCAGATTTTGTTCTTTAATAATCTGTCGTAATGCCATAATCACATCCTCATTAGGGAGAAGGCGAAGTGCAATAAATCGAGCATGAGAAGAAAGATGAGGTGATTGTAGCATGGTGTTATCCTAAACGATTGATGGGTGTAAATAGGAAAAGCGATACTTAAATCAAATAAGTAAAAGATTAATTATTTCGCTAATCATTGTTATTTTAGGTTTATTTTTCAAGAAAGAAAAGATTGGACCTGTATCAGGTGGGGCTAGCAAAAATACAGAATAGACTTTATTACTGTTCGAGGGTGAATTTGTAGATATAAATACCCAATCAGGAAAATAAATTTATCAAGGAGTGAGCGTAAAAATATTGAAACTCGCGTTACTGAATATTTAAATAAAAACAAACAGTAGCGCTAGATTGGAAAGCCCTCAGTGATATTTTATATTGCCGGGGGCTTTTATATGATTAGTTTAAAATACACTAAATAATTAAATTATAATCAATATGTTCCATTAATTTAACGTTATCACGATAATCGACAGGAATGGCCAGAACAGCAGGACCATCAACAGCCATTGCTTCATGTAAAACAGTACGTAATTGAGATGCACACTCAACAGAAAACCCTTTAGCGCCAAAAGATTCAGCATAACGTTTAAAATCAATTGCCCCAAATTTTACGCCAGAATAACGACCATATTTTTCTTGTTCTTGCATTTCGACCATATTATAAGCGTTATCCACCCAGATAATATGCAAGATATTGGTATTTAAACGAACTGCGGTTTCCAGCTCCATAGACGATTGCATAAAGCCACCATCACCAGAAACAGAGATAATTTTATCAGAAGGTCGAACAAAAGAAGCGCCAATTCCCCAAGGTAATGCAACCCCCATTGTTTGTTGCCCATTAGAAATTAGCATTTGTCTTGCTCTAAAACTATAAAGATAACGAGCGAGCCATATATGGAAACTCCCCATATCAATACAGAGTGTTACATCGTTATCAATAATATTTTGCATCTCATGGATGATGGTTAAAGGGTGAATAGGAGAACCATGTCGAAAATAACTATTTTGTTGCAGAATTTCTCTTTGATGAGAAATTTTCTCTAAAACCTGACGAGTATTATTTGAGAGTGTAATTTGAGATGTAGATTTTTTAGAAAAATAGTGAGTTAAATTGTCAATTGTTAATTTGATATTGCCTGTTAATTCTAAATCGGGGCAGTAAGCTAAATCAATTTCAGCGGGGATCTCATCAATATGAATAATATTGGCATTATTATGATTCCATAATGACGGCTCATATTCGATAGGGCTATACCCTAGAGTGATTACTAAATCAGCGTGAGATAATAACTCATCACCCGGTTGATTATTAAATAAGCCAATACGGCCAGCAAATAAAGGAAAATGGCGTTGAGCAATCGCACCTGCTGATTGATAAGTACCTACAATCGGAAGAGGGCAAATATCAAGTAGCTTTTGTAATGCTAATGCATTTTCAGGATAACTAGCTTGTAGCCCTAATAAAATAACGGGGCTTTTGGCATTCAGCAGTAATTTAACGGCTTCTTGGATAGCATCATTATTTGCACTACCAATATTGAATTTTGATTTAGGTACTAATATTGGGCTATTAACTTCATTATTTAAAATATCCATTGGAAAAGTTAAAAAAGCGGAGCCAGGTCTTCCTGATTCTGCATGGCGAAAAGCATTAGCCATAGTTTCGGAAATTGATTTTGAGGAATCAATTTCTGCACAAAATTTAGTAATAGGATTAAACATGGTGACGGTATCCATGCTTTGATGAACCAGTTTTAATCTATCGGAGGATTTTACTGATCCTCCCAACGCAACTAATGGATCACCTTCAGATGTTGCTGTTGCAATACCCGTCGCAAGATTAGAGCATCCCGGCCCCGATGTTACGATAGCGACTCCCGCTTTACCCGTCAAACGACCAACCGCAGCTGCCATAAATGCAGCGTTAGCTTCATGACGAACAATCACTGTTTCAATAGTTGAATCAACAAGAGAATCAAATACACGATCAATTTTTGCACCCGGAATACCAAATACTTGTTTAATGCCATGTTGTTCTAATTGTTTGACAACTAAATCTGCACCACATTTCCAATGAGGAGTATTCATATAACCTTCTTTGATTTTGCAAGTGAATAAAAAATTGGATTGAGAATAAAATGAAGCGATTTTTAAATTAATTTTCGGCTTGTTCTATTGCTTGATGGAGGTTGTCTGGCATTAAATTAGCTTGTAGAAAAGCGGACTGGCTGGGTAAATCAATAGTAAGGCGAGAGATGATACCGATTTGTAATATGCCCTTTTTAAAGTAGTAATCAAGAACGTGCCCACCCCCTTGTCGTTGTTGATTAATATAATGCTCATGAAATCCTGCAACATTTATGCCTTGAGTAAATTGTGGGGATCGAAAACCTGCAATAATGCCTGTTTCATTGTGAAAGGTGAAAGTAGGCTGATTTTCGATAGCTTCTAACATTGGGCGATAGGGAGGCTCTTGACGAGGAACTGTGCGTGTTTTAACTAATTCAAATTCACCTTCAATTTTGATTGCACAAAACAAATTGTCGGAAGGAACATACTGATTAATGACATTGTGTATTTCTTTTTGTGATGCACCATAAGAAAAGTGATGTTCAATATCACTATTAAAAAATGTCATTACAGCAAAGGGGGATTTTTGAGAATTTAATGCCTTACGTGCGCTACCATCAGAGCGTAATTGAAAAACATTATTATCGAATGCAACTAATTCACCATCAAGCTGATTAAATGTGCCTAACCCAAAATCACCATGCTTTAATAAATCAGCAATAGTGATATCACTGTCATATACACCTGCAATTAAACTACTCATTAATGAATTTTGATAAATAGTACATTCGGGATGATTATTAATATAATTATTTAAGTTGGTTATTATTTCTTGCCCACATAGGCAACCATTCACTTTATTCTGTTTAATATCGCTATTATCTCGCACGTTATATTTAAGACTGCTATTCATAATAAAATCGATCCTTATTGAATAAAGATAGTCATTAATTGACTATCAAATTTATTATTAACTCAATACATAAGATTTTCAAATATTTTAATTGTTATTGAATAGTGCGTGATAATTATATTTTTATAAATTAACTGAGTGTTATTTTTTATATTTAGAATCAACTTCACTTTTTTTATATTTATTCATGACTAGTACGATATTAATTATGGATGTATTTTTTATAATATTAATGTTCATAAATAAATACCTTTAATTTAATTATGAAAAAAAAGCCTTATGAAAACATAAGGCTTTTAGAGAATAGCTAATATTTTATTTAATTAAACATTAAATAAGAAGTTCATTACATCGCCGTCTTGAACGATATATTCTTTACCTTCTGCACGCATTTTTCCTGCTTCTTTAGCGCCTTGTTCACCACCGTAAGTGATAAAATCGTTATAAGCGATAGTTTGAGCACGGATAAAGCCTTTCTCAAAGTCAGTGTGGATTTTACCTGCTGCTTGTGGTGCTGTTGCACCTACAGGGATTGTCCATGCACGTACTTCTTTAACGCCAGCAGTGAAGTAGGTTTGTAAGTTCAGTAATGAGTAACCCGCGCGAATAACACGGTTTAAGCCTGGCTCTTCAATGCCTAAATCTTGCATAAACTCTTCACGTTCTGCATCTTCTAACTCAGCAATATCTGCTTCGATAGCAGCACAAACAGGAACAACTACAGAGCCTTCTGCTTCTGCGATTTTGCGAACAGTTTCAAGATATGGGTTATTTTCAAAACCATCTTCATTAACGTTTGCAATATACATTGTTGGTTTTAACGTTAAGAAGCTTAAATAACGAATCGTTGCTTTTTCTTCTTCAGTTAAATCTAAAGCACGTAACATACCTGCGTTTTCTAAATGCGGTAAGCATTTTTCTAACACTTCCATTTCTGCTTTAGCAATTTTATCGCCACCTTTTGCTTTTTTCTGATTACGGTGCATTGCACGTTCACAGGTATCTAAGTCAGAAAGGGCTAATTCAGTGTTGATGGTTTCGATATCTTCAGCAGGATCAACTTTACCTGCAACGTGAATGATATTGTCATTTTCAAAACAACGAACCACATGGCCAATCGCTTCAGTTTCACGAATATTAGTTAGGAATTGGTTACCTAAACCTTCACCTTTAGATGCTCCTTTTACTAAACCCGCGATATCAACAAATTCCATTGTTGTTGGTAAAATACGCTGTGGTTTAACAATTTCAGCTAGTTTATCTAAACGAGGATCAGGCATTGGAACAACACCTGTGTTTGGTTCGATAGTACAGAATGGGAAATTGGCTGCCTCAATACCTGCCTTAGTTAAGGCATTAAACAGTGTAGACTTCCCTACGTTAGGCAGACCGACGATACCACATTTAAATCCCATAAACGTTCACCTTGTCACATAAAAACAACAGGAGGGAGTATTCCTGTTGTGTGCTGTTAAAAAAATTTGGCGCTATTATAGAGCAAATCCCTGTTTGATTAAATCATCAGGGATTAATCGCACAAAAGAAGAGGGGGGAGCTTTACCCTCTGAATATTAAAATCACTTAATTTATCAATATAATGATTATGCTTTAAAGCTATGTAAGCGGTTTATTGCTTTCTCATAACCATCACGCATTAAAATATCTGTGCATGAAAGTGCTTCATCAATAGCGTCATCAATTAATTTTTGCTCACTCATTGGTGGCTTACCTAATACAAAACCAACAACTTTATTTTTATCACCAGGGTGACCAATACCAATGCGTAAACGATAGAAGTTCGGATTATTAGCAAACTTACTTTGAATATCTTTTAATCCGTTATGACCGCCATTGCCACCACCTAACTTCATTTTGACAACACCGGGCGGTAAATCGAGTTCATCATGTGCAACTAAAATTTCATCAAGCTCGATACGATAGAAATTCGCCATCGCCTGTACCGCTTTACCACTTAAGTTCATAAAAGTTGTAGGTACTAATAATCGAACATCATTACCGTTCAAATTAATGCGCGCGGTGTAACCAAAGAATTTACTCTCTTCTTTTAGAGATTGTTGATGACGTTGAGCCAATAAATCAACATACCAAGCACCCGCATTATGGCGAGTCTGGGCATAATCTGCACCGGGGTTTGCTAACCCGACGATAAGTTTAATTTTACTCACAATAGCCTTTCACTGTTATCGTCTTAAAAGAAAGGCCATAGTTTACCTGTCTAAACTCAGAAGCACAAAATAGATTACATAGAATGTTTTTGGGGAATGATAAGTAGAGGAAATATCACCTTTTTGATTTAACAAAAAGAGCGAAAACGACAAAATTGGCGTTATTTTCTTCTTTTGAAAGAAAAAAACACATTTTTTGTGAAGATTTGTCAATAAATTTAGGAGCGATGTGATCTCTTCGACAATAACTTCTTAGTATTTATGGCTATAATAACTGCAAAGAACAAAAGGTTATTTCGATGTATTTTTTTGTTGAATCGTCTGACGACGCGCTTGGAGGTGCAACATGAAATATAAACATGCATTTGCAGTTGGTAATTTATGTATGGCTACGGGGATGATTGTGATGCTCGGTAGTCTTGGTTATACGCTTCTTACTCATATTTTCCCATTAGGGTTACCTGAATTTTTAGCAGATATCTCTTTAATGGGGATCTTTATTGGTGCTTTGGTTTGGTTAGCAGGCGCCCGTATTGGTGGTAGAGAAACAATCGCAGAAAGATATTGGTGGTTACGTAACCATGATGAACGTTATCGTCGTCATGACAATCACCGTTATCCATAATGTTGTTATCACAAATAAATATCAGATTAGATAAAAATAATAATGAAGTTAATAACTGATATTAAGTGAATAATAGTTGTCATTATGCATTGTAATACACACCTATAGACCCGTTTAATGATAACGGGTTTTTTTGTTGCCTAAAATCCTTATTCTAGAAAAAAATAACAAAAAACCCGCTATAACACAGGCTATAGCGGGTTTAGTTATCTCAAATTGCAATGAATGTTATAACAAATTAATGTTCAAACATCGCAGAAATTGACTCTTCATTGCTAATACGGCGAATTGCTTCAGCCAACATGCCAGAAAGGGTCAATGAGCGGACTTTATTTAATGCTTTGATTTCTGCTGATAACGGAATTGTATCGCAGACAACCACTTCATCAATAACAGAGCTTTTGATGTTCTCAACAGCATTACCAGAGAAGATTGGGTGAGTCGCATAAGCAAATACGCGTTTAGCACCACGTTCTTTCAGCGCTTCCGCTGCTTTACACAATGTACCGCCTGTGTCGATCATATCGTCAACAAGGATACAGTCGCGGTTAGCAACATCACCAATAATATGCATAACTTGAGAAACGTTAGCACGAGGGCGACGTTTATCAATGATAGCCATATCAGTGTCATTCAGAAGCTTAGCGATAGCACGAGCGCGAACAACACCGCCAATATCTGGAGAAACAACGATAGGGTTGTCCAAATCTTTTTGAAGCATATCTTCTAAAAGAATTGGGCTGCCGAAGACATTGTCAACCGGTACATCAAAGAACCCTTGGATTTGTTCTGCGTGTAAGTCACAGGTTAAAACACGGTCTACACCTACACTAGATAAGAAATCCGCAACAACTTTTGCCGTAATAGGAACACGGGCTGAACGAACACGGCGATCCTGACGGGCATAACCAAAGTAAGGAATAACAGCAGTGATACGACCAGCGGAAGCTCGACGTAATGCGTCAACCATGACCACTAATTCCATTAAGTTATCATTAGTAGGTGCACAGGTTGATTGAATGATAAATACATCACCACCACGTACGTTTTCGTTGATTTGCACACTGACTTCACCGTCGCTAAAACGACCTACAGCCGCGTCTCCTAGGCTAGTGTAGAGTCGGTTGGCAACACGTTGAGCCAGTTCCGGGGTTGCGTTACCAGCAAAAAGCTTCATATCGGGCACGAGAAAAACCTCAGGCTTGCGTCCAGAGAGAGATATTGTTGACCACTAAAGAACGTGTTTATGAACATAAGGTTTGTAAACATCATCCTACGGGTGCAATAACACAGGTATCCTTGAGCGGAATAAATGCAGAGGAGAAATGTTGGCGCCTTGCGCTACAAATCCATGCACCCACTCAGGGGCGTTAACTAACACTTCACTAGCGGCAACTTGTGAGTCGAACTCACCGAACACACAGGCACCTGTCCCAGTTAAGCGTGACGGTGCATATTCTAACAGCCACGAAAGCAGATATTCAACCTCACGAAAACGTTTTCTTGCGATCATTTCACAGTCATTCTCGAACGGAGCCTTTAATAATGCGCCAAGAGAGCGAATAGGAGAATTACGTTTTAATTCTGGATCTGTGAAGATTGTCGGTGTTGGAATGGAAATTCCGGGGTGTGCGACCAAATACCATTGCTCTTTTGGCTCTGCTGGGGTCAAAATTTCACCAACGCCTTCGGCGAACGCGGCATGGCCTTTTACGAAAACGGGAACGTCTGCGCCTAAACTAACACCTAATTCGGCTAAGGTTTCGTCACTTAATCCCGCTTGCCAATGGTAATTAAGTGCAATTAATGTCGTTGCTGCGTTAGATGAACCTCCACCTAAGCCACCTCCCATAGGAAGTTTTTTATCAACACTGATATCTGCACCGTGATACTGCAAAGGAATATTATGTTGCTGGCAATAATCACGTAGCAATTTAGCAGCTTTAATAATTAAATTATCTTTATCTTTCACACCATCAATCGGTGTCAGAATGGTTAACTGGGTATCATCACGAGGTGTAATGGTTAGTGTGTCGCCATAATCTAGAAACTGAAATAACGTTTGTAAATTATGATAACCATCAGGGCGTTTCCCCGTGATGTAGAGAAAAAGATTTAATTTGGCAGGAGAAGGCCAACTTAGTGTCATTGCTGTATATCCCAGTTATCCATTTTTAATTTGATAGTGCGTTCACCTTGTTTTAACTCAAGGCGTTGTGGCAGGTTGGGTGTGGTACTTGAATCATAAGCTTGGTAAGTTACAATCCAATCGCCTTCAGGTGCAGGTAGGGTGACAGATTTTAATAAGTGATTAGCATCTAATTCGAAATCAGTTGAATCACCCGGTAAACCAACAAGCCAAGCACGCAGATTTTTGAGTGGAATAACCATACCTGTGAGCTGGTAAATCATCTCAGCAGGGTTGTCGCTATAATATTTTTTACCATTATTATCGGTAACTTCAATCACACCAGGCATGACATTTAAATCGAGTTCTGTTGTGCCTAAAGGATTGGTAAGCAATAAGCGATAACGCTCATCGGCTCTGTCTTGCCAATAGAATCGGGCATAGGTTTTGTTTGTATCTTCGATATAAGCAAAAGCGCCTCGGGTTTCATATTGTGAAATTTGCTTTAATGCTTGTTGGCGAGCTTGCCATTGCACATCGTTATCAGATGCCGAACCTTGAGTCTTTATCTGATTTAGATTACAGGCACTCAGCAGCAACGCCGTTAGCGGGATAAGGCGCAGGAGTTGTTTGGTTGAAAAAAAGCGTGAATGCATAGCTGAGACATTCCTTTAATTCGTTATTAGTTGAAAAAAAGAGTATCATAAACCTTATGATATAACGATATTTCGTTAAATTGTGTATAGAAATCTCCTATCACTCAAGTAAGCTCTTTTATTGAATCTGTTCATCAAGTAGAATGGCGGAAATGAAGAGTCCATACTAAATGCGCTGTTTTAGGTTTACACTAAGTCAAGTCGCGAGGCGGTATTTATTCATAACTCGATATAGTTGATATGACGTTATTAGCATTAGGTATTAATCATAAAACAGCCCCCGTTGCTTTACGTGAGAAAGTCTCTTTTTCTCCCGATACTATGGGTGATGCCTTAAATAACCTCTTACAGCAACCCGCTGTCAGGGGCGGTGTCGTGCTGTCTACTTGTAACCGTACTGAGCTCTATCTTAGTATGGAAGACAAAGAAAATAGCCATGAACAGCTTATTCGCTGGTTATGTCAATATCACCAAATAGAGCCAAATGAACTGAAAAGTAGTGTCTATTGGCATCAAGATAATCAAGCTGTCAGTCACTTAATGCGAGTGGCAAGCGGTTTAGATTCTCTCGTATTAGGTGAACCGCAAATTTTAGGGCAAGTTAAAAAAGCCTTTGCCGATTCTCAAAATTATCACTCGCTCTCTTCAGAGCTGGAACGCCTGTTTCAGAAATCTTTTTCAGTTGCGAAAAGAGTGAGAACAGAGACACAAATTGGTGCTAATGCGGTTTCTGTTGCTTTTGCAGCTTGTACATTAGCGCGTCAAATCTTTGAATCGCTGTCTTCTTTGACTATCTTGTTAGTGGGGGCTGGCGAGACAATAGAGTTAGTCGCTCGTCATCTGCGTGAACATCAAGTCAAAAAAATCATTATTGCTAATCGAACAAAAGAACGTGCTCAGCGTTTAGCAAATGAAGTTGATGCTGAAGTCATTACATTATCAGAGATTGATGAATGTCTTGCTCAGGCTGATATTGTCATTAGTTCTACGGCAAGCCCATTACCGATTATTGGTAAGGGAATGGTTGAAAGAGCGCTTAAAAAACGTCGTAATCAACCAATGTTGCTGGTGGATATCGCGGTTCCTCGTGATATTGAACAAGATGTCGAAAAGCTTAATAACGTTTATCTTTATAGCGTTGATGATTTAGAAGCAATTATTCAACATAACCGTGAGCAACGCCAAGCCGCTGCAATCCAAGCAGAACATATTGTCCAGCAAGAAAGTGGGCAATTTATGGATTGGTTGCGAGCACAAGGTGCTGTGGGTGCAATTAGAGAATATCGAGACAGTGCCGAAATGTTACGTGCAGAAATGACAGAAAAAGCCATCACATTGATACAAAACGGAGCGGATGCAGAAAAAGTTATCCAACAGCTCTCTCATCAATTGATGAATCGTCTTATTCACTCACCAACAAAATCTCTTCAACAGGCTGCCAGTGATGGTGATATTGAACGCCTGAATCTATTACGTGAAAGTTTGGGTATTACCCATAATTAACTTTGTCTAACAGGATCTTAATCTACGAATGAAGCCTTCTATTGTCGCTAAGTTGGAAGCTCTACAAGAGCGTTATGAAGAAATTCAGGCACTTCTGTCAGAAGCTGATGTTATTGCCTCTCAGGAGCGTTTTCGTGCGCTTTCAAAAGAATACTCTCAATTAACTGACGTCACGGCTTGTTTTAGCCAATGGCGAAAAGTGCAAGACGATATCGAAGCAGCAGAAATGATGCTTGATGATCCTGAAATGAAAGAGATGGCACAAGAAGAGCTAAAAGAAGCACAAGCATTAAACGATGATTTAGAACAACAGTTACAAGTGCTGTTACTGCCTAAAGATCCTGATGATGAATTTAACTGTTTCCTTGAAATTCGTGCGGGAACAGGGGGAGATGAAGCAGCACTATTTGCGGGTGATTTATTCCGTATGTATAGCCGTTATGCTGAATCACGTCGCTGGCGTATTGAAGTCATGAATGCTAACGAAGGTGAGCATGGTGGCTACAAAGAAATTATCGCAAAAGTGGTTGGTGATGGCGCTTATGGTGTATTGAAATTCGAATCAGGCGGTCACCGTGTTCAACGTGTTCCTGAAACGGAATCTCAAGGTCGTATTCATACTTCTGCTTGTACGGTTGCCGTCTTAGCTGAAGTACCAGAAGCTGAATTACCAGAAATCAGTCCAAGTGACTTACGTATTGATACATTCCGTTCTTCAGGAGCTGGTGGTCAGCACGTTAATACCACCGATTCTGCTATCCGTATTACGCATATTCCAACAGGTATTGTAGTGGAATGTCAGGATGAACGTTCACAGCACAAAAACAAAGCTAAAGCGATGTCTGTATTAGGTGCGCGTATTCGAGCGGCTGAAATGCAAAAACGCCAAGAAGCAGAAGCCTCTGAACGTCGTAACTTATTGGGTTCTGGTGACCGTTCTGACCGAATTAGAACGTACAACTTCCCACAAGGTCGTGTAACAGATCACCGCATCAACCTAACGTTTTATCGCTTAGATGAAGTAATGGAAGGAAAATTAGATCCATTAATTCAGCCTATCGTGACCGAATATCAAGCGGATCAGCTTTCTGCACTTTCTGAGTTAAATTAATGAATTATGAACAATGGCTGCGTGAAGCAGCCTTGCAATTAATTGAAAGTGACAGCCCTAAACGTGATGCTGAAATTTTACTTGGGTACGTAACACAACGTACTCGCACTTATTTAATTGCCTTTAATGAAACGGTCCTTTCGTCAGACGAGTTAGCACAATTATCGAAATTACTGGTTCGACGTATTAAAGGTGAACCTATTGCCTATTTAGTCGGTGAAAGAGAATTTTGGTCACTGCCTTTAAAAGTCTCACCTGCAACACTAATTCCCCGTCCAGATACAGAATGCCTTGTTGAAAAAGCCTTAGAAAAACTACCATCAGAGCCGACTCGCATTCTTGATTTAGGAACAGGAACAGGAGCTATTGCGTTAGCAATGGCATCTGAACGCCCAGATTGCCATATTATTGGTGTGGATTTTCAAGCTGAAGCAGTGGCATTAGCGCAAGAGAATGCGACCAACTTAGCATTAAACAACACAGAATTTATGGAAAGTTGTTGGTTTAGTTCACTCTCAGGGTATCAATTTGGTATGATAATCAGTAATCCTCCTTATATTGATGAAAATGATGAGCATATTCATCAGGGGGATGTTCGTTTTGAACCTTTAACTGCATTAGTTGCTGGCAAAAATGGTTTTGCTGATATCGAGATTATCATTGAAACTGCTCGCCAGTTTTTAACTGATAATGGCTGGGTATTACTGGAACACGGCTGGCAACAAGGTGAAGGTGTACGTAATATATTTATTGATAAGGGTTACTGCTGTGTGGAAACTTTCCGTGATTATGGCGGTAATGAGCGAGTGACAGTAGGTCGTTGGAATTATGATAGAAACCATAGCTGATTACGAATTTAATAAAGCCCCTTTAGTTAAGGGCATGATCCTTATCTCTCAGGCTATTCGACCTGATTTTCCGACCACTTCTGTTGGTTATCAACTAGCGCAGTTAGTTGAACAGGCAGAAGCTGAAATTCCCCAACAAGGAAATACCAAAGAGCAGATAGAAGCATTGCTAAAACTGTTTTATAAGCAGTGGCACTTTAGTGGTGCAAGTGGCAAATATTGTCTTTCTGATACGTTATGGTTAGATAAAGTATTAGCGACACATGTAGGCTCTCCTGTTTCACTGGGTTCGATTCTTATTTATATCGCACAAGCATTAAATTTACCGTTAGTGCCGGTTATCTTTCCTACACAACTTATCATCAGAATAGATATTCCTAATGAACAACCGCTATTTTTAAATCCAATAAATGGTGAATATCTATCGGAACATACCTTAGAAGTTTGGTTAAAAGGGAATGTCGGCGGCTCTTCTGTATTATTAGAGGCAGATTTAGAAGAATCAGAATACAGTTCTATTATTCGTAAACTTTTGGATACATTGAAAGTTTCTTTAATGGAAGAAAAGAATATGGAGCAAGCATTAAAAGCCAGTGAAACGGTGTTAATGTTTGATCCTGAAGATCCTTACGAAATACGTGATCGTGGACTTATTTTTGCTCAGTTAGAGTGCAACCATGTAGCGATTTCAGACTTAAACTATTTTGTTGAGCAATGCCCTGAAGATCCCATTTCAGAGATGATCAAAATCCAAATTCATTCGATAGAACAAAATCCTATTGTTCTACATTAAAATTTAAGAAACGTACTTAATTAACACAGTACATTACAAACAGTATAGGGATAAATATGCAACATAAAGTGGTGAATATTGGTGATATCAAGGTAGCAAACGACCTGCCATTTGTGCTTTTTGGTGGCATGAATGTATTAGAATCGCGCGATTTAGCCATGCGTATTTGTGAGCATTACGTCACTGTAACTCAAAAACTGAATATTCCTTATGTATTCAAAGCTTCTTTTGATAAAGCAAACCGTTCTTCAATCCACTCTTACCGAGGCCCAGGCTTAGAAGAAGGGATGAAAATTTTCCAAGAGTTAAAAGAAACTTTTGGCGTTAAAATTATTACTGACGTTCATGAAGCTGCACAGGCTCAACCTGTATCAGAAGTAGTTGATGTGATTCAGTTACCTGCATTTTTAGCACGTCAAACTGATCTTGTTGAAGCGATGGCAAAAACTGGCGCTGTGATCAACGTAAAAAAACCTCAGTTTGTAAGCCCAGGTCAAATGGGAAATATCGTCGATAAGTTTAAAGAAGGCGGTAACGACCAAGTTATTCTATGTGATCGTGGTAGTAATTTTGGTTACGATAACTTAGTTGTTGATATGTTAGGCTTCCATGTCATGATGCAGGCCTCTCAAGGTGCACCCGTTATTTTTGATGTAACGCATTCATTACAGTGTCGTGACCCATTTGGTGCTGCATCAGGCGGACGTCGTGCGCAAGTTGCAGAATTAGCACGTGCAGGTATGGCTGTTGGTCTGGCTGGATTATTCCTTGAAGCTCACCCAGATCCAGATAATGCACGTTGTGATGGTCCATCAGCGTTGCCACTGGCAAAATTAGAGCCTTTCTTAGCTCAAATTAAAGCGATTGATGAAGTGGTAAAAAATTTCCCAGAGTTAGATACCAGTAAATAAAATGTGTTATGCAACTGCATACGGTTGTTAATATGTTCGGCGCTGATCTTCAGCGCCGTTATCACGAAAAAATTCATAAAATCACCCTTCATGGCGGTTTCAACTGTCCTAATCGAGATGGCACATTGGGACGGGGAGGCTGTACTTTTTGTAATGTTTCCTCTTTTGCTGATGAGCAAACGCAATATCATTCGATTGAAGAACAAATTGCATTACAAGCCAAAAATATTAACCGCGCACATCGTTATCTTGCCTATTTTCAAGCCTATACCAGCACTTATGCCGAAGTAGAATACCTACGTACTTTATATGAAACGGCATTATTACAAGCAGACATGGTTGGATTATGTGTCGGAACTCGACCAGATTGTGTTCCAGTTAGCGTATTGGATTTATTGCAAGGTTATCGCGATAAAGGCTATGAAGTATGGTTAGAACTTGGTTTACAAACGGCTCATGATAAAACATTGAAGCAAATTAATCGTGGGCATGATTTTCAATGTTATCAAGCGACCACTCGTGAAGTGCGTCGACGCGGTTTAAAGGTGTGTACGCATCTTATTGTTGGACTGCCACGAGAAGATCATCTGCTTAATATGCAAACATTAGAGCGTGTGGTAGAAACGGGCACTGATGGGCTTAAATTGCACCCATTGCATATTGTTGAAGGCAGTACGATAGCTAAAGCATGGAAAGCAGGGCGTGTTAATGCATTGACGCAAGAACAGTATGTTTATACTGCGGGTGAAATGATCCGCCATACTCCTCCTGAAATTATTTATCACCGTGTATGTGCCAGTGCCAGAAAACCCACCTTATTAGCCCCTGAGTGGTGTGAAAACCACTGGTTGGGTATGAATGCACTTTATCAAGATTTATTAAAAAAGGGTGTTCAAGGGAGTGGGATGGGTAATGCATTTATTCCTAATTCTAAATAAGCCATATTAAGAAATTACCGCACTATATGCATTTCAAATATGAATACTTTTTTAATTTATATTAAAAAATGCAATTCACTTTCTCTCAATATAAAATAGGTTGTAACTTTTTTAATCATATTGTACGCTTTCAATGTGTACATAGGAGGCAGTTATGGCTCAAACACTCGTAGAAAATAGTGAGAGAGTATCAATTCGTATTACTACAGAAGATAAATCACTGCTTGTTCGTGCAGCTAGTTTAGAAAACACAAATCTAACGGAATTTGTGCTTCGCAATGTCGTACCAGTGGCTCGACAAGTTATTGAAAACAATGAACGTTTAAAATTATCGGAAAAAGACACGTTACGTGTTATGGAACTTTTAGATAATCCGCCAAAGCCTAATGCTAAGTTACTGGCAGCGGCTTTTGCTCTACCGGACAAAGTATGACAATACCTAACTGGCATGAAGAAGCAATCAGTAAAAAGCATGATAGGCATACCTTTAATTGTGGCGATACAGCACTTAATCAATTCTTGTATCGCCACGCAAGACAGAATCATGAAAGTGGTAGTTCTAAAACTTATTTAGCTATCAATAGCAGTAATAATGCCATTATAGGCTATTACAGCTTGTGTCCTGCTTCTATAGAGTTTGAAAAAACACCTGAAATAATTAAACGTGGTTTAGCTCGCCATGATATTCCTGTTTTTAGACTTGCACGGTTAGCGACTGATTTATCAGTTCAAGGAAAGGGGCTAGGAGGACAATTACTTCTTACAGCAGGAAAGCGTTGTCTTGCAGTGGCAAGTGAATTGGGAGGTGTAGCATTGCTTATAGATGCAAAAAATGAACGAGTAGCTAATTGGTATATTAGCTACGGTGCTGTGCCACTATTGGATTCGCCCCTATCTTTATTAATTTCTTTTAAAACAATTTATACTGCACTTACAATGGCAAACAAAATATAAAATATGAATTATTAAAATAGCCCTTAATTAAATCACTTAAATTAAGGGCTAAATAGTTTTTATATTATTTGTAATAAACCACTACTGAATTAATTCCAAATCATCCAGTGCTTTTTGTAATGAAGGATAGAAATTCAGAGTATCTTCAATTGGTATGACTCTTGCTCTTGCCAATGTTTTTAAAGGCTGGAAAGGAATATCACAAACAATCACATGGGTATCATGTTTAACATCAGTGACAAAATGCTGGAATGCATGTAATCCTCCCGCATCTAATACAGGAACAGCATCCCATTGCATAATAACGGTTTTATAACCTTTACTACGTTCACGTAACTCATTAAAGATACGCTCAGCGGCGGCGAAGAACAGTGGACCATTAACACGGACAACTAATAACTGCTTATCATCATCAGTATAAGGGGATTCAGTTATTTTAGTCATATTGGCAATACGACGCATAAATAACAGTGAAGCCAACACAATACCGATAGTAATCGCAATAACCATATCAAAGAGAACGGTGAGCGATAAGCATAATACTAAGACAATAATATCGTCTTTAGGAGCGTGTCGAATAAGATCAATAACTTTACGCGCTTCACTCATATTCCATGCAACAATTAACAGCAGGGCGGACATTGCAGCTAAAGGTAAATAGGAAAGAAAAGGGGCTAATACAAGTAAAGTTAGCAATACTAATAATGAGTGAACAATAGCAGAAACAGGCGATGTTGCACCTGCACGCACGTTAGCAGCAGAACGTGCAATCGCCGCGGTTGCTGTAATACCACCGAAGAAAGGTGCGACAATATTACCAACACCTTGTCCGACTAACTCACCATTAGAGTGATGTTTTTTGCCTGTCATACCATCAAGCACAACCGCACATAATAATGATTCGATAGCACCTAACATTGCCATTGAAAAGGCTGCGGGTAATAAAGCAGAAATAGTGCTCCAATTTAATTCAAGTGATGTACCTGTACTTGGTAAATTCCAAGGTAAAACAAACTGAGGCAAAATAGGTGGAATACCTTGCCCAGTTGTTCCATTAGGAAGCATATAACTAAATTGCGAGCCAATTGTTGCAACATCATGACCGAACATATTTACAATACCCATTACTGCTGTACCTGCGATTAAAGCGGGTAAGTGTCCGGGTAAGCGTAAATTCAGTTTAGGCCAATAAATTAAAACCAACAGTGTTGTCAGACCGATAAGCGTATCACCAATATGGATAGTCGGTAATGCAGAGCCTAGAGCAATCACCTTATCAATATAGGTTTCTGGCACATGTGCTAATTCAAGACCAAAAAAGTCTTTTATTTGCATTGTAGCAATAGTGATAGCAATCCCCGAAGTAAATCCAAGTGTTACAGAAACAGGAATATACTCAATAAGCTTGCCAAAGCGAGCTAATCCCATAACTACTAAGATAACGCCAGACATGAGTGTAGCAATCAATAAGCCACTCAAACCAAACTGTTGTGATACGGGATAAAGGATCACAACAAAAGCGGCAGTAGGCCCTGACACGCTGTATCGAGAGCCACCAGAAACAGCAATGACTATACCGGCAATAGCTGCGGTATAAAGACCGTATTGCGGAGGAACACCGCTACCAATTGCCAAAGCCATGGCTAAAGGTATCGCGATAATTCCGACGGTGATCCCTGCAATAATATCTTTTAATAAACGCGCAAAAGAGTAAGGCTCTTTTACACATGCATCAATAAATGCACTAAAGGGGCGAACCCGGTTAACTTTATGAGTTTTCATTTAGGATTAAACCAAAATAAGAAGTCAGATGCCGAATAACGGCGATAAGGAAAAGAGAGGATATCGCTTTTATTCGCTGATAATAATGTGATACATCAAATTATTAATGCATATCTTAAAGCCTAGTAAAAATAAAATCAATTAAACTAACAAGTTAACCTAAATAGATAATGCAATGTATCTTATTGTATTTATTCTGTTGCTTGCTTGAAAATAAAGTTTAAATTTATTTTAAAATTATAAAAAGCGTTTTATTTTAGAATAAATGTCGTTTAGAGATAGAGTAATAAAAATCTTTTTACGTCATAAAAATCGGATAGACATAAATAACAATTACATAAGTTGTTTTAATTCATTAAAATTAATTATCAAAGCTTATTAAGCGATGAGAAATTATTAAATAAAACGATTAAGTAAAAAATAAAATAAAAAATGTGTTGTATACTAACAATAATATCATCAAAAAATGAAAAATTGCTGAATATAAACAAGTCAGTGAAGAGAAAACGAGGCTAAAAGTGTAGGAAATTTCGGACAAAAAAATAGAGCCTAGCTAAAAAGCTAGGCTCTATCTTAGAATATGGCGGTGAGAGAGGGATTCGAACCCTCGATACGTTGCCGTATACACACTTTCCAGGCGTGCTCCTTCAGCCTCTCGGACATCTCACCGTATTGTTGTTGGATATGTACTTAACATCTCTCAACGGGGCGCTACTATATGGAAAAGGATCATAGGCGTCAACAGCTAAATGCATTTTTCCCTTAACTTTTGTATCAAGCAGTCAAATAAAAAACAATATGCACAAATGCTAGACAAATTATGCAGTAAAGCAATACGAAGATGGATTGTTATATTGAAAAGAGAATTAAGAAATTCGTTAACTGGTTAACATTCTCAACATTTTTATTAACAACTTATTCAAAGAGACTTGAAATCAGAACGTAACCCTCGCACCCTATGATAAAAATGCTGGAGGAAGGCAAAATGAATATTATTTATTATCATCCTTTTTTTGACGCAGAAACATGGATTAATGGTATGAAGGCACGCTTGCCAAATGCCAATATACGCATCTGGGAACCTGGCGATAATCAACCTGCTGATTACGCTATGGTTTGGCTTCCTCCTTATGAAATGCTAGCCAGTCGCAATCAACTTAAAGGTATTTTTGCCTTAGGAGCAGGGGTCGATGCTATTTTAAAACAAGAACAACAAAAGCCGGGTACATTACCAACCGGTGTTCCTGTTATGCGTTTGGAAGACACCGGAATGGGGCTTCAAATGCAAGAATATGCGATTGCTAAAGTGATGTACTACTTCCGTCGAATGGATGATTATAAACGTCAACAATCACAACGTTTGTGGAAACAATTGCCTGCACACTCTTATGATAATTTTGTTATTGGTGTTTTAGGTGCTGGAGCTTTAGGTGGAAGTGTTGCGACTAAACTTGCCGAACTTGGTTTTAACGTTCGTTGCTGGAGTCGCAGTAAAAAACAAATTAAAAATGTTGAAAGTTTTTATGGTAAAGAGCAACTCAGTGATTTCCTCAAAGAGTGTAATTTACTTATTAACTTATTGCCTTATACACCAGAAACACACGGTATTTTGAATTTCTCACTTTTTGAGCAACTTAAACCTTCTTCTTATTTAATTAATTTAGCGCGTGGAGCACATTTAGTTGATCAAGATTTATTAGAGGCGATAGATCAAGGGCATATAGCTGATGCTACTTTGGATGTTTTTGCTCAAGAACCTTTAGCGGGTATGCACCCATTTTGGACGCATCCTCGTGTTTCTATTACGCCACATATCGCTGCTTTTACAATACCTAATATCGCAATGGATACAATTGTTGAAAATATCCAACGAATTGAAAAGGGCGAAACGCCTTGTGGCGTGGTTGATATGAAAAGTGGATATTAACACTATTTAATCTCTATTCTAATTTTATAAAATAGGCGATAAAATTTAGTTTTTCGCCTATTTTTTTGTCTGAGCTTTCAAAAAACATCATTTTCTCTTTTATTTATATTATGTAATAAAAATCTGACTATAAATAGATATCACTTACCGTTTATCTTGCTGATTATTACCTCAAATCTTAGTCTTTGAGGTGAAAAATGGCGAATAACATAATTGTGGCTAAACTTATCCATGCTGGAGTTTATGGTGATAAAAAAGAAAGTAAAAATTCTGCTGTAAACGCTTTAAATAATAGTGATAATACATATAGGAAAAATAAAAACAGTGAAAAAAAATGTTTTAATTCAATGAATAAAAATAATTATATCTATTTGGGTTCGACAAATAATACTGTATTTAACAATATGGGGGTTACATTAGAAGAAGATGGCTCATTATTACTAATTAGAGGGAAAACTCAAGATTTAATCATGGGCGAAATTGAGAAACATATTAAAGGTGGATTTGTTTATAATGGTTTTCATATAAAAGAAAAAGATAACCCGTTGATGAAATTTAAAGAAATTTATGTTGATTCTAATAAGGACTTAATTGGAAGTGAACGAATAGGTAATTATGTTAACGGAAATAAAGAGACAGGTAATAAATTATATAAAATAAAGTTTAATAAGATTGAGAATAAATATGATTTAAATGAAAGAAAATCAGATAATAGATCGAATAAAAAAACACAAGATAAAGTCACGGATAAAAAATCATTAGATGATGGTTTGGGAAATATTCATATTGCATGTGAAGAATATACACCTGATCCTACTGAAAAACATGACCTGTCTAGTCTAAATAACATTGTGGAGCAACAAGAAAATAATATATTAAAAGTTAATAGACAAGGTTTGAGATTTACAATATCGCTGAAAGATAACCAACTTTTTGTTTCTGGTTTACCTGCAACTTTATCTGAAGATGAGGTGGACTCAAAGGATAAAGAATATCTAGTTAAATTGCCATTAAAACCCAAAGACAAAATAGTGGCAATTAAACCAGTAAGTGATCAAATTCAAATAATTGTTGATAGAGAAGAGAAAACAAAAATATACTATATGAATCCTTCTTTAATATTTGCAATTAAGGATTATGATTATAAAATTCGAAGACTAGAACAGCAACCACCATTATCATTTTATTCCTTGGTTGGAGAGAATAACTATAATAATTACCACTCAGGGCAACCATTTTCTTCTCAAAGTGCCGGTAATTTCAGTAGTCGTCATATTCCATTTTTTTCATCGGTAATTGATAATTTTAGAATACATGTGGGTAAAGCTAAACAGCAACGAGCACTAAAAAACTATAAAACAATGAAATTAAATATTGTTAAAAGTGTTGATCCTGGATTTAGAGGACTTTTTTCCAATATAAAAGGATTTCTTAATACGTCAACAACACCATGTGATGATAAATATAAAGCATTACATAGTGCTAAAGCAAATAAAGAATCACTTTATGCGGTATTAAATAACTATGTTAGCGGAATTAGTAATCGAAAGACTCAAGGGGAAGTTGTTTATTCTATAGTTAAAGATCTAAAAGAAAAAAATAGTATTACCATTGCAAATGATAATAGCAGTCGTGCTTTTTTTGGTACAAGTGCATTTAATTTAACCAAAAAAATTAACGTTAATGTTTTTTTGTTAGCGAGTTATTCAAAAACTCATTCATTAACACTTTCGAAAAATGAAAATAATCAAGTAAAGTTTTCATTTATAAATAAAAAAGAAGCAGATTTATCTGTTGGATTATCTGCCGGTATTGGTGGCCATAAAAAAAGATGGCAAAAAAGCAATACAGATTATGGTGTTATGACACCAATACTGGCGAGTACATATCTTAGTTTAAATTATGAAAGAGAATCTAATTTTTCATTTGAAATTGATTTGAATGATGTTGTTGAGTTTATTGATAAAGAATTAGATATTAGTTCAAGTAAACTGGAAAATCATACAACATTTAATGATAATAAAAATATATCAGCTGGAATAAGTTTTGATATCAGAAGCGAACTTAGCGCTGATGTGAATTTAAAAATAGGTAGTAATATAGAGGCTACAATACCGAGAAATGCAGTAGGGACAAGTGCTATTGCATCATTATTAAAATTAAATATAAATATTAATAAATTTTTTGACTATGGAAAAATAGACTTCGCTGAAAAAGACACTGTAATTGATTTGAAATTGTTTGAAATACTTATTGATGTTTATAGGGATTTAAAATTTTTTCCATCAACAACACGCACGACTAATGAGATACAGTGGTACCCACTTGCAACAATGAAAAATTTTGAATTTATGCTACAAAAGAAAATTAATAATTTATTTAATATAAATATTTTTGATAGTAAAAAGTTAAAAGATGAAAAAGAATTTGAAAATAATAGAAGAGAATTAAAAGATATATATAAGCGTATCTTAAAAACAAATAAATTATTTGATCAGCATCCCACCAGTGTTAATGTTAATAAAACTATTAATAAACTTGATAGTGTTTATTTGAAAATGTTATCGAATAAGAAAACCATAGATAAAATACATAAAGATAATTTTATAAATTATATTGATGATACTGATAATCATGATGATGTTACTAATTATAGTGCTGAAGTTTCTAAATACTTAGATAGCCTAAGTGTTAAAAAACGTAAATTACAGCAATTTTTATTAGATCTAAAAGAGAAAAAGATGATTTTATCTTCACAAGAAAAAAAGAATATGAATGAAAAATTTGAATCTTATTCTATTTTTAAATATAAGCTAAATGAAAGAAGTGAAAATATTTATAAAAATACCAGAGATGAATTTTATGAGATGATAAAAAATATAAAAACGAATAAATATTTATCATTAAAAAATATTAAAAATGAGTTAGATAACTTATTTAATAAATGTGATAAAGAACTAAATAGAATGGAGTATAAATTAGATAGTATAGATATCATGTCTATTAGTGAAATATCAGATAAAGTAAAATCAGTACCCTTAGTACTCGTGAAGTTAGAGAAGAAAAAAGGAATTATTCATCATCAAATAAAAGGTGAAATTAAGTTCAATTATGACAAATATGATAAGAAATTAGAAAACATATCAACAAGTTATTATTTTTAGTAAAACATTTATTTATCTTATGTGTTTTTTAATTAAGAACAAAGATACCAATTAATAACACTATGTTTTTAAATGTTTTTTCAAGTATCATACAAAGAATATTATGTTATTGATGTTGCAATTTCATCTATTTGTAGAGTTTGATTCTGATTAATTGGTGTTATCGGGAAGATAAGTTTATTAAATTGTAGTTTCACTTAACTTGGTGGTATAAAGTCGTTTCCCATGTTAATAAGATAATATACTTAATGAATATAGCAGAACTTCTTGAGCAAATAGCAGAGAAAGGATGGTGTGTATGGGATGATTTCCTTACACCCGAGGCTGTTCAACAACTGCGAGCTTGTTTTGGTGACAACGCACAACAAGCTCGTATTGGGCGTCATGAAAATCGGCAGGCAGAGACGGCGATACGTAGTGATAAAATCAGTTGGTTAGAACCAGAAATGGGAACACCCGTTCAGCATTATTTAATGCAAATGGAGTCTATTCAACGTGCTGTAAATCGTGAGTTTTTTCTTGGGCTTTTTGAATATGAAGCGCATTTTGCTTGTTATGAAAAAGGCGCTTTTTATAAAAAACATCTGGATGCATTTAAAGAAAATGTGACTCGGCGATTAACGACAGTATTATATCTTAATGAGGATTGGAAAAAAGAAGATGGCGGCGAGTTAATTATTTATGATTTGGAAGATAATAAACTTGCAACAGCCGCTCCTAAAGGGGGGCGTTTAGTTGTTTTCCTTTCAGAACAGTTCCCTCATGAAGTACTTCCTACTAATAAAGAGAGAATAAGTATTGCAGGATGGTTTCGTGTGAATGGTGTAAGAGATAATTTTCTCGATATAGCCAGTTAAAAAATACAATAAAATGCTGTTGTCATAAAGTCGTTTTTAATACTTTTTTATAAAACTGCTTTAAAAGATAAGTAGCATGGGATTAGGCGCGTTTCTTATATTAAGTAAAAGACTTAATAATAAGAGCGCGTTTTTTCTATTTTAAGCGATTAAAGATAGTAAAATTAATATTAACAATAAAAGAGAAATGACGAAAAAAGTTGATTTTCTTACCATTAAAAGCACAATAATACGAAACTTTTTAGGATAAAAATACAATGAATGAATTCTCAATAGTTTGCCGACTTTTAGGCACATTATTTCAGCGTGGCCCTAAGGATCCTATTTTATCGCCAATTATTACAATGATTGGTGAAGGAAAACTTAGTCAGCTATGGCCATTAGAGCAAGAGGAGCTCTTTAATACCTTAAAAAACAGTGTCAAAGATTTGGCTATTGTTGAAGCTGATTATCAATCCCTTTTTGGTGGCGAAGCGCCAGCTGTGTCTGTTTATGCCCATGATTATGAAAAGATCAAAGAAGACGATATTCGTCAATTTTTAGTCACAAGGGGTATGCCTGTTACTGACAATGCAACAGACAGCTTTGGTGCTTTATTACTTGCTGCTTCATGGCTTGAAGATAATTCAGCGGAAGATGAAGTATTAGCTCAAATAGAATTATTTGATGAATATCTGCTGCCTTGGGCTGGCACATTTTTAGGTAAGGTTGAAGCTCATGCTACTAGTGGCTTTTATCGTACACTAGCAGGTATTGCTCGTGGTGCATTATCAGCATTACGTGAAGAACTCTCTGATGATGAAGAGAGTGACGATACAGAAGATACGCAAGCAGAGTGATATAAATATTTCTTTGTAAAAGTATTTTATTATTCATAAAAAAGGCAAACCATTAGGTTTGCCTTTCTCATTAATGACGATAAATATTTTTAATCAACTCGCGTAACTATTAGAGTTGGATCACGAATTTACCCGGTTTAACTTCAATTCCTTTAGCCAGTTTAAACGCGGCAGCTTCAGCACTGTTTTTTTCTGGATTAAGAACATAAACAGGGTGATTATCAAAGTAAGTCGTAATGGTTGTATCTAAATAAGGTTTTAGTGCCACAACCACTGCATCCATTTTCTCTGGAGAGACTTTGTAACTATCAATAGCCATTGATTTTATGTATATCGCCCCTTTATCAGCTTGATAAAAAGGTTGGCCTGATAACGTAAGTTCAACTTTAGCGCTTGTTTTACCTAAAAATGAGTTAATTTTTAGATCTGTTGTGCCAGAAAGGCTAATTTTACCCGGTTCAGTACGACCAATTTGAATGGAAAGATTACTTAATTTAATATCAGCAGATACAACTTCATTTTCACCAATATGTTTCTGAAGATTTATCTTTTGACTGATATAGTCATTAATAAGGTTTTCACTTACATCAAATTGCTTGAGCTGTTCACACCCTGTGATTAAGCTAGTTAATACTAATATAGCTGTTAGAAAAATTGCTTTCATAAACACTCCTTGATCATTGATAACTAAGAGTTTACCCGATCTTTAAGGAGTAAGCATGGCTGTTTCTATTTTTTTACGATTAAATTGACGATGTAACGCATAAAGTGTTATTAAACCTACGGTTCCTAGTAAGAACCAAGGTAACTCAGGCATATCAAATTGATTCCCTAAATCATACATCCATCCACCACCTGTATATCCAATAGCGCCCCCAAATGCCAAGCCTAAGCGGCTAAAACCCATATAACTACCACGAGCGCGAGGATCTGCAAGTGATGCACTTAATGTTTCGCGTGCAGGCTCTGCTGTAATAGTACCAAGATAAAACAGGCCAATAATCAAGAAAATACCTTGTAATGAATGGATCATGCCAACAGGGAACATGCTGATACTCATTAAAAATAAGCCAGTCATTAAACGCTGTTCTAATTTGAAACGTTTCTCACTCCAGCGAGCAATAGGATAAAGCAACGTTAAAGAAAGCAGAGCTTCAATGGCATACATCCATTTTACTGCCGTTGGCGTACCCGCAATATCATTGACGATAATAGGAAACATCAACATAACTTGAACAGATAATACAAAATAACCTGTCAGCGTTAAGACATAACTGACAAAACGCTTATCAAGACATACTCGTTTTAACCCTTCTTTAATAGGTGTTCGGGTTGTGGAGATACGATAAGCAGGTAATAACCAAGCATTAAATAAGGCGGCGATAACAAAAACACCAGCACCAACCCAGCATACTAAATGAAAATCATATTGTAATAGCCAGCTACCGATGAGTGCACCAATAACGGCACCTGCACTATCTTGCATTAATAATAAAGAATAAAAACGACCGCGTTCATAGGGGCGGGTTAATTTTATAACCAGCGCTGTGCGAGGCGGATCAAATAAAGTTCCACCTAATGCAGATAAAATGCAAGATAACCAAAGTATCCAAGGTTGATCTGCCATTGCCATTAAAGCAAAACCTAAAGCGCGTAATAACATGCCTGTTATTATCATTGGTTTTGCACCAAAACGGTCTGCAATGGCGCCGCCAAAAATGCCAAGGCCTTGTTGTACTAATTGTCTAAGTCCTAAAGCAAAACCGACAATAACACCAGCCCAACCCAATTGTTCGACGAAACGAATAGAAATAAGTGGAAAAACGACGAAAAAACCTAAGACAACTAACATATTGTCAATTAGGAGGAAGTATTTACCCAAAGTACGGGCTTGTGTTACCAGCGCCATTACTCACCATCAATAAGCAAATAATTTAAATAAAATAAGGGGGGAATGAAATAATTTATTTCTTCGACTATTCTGTCTCTAAATGTTCATAATTCCTAGTAAATTAAAGATGATATTTTTTTATTAAGGTTAGTGGCAGAATAAGAAGAGTTGCTTCAGAATTAGACTTATTTATATCAAAGGATAATGAGATCGTAATGTTTGGTTATCGTGGCGGAATTCCTAAAATTCGTTTTGAAACACAAAGAATGGTAATTCGTTTAGCATACGAACGAGATGCTGAAAGATTGGCTGATTATTATACATTAAATCGTCGTTTTTTAATTCCGTGGGAACCCGTAAGAGATAAAACACATTATATACCCTCTGGTTGGGAACACCGTTTACAATATATGAATGAATTACACCGACAAGAAAGCGCTTTTCATTTTCTGCTGTTAACACAAAAAGAAGATGAAATTATTGGTGTCGCTAATTACAGCAATGTTATGCGTGGCGCTTTTAATGCCTGTTTTTTAGGCTATTCAGTCGGTGAAAAATGGCAAGGTCAAGGTTATATGTCTGAAGCTTTAACTGAAACACTTCGTTATATGCAGAGACAGCAGGGAATGCATCGTATTATGGCGAATTATATGCCTCATAATTTACGTAGTGGAAATTTATTAGCTAAACATGGTTTTGAACGTGAAGGCTACGCTAAAAACTATCTACAAATTAATCAAGAGTGGCGAGATCACGTACTGACTGCATTAACAACACGAACTTATTTTAAACGTTAAATATTGGTCATAACGAAAGAAAAGCACTGTTTATAATTATATTAAAAACGTCTTTATGTCAGTGCTTTTAGCCTCTTTTCGATGATGATAGCGGTATTTAATAAGCCATCTGTTCGGTTTTTTTCAACATATAGTACCAATGTTGAATATGGAAAATAGACTGTGTTAAGCGTGATGACTCTTCTTTTTCAATATAAAACCCATTCTTTTGATACAAATAAAGCGCACCTTCATGATGAATATCGACATAAAGTGATAAATACGCTTTTTTCAGAATATCTTTACTATATTGGGTTATCCACTCCAGTATAGCGTAGGCAATACCGTGACCTTGATATGATGATAAAACGGCAATATGTGCCAAGTAAGCCTCATTTTCATTTGGTGTATAATCAAATAAAGAAAAGAAAATCTTTTGCTTAATATAATGAGTAATACCAAAACGCCAATAATTTAAGGATGGTGTTTTAATAAAGGGATTTGCAATAAAGTCGTTTTCTTTTATTACTAAGCAAAATGTTGCGATAATTTTTCCATTATCAGTGACAACAAATTGTTGGCTATTTTTTTTACATGCTAATGAATTCCAAATAGCTCCTAATTGCTGACGTTGATTAGGATTAGTGCTATCAATATTAAAAGCATTTAATTTAAAACGAAATGCTTGTGCAAATAATTGAATAATTTCAGGAATATCTGAAGGCTCTGCAACACGAAGCTGATAGTGTTCATTAAGTAATTGCATGATATCGTTACTCTGCAATAATAGGGTTAACTTTTTAGACTGTTTGGTCTAGTTGTTTATAGACTAATCAGTCTAATTTATTTTGTCCAGAGATTTTTAATGTTATGAACAAGACTGTTACTGAAAAACAAAAAGCGAAAATGAAGCATATTATTGATGCTGCAATACGCTGCTTTGCTGTAAAAGGTTTTCACTCCACATCAACAGCAGAAATTTGTCATGAAGCGGGTATGAGTCCAGGAAATGTATTTCATTACTTTCCAAATAAAAATTCGATTATTGAAGCGATAGCATTAGAAGATGCACAACTATTTGATGATATTTTTTGTCGCTATGAAGCTGAAGAAGAGTGTATTCAAGCAATTATCGATTTAATGAAGGAAATAATAGAGCTATATAATCATCCAGAATATGCACGTATTAGCATTGAGATTTTTGCTGAGGCTTCACGTAATGCGAGCATTCACGAGATTTTTATTGAAAATGAAAGAAACAACAAACAGCGTTTGATTGCGATGCTGAAAAACGGTATTACAAAAGGGCAGATAGACTCAACACTTGAGCCTGAGAAAATTGCAACATGGCTGTTAGTCATTGCAGATGGTTCAATGGGTAGAAATGTTATTGATCCTGAATTTAATGAAAGAGAGAACCAAACTATGCTGGAAGTGATGTTGAGAAAAATGCTCACAAAACTATAAATTGCTATTTTTTAATCGCTTTGGTTAGTCGAAGATAAACAGAGTCAGCGTATTCCTAGCTAATTGAAGATTGATTTTTCGATGTTAGAGACGGAGTATAGTCCCTTTCTTTTTATTCCATTCAACAAAAATTAGAATGACTTTATGAATTTACTTAAATCACTCGCTGCAGTGAGTTCTATGACCTTGTTTTCACGGGTACTAGGATTTATTCGTGATGCAATTATTGCACGTATTTTTGGCGCAGGTATGGCAACCGATGCCTTTTTTGTTGCTTTTAAATTGCCAAACTTATTACGCCGTATTTTTGCAGAAGGGGCATTTTCTCAAGCATTTGTGCCAATCTTAGCAGAATATAAAAATCAGCAAGGTGAGGAAGCAACGCGTACCTTTATTGCTTATGTTTCGGGTATGCTGACACTTATTTTAGCCGTGGTCACTGTGATTGGTATTATTGCTGCGCCTTGGGTAATTTATGTTACAGCTCCGGGTTTTAGCAGTTCACCTGATAAATTTCAATTAACGACCGATCTATTACGGATCACCTTTCCTTATATTTTTCTTATTTCATTAGCTTCATTGACTGGCTCTATTTTAAATACTTGGAATCGGTTTTCAGTACCAGCTTTTGCACCGACACTCCTCAATGTCAGCATGATCTTTTTTGCTTTAGTGGTCGCCCCTTATTGCAATCCTCCTATTATGGCTTTAGCGTGGGCGGTTGTTGCGGGAGGAATATTACAACTCGGGTATCAATTACCACATTTGAAAAAAATCGGTATGCTTGTTTTACCGCGCATCTCATTTAGAAATAGCGGTGTTTGGCGTGTAATGAAATTGATGGGGCCTGCTATTTTAGGGGTTTCAGTTAGTCAAATATCATTGATTATCAATACTATTTTTGCTTCCTTTTTAGTTTCTGGTTCAGTTTCTTGGATGTATTACGCAGACCGCTTGATGGAGTTACCGACAGGGGTATTAGGGGTTGCATTAGGTACAATTTTACTTCCTTCATTATCTAAGAGCTTTGCCAGTGGCAATACTGAAGAGTATAGAAAACTGATGGATTGGGGGTTAAGACTGTGCTTTTTATTAGCACTGCCTTGCACTATTGGTTTAGCGGTACTATCAGGGCCCTTAACAGCATCTTTATTCCAGTATGGCAATTTTAATGCTCATGATGCATTAATGACACAACAAGCGCTAATTGCTTACTGTGTTGGACTAATGGGGCTGATTATCATAAAAATCTTAGCACCGGGTTTCTATTCTCGTCAGGATATTAAAACACCTGTAAAAATTGCGATTGCCACATTGATCCTCACACAATTAATGAACCTTGCGTTTATTGGTAGCTTAAAACATGTGGGTCTTGCACTTTCAATCGGTATTGCGGCTTGTTTTAATGCCTCTATGTTGTTTTGGCAAATCCGTAAGAAAGATATCTATCAGCCTTTAGCCGGTTGGCCTGTGTTCTTATTGAAACTTGTTATTGCACTTGCCGTAATGGGTGCTGTATTAGTTGGAATGTTGTGGATCATGCCAAGTTGGGATATTGGCAGTATGCTAATGCGCATCTTGCGTTTGTTATTAGTTGTAGCAGCAGGAGCGGGAAGCTATTTTGTTGCTCTATATGCATTAGGATTTAGGCCTCGCCATTTTTCACTACGTGCTTTATAACTGATAATACAGACTCCTCGTTTTTTGTATAAAAGCGAGGAGTTGCAAAATTAACAATGTTTTTATCAAGACAATTCTCCTCATTTAGAACCTTTCTCTATTTTTAGATTATTTATAATGCAGCATAGATCACACTTCTAGCATTTAGTTACGCGAGTTCAGCGACTCTTAAAAAGAAAAAAAAGTGAAAAAGAAGCAAAAATCTTTTTTCTCACTCTTTTTTTTATTAAATTTTTTTTCCAATATCTAAATGATTTATACAGTTTTTCGGCATAAAAACACGTTTTTTAATCGATATTGATAAGTTTTTCTAAACATTAATCATATCGAATATCTTTAGACAATTTGTTTATTCTCATTGAGGTTTTACATAAAGTAAAAAAATAGACACTATATTCTAAGCACTTACGGTTTGACGAATTATCTTTTTTTAGATAAACTCTCTTGTGTTGTATAGGTTTAAAAATTGACACATCTGTTAAATATTTCTTACTTAATGATGAGATATTGCAAATATTTCAAAATATTGCAGTATATTTTAAAACATTTAATTTTTTTGATTTAAGACATATTATTATTTCTTTATTCAGGTAGATTAACCGTGACTGTAAAGTTATTTGCTTGTTATCGTTCAGTACTACTGAAAGTGATCATATCTATTTTGTCTGCGCTTCAAATAGGTAACACGATTGCTGGGGATAAGCAGTAAACAATAAGTCGTGTGAATAATGAAATTAATGCTAAATCTATTATTAATAGATAATTAGATTACTGAGAATTCAGTATGGTACACTAATTATTGCTTTCATTTGTCCGCCGTTGTTTTCTGTTTTTCCCTCTCTTTTCTATTCCTTCTCAAAGTTTCTTATTTTTTTATTAATAGCTCAATAACTCAAATATTTCTCCATTTATTCGTTATACTCAAAGCAGTTATAAAGCATTAAATATTTCTAGTTTAAAGACTACTAAATAATCACTTTGTGGTTTTTGGTAAAAATAAAAATAAGAGCGTCAAGGAGCTACTATGAAAAAAGCAATTATCATTTCTGTATCATTAGCTACATTATTTCTTGCAGGTTGTACTGCTGACGGAAAAATTAATACCTCAAAACTCACTCCAGTTAACTGTGTAGGCACATTTGACAAAACTAATGAGAAGCTAGCTTTCACCGCTAAAGATGTCAATGACCGCTTATACAGTCCTAGTAAGCCAATAGATAGTATAGATGGTTGGATTGATGCAAAAGATATTAAAGGGCTACTGTGTCAGGATGTTATAACTGCTAACGAAGATTAATGATTAAGTAGCATTTGGAAGTTTGATTAGACAATTGTTTAAAGTGTTATTTTAGCTATATGAATTAAGACTTAATGCATAATAAAAAACCGATGGTTAACGCCATCGGTTTTTTTATCACTGCTATTTGAAAATAGAGATGAATTACATTCTATCTACAGTTTCAATACCTAAAGTATCTAAACCTTGTTTTAAGGTTCTCGCAGTTAAACGAGCCAGTTTTAGGCGGCTTTGGCGAGTGTTTTCATCTTCAGCAGATAAGATAGGGCAGTTTTCATAAAAGCCAGAGAAGGCTTGTGCCAGATCATAAAGATAAGCACACATAACGTGAGGCGTTCCTTCACGAGAAACTTGCATAATGGTTTCATCAAATTGGACTAAACGTAATGCAAGTTGCTTCTCGTGAGATTGTGTTAGTGCGATAGGTTGTGTTAACGCATTTTCATCAATTTCTGCACGTTTGAAGATTGAAGCAACACGAGTATAAGCATATTGCATATAAGGTGCTGTGTTACCTTCAAAACTTAACATCAGATCCCAATCAAAGATGTAATCTGTTGTACGGTTTTTTGACAAGTCAGCGTATTTAACAGCACCGATACCCACAACGCGAGCAACATTATTTAATTCGTCTTTATCCATATCTGGATTTTTTTCAGCGATTAATGTACGCGCTCTTTCTTGAGCTTCATCGAGTAAATCAGTTAAACGAATAGTGCCACCAGAACGAGTTTTAAACGGACGACCATCTTTACCTAACATCATACCGAACATATGGTGTTCGAGTGACATTGAATCAGGGATGTAGCCTGCTTTACGAACAATCGTCCAAGCTTGCATTAAATGCTGGTGCTGACGAGAGTCGATATAATAAAGTACGCGATCAGCATGTAATGTTTCGTGACGGTATTTTGCACAAGCAATATCGGTTGTTGTATATAGGTAGCCACCGTCTTTTTTCTGAACGATAACACCCATAGGTTCGCCTTCCTTGTTTTTATATTCATCAAGGAAAACAACCGTTGCACCTTCACTTTCTACTGCAAGACCTTTTGCTTTTAAATCAGCAACAATACCCGCTAACATTGGGTTATAAAGACTTTCACCCATAATGTCATCTTCAGTTAATGTGACGTTAAGGCGTTGATAAGTCACTTGGTTTTGTTGCATAGTGATATCAACTAATTTGCGCCACATTGTACGGCAGTATTCATCACCACTTTGTAATTTCACCACATAATTACGGGCACGTTCTGCGAATATTTCATCCTCATCATAATGCTTTTTCGCTTCACGATAGAACTCTTCAAGGTCAGATAACGCCATATCAGCGGCATTTTCATTCTGTTTCTTCTCTAAATACGCAATCAACATACCAAATTGCGTACCCCAATCACCAAGGTGATTAGCGCGAACAACATTGTGACCTAAGAAAGATAAAGTACGGGCACTTGCATCACCAATAATGGTCGAGCGTAAGTGACCAACGTGCATCTGTTTCGCAACGTTCGGAGATGAATAGTCGATAACAATAGTTTGAGGTTCAACGGGTGTTACGTTTAGATGTTCATCTGCTAATGCGTACTCAGCTTGTTTTGCAACCCACTGTGGAGATAAAAAGATATTGATAAAACCTGGGCCTGCGATCTCAACTTTATCTGCAACATCCGTAATATTGAGCTTTTCTAGGATCTTTTCTGCGAGTTGTCGGGGTGGGATCCCCATTTTTTTTGCAGCTCCCATGACACCATTTGCCTGATAGTCACCAAATTGTACTTTGGCTGACTGACGGACAAGAGGTTCGCTATCAGCGGGTGCGCCAGCAGCACACATTGCCACACTGATTTTTTCTGAAAGAAAAGCCTGAATATTCACCGGGTTACCTTAAATTATTGAGAAAATAAAACCTGACGACAAAAGTCTGACAGGTTTCTTATAAAGAATTAGGATTAACCTTGAATTTATAACATATTCCGGCTAGAACATGCTACCATCTCGGCCTTATCTTTAAGGTTTTTTCTCTGTTTTTTCATTAAGGTTATTCAAAATGGTGTTATTTTCTTCAATTCCTCAATTAAATGATTTAACTCACGAGCTTTCTTTGTTTGAAGAAAATATGACACTATTTGCCGATAGCCTGGGTATAGATTTATCATTCTATCTGACGGATCATGTATCGTTACGTTGTCACGATTTAACATTAGCAGAGCAGTGGCGAGCCGGATTAAGTCAGTGTGGAAAGTGTATTTCTGATAATGTGATTAATGGGCGGCCAATATATCTATTTCAATTAGAAACGCCATTAACTATTTTAAATCAATCTGTTTCAATCGTTGAGTTACCTTTCCCTACAAACAAAAAATATGAATACCAAGGTTGGGAGCATATTGAGCAAGTGATCCCCGTTGAACCAGATGATTTAGTGAATAAAGTTATGTCATTTTTACCTCAAACGTTACCTGAGAGTGTTAGCTTAAAAATCAGTGAACCTAAAGGTGAGAAAGAACGTCTACCTAATCCAACAGTGGCTATTTCTAATGGAAAAGTCACAGTGAAGTATCATCCTTATTCGTTACTTGAAATCGTAGAAAGTGAGTGTTGAGCGACACTTTCAGAAAATAGTTTGCTTGTGTCAGCACAAAATTCTGATGGCGGAATTGAATGAATAACGAGATTCGACAACTATTGTTAGTAATCGCTAAGAAATGATATTTATTTTCTGATTACTTTCTTTATATTAAGGATGGAGAGGGATGATATGGCTACGTTGGAGATTTGTTGTTTTGGCGCTGAATGTGCGTTGGTAGCAGAACGAGCAGGTGCAGACAGAATAGAACTGTGCACGAGTCCGGCAGAAGGTGGTATTACGCCAAGTTTTGGAATGCTACGACAAGTCAGAGATCTGGTTCGTATTCCCGTTCATCCTATTATTCGCCCTCGTGGTGGCGATTTTTGTTATACACAAGCTGATTTTTCAGCAATGAAAAATGATATTAGTTTGATCCGTGATATGGGGTTTTCAGGGGCAGTTGTTGGCCTTTTAAATGAAGAAGGGCATATTGATTTGCCTAAAATGGAAATTTTAATGGAGCTTGCAGGCCCATTAGCTATTACTTTTCATCGCGCTTTTGATATGTGTATTAATCCATTGTTAGCGCTAGAACAACTGACTCAACTAGGTGTTTCTCGTATTCTAACGTCAGGACAACAGGCAAACGCGGAATTAGGTTTGCCGTTATTACGAACGTTAAATGAAAAAACACAAGGCCCTATAATTATGGCTGGGGCTGGTGTAAGACTCAGTAATATCCAAAAATTCCTAGATACAGGATTAAAAGAAATACACAGTTCAGCAGGAAAAGTGGCACCTTCAACTATGATTTATCGTAAAGCCGGTGTAACAATGAGCTCTGACAGTGAAGTGGATGAATTTACACATTATTGTGTGGATGAAGATACAGTTGAAGCGATGAAGGATATTATGAGTATTCATGCGCCATTAGCATAAATTAAAGATTTTAGAACTGCGCCTTTTATGGCGCAGTTTTTTATATAATCTCGTCTAATAACAACGTATGTGTAATACCACATTGTTCCACAAAAGCTTCATCATGCGAAACCAGTAATAATGTACCTTGATATTCAACGAGTAAATTTTCCAATAGTTGTTTGGACTCGATATCAAGGTGATTATCTGGCTCATCAAGTAATAATACCGCAGGTGGTTTTGGACTATGTGTTAAAGCCAATAACGTTGCTTTTAATTGTTCGCCACCACTTAGCATTTCAAGCGGTAGTAAAGATTTATCACCTCTAATTCTCAACATCCCAAGACGTGTTCGCCATTGCTCGATAGAAATAGCCGGCTGATATTGATGTAGTGCTTGTGCAACAGGCAATGTTTTATCAAGTAAAGCAAGGTGTTGGTCAAGATAGCAATAGTCTTTGTTTAGACGAAACTCACCAGAAATTGGTGCGAATTGTTCAATCAAACATTTTAATAACGTTGATTTCCCACATCCATTCTTACCTTTAATATGCCAATGTTCATTACCGTAAGCTGAAAATGAAATAGGATGTTGATAACCATATGGAAGTTGAAGATTATCAACAAATACATTTAAACGGTGGCCATCACTTTGATAATTCAGCACTATTTTTTGCTGATGAACATGTGACTTTTCCTCATCAACACCTTGCTTTTGAGATTGCATATCATCGATTACGCGTTGATGACGCTTTGCAACCGCTGATTGTCTCTGCTCAGCCCGATTTGTCTGCATATCTAATAAAAGAAGACACTGAGAGCCACTTTTTCTAATTGATTCGCCTTGTCGTTTCCGTTGCGCAGCTTTTTGTAATGTGGCTTGTTGCTGACGTTTCTCATTTTTAATTTGGTTGCTTAGTCGGTCGCTTGCAGCTTCCAACGATGCTATTTCTGCACCTTTTTGTGTCTCATATAAAGTATAATTTCCGCCATATTCAGATAAACCTTTCTCACTTAATTCAAGAATAGTGCTCGCATATGAGAGCAAGTTTCGATTGTGACTAACAATAAGAGAGCCTGCTTTGTGCTGAGCTAACTGTTTTATTAGCCATTGTTGACCTTGATAATCAAGATGGTTATCTGGCTCATCTAAGAGCAGAAAACTCTGCTCACATAAAAAAGCGCGGCAAAGTGCTAAACGTGTCTGTTCTCCACCACTTAGATGTGCAATAGGGGTATCTAATGCAACAGGGAGTTGCGCTGAATCTAATAAATTTTGCCACGTAACCGGAAGTTGCCATTTGCCATCGAGTAACTCAATATCTTCTAATGTAGCAATACCTGCATCAACGCGTTGGAATGCTTGATAAATTTCATGAATATTTAACGCTTGAGCAAGTGTATCACCTTGTAATCGGGTTAATTGATCAACGTGAACAAAAGGCATATTCCAATTAACTTGACCTGAGGTCGGTAATATTTTTTGTGCTAATAATCTTAATAGTACAGATTTTCCTTTACCGTTATGACCGATTAATGCATTTTGCTGACAAGCCAATGAGCGAGTTAGTGGTGGAAAAAGAGCTTGTTGATTAAATTCGATAGTAAGTTGTGAGAAGTGACAGGCTATTGTCATAATGATACCTCCTAAGCGAAATAGGTGGCAGACAGCCGTGATCTTTTTTAGATGCGACGAAATAAATTATTGTCTGCCAGTAACAGAAAATGAATACCCCAAAAGGTATTTGAAAAAATTTTCTGGCAGAATTTAATTCATCGTAGGGAAGTGCCTTCTTAAAAATAAAATAGGTAATTTAACGCGCTCATTATAGCTATAAATACGCCCAGATCAATAGGCGATTAACGTCGTGATCCGCGTGTTGCTTTTTCTTTATTATAGCTAAATTTGAATTTAATTTTTCTATAAAGAGGTGAAAACATTGTCATTGTCAGAAAAATAAAAGGAATGGTATATAAAAGTGTTCCTAACGCCATGCCAACATGAGGTGCATTAAAATATTCACTATGTGAGGTGATTAACTTTAAATAATTTACTTTGTCTAAATATTCAGGTGTTAATCCACCATAAGGAACAATAAAGCGAATTATTGCAATTAAGAAGATGCAAAATAGAAAGTTGAGCGTCATATATGCGGAGTTAAGAACATTTTTATTCCAGGCATCTCTGCTTTTTGCTTGATAGCTACCAATAAGGCGATTAGCGACAATAACCGCGTAGAGCCAAAGTACAATGTTTTCATCGCCCATAACAAAACTATTAATCATAAAGGCGAATACACTATAAACAGGGATAAGAACAAAAATAAGTTTAGTTCGTGCTAATACAGCCATAAACAAACCTGAATGAACAAGAACAAACTCAAAGATAAAAATGACGGTTAAATTATAAATGGTTTGAACGCTAAATAACGCGGGATAACACCATGCGGTAATAATAAAAGTGATATAAAAGAATTGAGTAAAATAATCAAACCAAGAGAATAACTCACTGATTTTACGCTGTAATGGCGTAAGTATAATGGATGATTCATTCTCTAAAAAATTTTGATTAGAAAAAAAGAGTTCTCGTTTTTTATTCTCTTTTCGGTGCTCGTTAAGAACCAGTGATTGCTGTTTTTGTTGTGCGATCCTTTTTTGTTTAGCTTGTTTATTTTCTTTATATTTCGCCATGATGATCTTTTATAGAGTCAATTTTATCAATGTAAATAAGGTTTAATTTATAAGAAGTGATTTTAAAAATACAATTTAAGATAGAAAAAAAGGATATCTCTATAAGATACCCTTTTTGTAATGATTATCTGTAACACACTTAAAATAAATAAGGCTTAGGGTTTGGTTGCAATTAATATTGCTCGTTTAGGTGCAGGATAACCTTCAACTGTTTTTGTTTTATCATCAGCATCTAAGAATGCGTCTAATGAATCCGTTACCATCCAATCCGTTTTACGTTGTTCATCAAGAGAGGTTGTGTTTTCATCGACAATGCGCACATCTTTAAAGCCACATTTTTCTAGCCAAACTTTCAGCATTTTTGCAGATGGAATAAAGTACACATTACGCATTTGTGCATAGCGTTCACCTGGGATCAGGCATTGAAATTCATCTCCATCGACAACAAGGCTTTCTAATACTAATTCGCCACCAGAAACTAATTGGTTTTTTAATTGCCATAAATGATCAAGAGGTGAGCGGCGATGATAAAGTACACCCATAGAGAATACGGTATCGAAGGCATTTAACTCTGGCATTTGCTCAATGCCAACAGGGATTAAATGTGCGCGTTGGTCATTGCCTAATAATTTTCTGACTGCTTCAAATTGACATAAGAAAAGTTGGGTAGGGTCGATCCCAATAACAAATTCTGCGCCTTCACCTAGCATGCGCCACATGTGGTAACCACTGCCACAGCCAACATCTAACACTAAACGGCCTTCAAGTGGTGAAAGATGTGGTAAAACACGATCCCATTTCCAATCTGAGCGCCATTCTGTGTCGATATCGACGCCATAAAGTGAAAAAGGACCTTTACGCCACGGCATTAAATTTTTTAAAACGTTGCTTAGTCCCAGTTGCTCGCCTGCGCTTAATGCTGGAGTATGTTGGGCAATTACACCATTTTTTAAGTCAATCTCAGTAGGGGTAATTTCTGGCAAGCCATCGAGCATTTTTTCCCATGAGGAAAAGTGACCGTGTAACGCATTTGAACGCCATTCTGATAATTGAGCAGGTAATGTATCTAACCAATGAAATAAGCGCTCATCTTGCGCAATAAGTTGATAAAACGAGCCAAAATTAATCATTCATTATTGCCTTTAATCGCTAAAAGAGAGCCGAAATTAAAACATTGGAACCAAACTTCCGCATGCGGGAAACCTGCATTATGTAAGCGAGTTTTATGCGTTTCAACAGAATCAGTCAGCATGACATTTTCTAACATGCTGCGTTTTTGGCTAATCTCTAATTCGCTGTAGCCGTTAGCACGTTTGAAATCATGGTGCATATTAAACAATAACTCACCTATTTCTTTATCTTCAAAACTGAATTTTTCAGAAAGTACTAACACTCCGCCGGGATTAAGACCTTGGTAAATTCGGTTTAATAATATTTGGCGATCGTTTGGTGCTAAGAATTGCAAGGTGAAGTTAAGCACGACCATTGAGGCATTGTTGATCTCGATATCAAGAATATCACCTTCAATAATATCAACGGGTGTATCTGCTTTATAGGCATCAATATGGCGCTGACAACGTTCTACCATTGCCGGTGAATTATCAACACCAATAATTTTGCAACCCACAGCATCAATATTACGACGCATGGAAAGGGTTGCTGCACCTAAAGAACAGCCTAAATCGTAGACTTGGCTATTGGGTGTAACAAAGCGACCTGCAAGCATACCAATCATGGAGATAATATTTGAGTAACCCGGTACTGAGCGTTTTATCATATCAGGAAACACTTCAGCGACTTTTTCGTCAAAGCGCCAGTCACCAAGGTTAGCGATAGGTGTCGCAAATAAGCTGTCTTGTTGTGATGATTTTGAATTCGACATAACTAAAATAGGTTTAAGGAATAAAAGAAGCAAGCATTCTACCAGAAGCGACGGTGCTCACAAAGTTGCATTATTTAGAAAGAAATTAGAAAAAATAAATAAACCTTTTTGATACCTTGCCGTTATTAGACACAACAGCAAGGATGTCGGTTTTGATCATGGATGATCATGTTATTCCCGCGAGGACTTAGTAATAAAAGGAAAAGATTTGTATCCAAGGAAGGAAATAAATATTAGCAATGATCATCAATACCATTGATAAGTAAGTGGCTGCCATGCCTGAACGACGCCAACGAAGTTCACGGTGTTTTAATCCATAAGAGTGTAAAAAACGACCTGCGATTAAAATTGAGCCACAGATGTGTACCATCCAAACAAAAGCACCATTCATTTCCATGACCAGTAATAAGATCATGGAAATCGGAATATATTCTACCGCATTGCCGTGAACACGGATGGCTGTTTGTAATTCATAAAAGCCACCATCACCATAAGCAACCCGATATTGTGTTCTGAGTTTTACGACATTGAGGGACAATTTAATCAATAATAGTGCGCCCAGTACGATATAAAGCGAGCTAACCATCTTTTCTCCATTGCCAAAGCCAAAAAACGGCAAATTTAATGATAAACCTCAAAGCGACTTCTGTCGCTATAAATAATTATTATTAATTAATTGTTTGGGGATTAGCAAATCCTTGAAAAGATGTATCATATAAACTAGGTCTATACTCTTATCTCCAGGAAGAATTTTCGTTATAATGTCTGCCTTTTTTTTGACACTACTCGAAAAAGACTATTGCCAAAATTTCCGCAGCAGAAAGCACAACAAGCTGAGTAAAAGGATATTGTATGCGTACTAATTATTGTGGGCAGTTGAATAGTGCCCATGTGGGCCAAAAAGTGACTCTTTGTGGTTGGGTTAACCGTCGCCGTGACTTAGGTGGACTTATCTTTATTGATATGCGAGATCGCGAAGGTATTGTTCAAGTCTTCTTTGACCCAGAGCAGAAAGAGGCATTTTCTCAGGCTTCAGAACTGCGTAATGAATTTTGTATTCAAGTCACAGGAACAGTACGCGCTCGTCCTGATAGCCAAGTTAATAAAAATATGGCAACAGGTGAAATTGAGTTAGCGGCAGAATCTCTGTCTATTTTTAACCGTTCAGAGCCATTACCGTTAGATAGCAATCAAACAAATACAGAAGAGCGTCGTTTAACTTATCGTTATTTAGACTTGCGTCGCCCTGAAATGTCAGATCGCTTAAAAACCCGTGCTAAAATCACAAGCTTTGTTCGCCGTTTTATGGATGGTGAAGGTTTCCTTGATGTTGAAACCCCAATGCTGACAAAAGCGACACCAGAAGGTGCGCGTGACTATTTAGTTCCAAGCCGTGTACATAAAGGTAAATTCTACGCATTACCACAATCACCGCAGCTTTTTAAACAGCTACTGATGATGTCTGGCTTTGATCGTTATTATCAAATCGTAAAATGCTTCCGTGATGAAGACTTACGTGCTGATCGTCAGCCTGAATTTACACAAATCGATGTTGAAACCTCTTTCATGAGTGCAGACCAAGTGCGCGAAGTGATGGAGCGTATGATCCATGCATTATGGTTAGATATTCTGAATGTCGATTTAGGTGCGTTCCCAGTAATGACTTTTGCTGAAGCAATGCGTCGTTATGGTTCAGACAAACCAGATTTACGTAACCCAATGGAACTTAAAGACATTGCTGATTTAGTCAAAGATGTTGAGTTCAGTGTATTTGCACAAGCGGCAAATGATGAAAGATGCCGTGTTATCGCATTGCGTGTACCGGGTGGCGCATCATTAACCCGTAAAAATATCGACGAATATACACAGTTTGTTGGTATTTATGGTGCTAAAGGCCTTGCGTGGATGAAAGTCAACGAAAGCGCGAAAGGTATTGAAGGTGTACAAAGCCCAATTGCTAAATTCTTGACTAACGATGTTGTTAACTCAATTTTAGAAACAACAGGCGCAACCGACGGCGATTTAATCTTCTTTGGTGCGGGCCGTAAAGGCACAATGAGTGATGCAATGGGCGCTCTGCGTCTGAAAGTGGGTCGTGATCTTGAACTGACCGATTTAAATGCATGGAAACCATTGTGGGTTATTGATTTCCCAATGTTTGAAGAAGATGAAGAAACCGGTAGCTTAAGTGCGATGCACCATCCATTTACTTCTCCAAAAGACTTATCACCAGCTGAATTGACTGCGCACCCAGTAGGTGCTGTAGCAAATGCTTATGATATGGTTATCAATGGTTATGAAGTGGGTGGCGGTTCAGTGCGTATTCACCGTAATGAAATGCAACAAGCAGTATTTAGCATTTTAGGTATTGCACCGAATGAGCAACAAGAGAAATTTGGTTTCTTATTAGATGCGCTTAAATTTGGTACTCCACCACATGCAGGTTTAGCATTTGGTTTAGACCGCTTAGTGATGTTGTTAACGGGTACTGATAACATTCGTGATGTTATTGCTTTCCCTAAAACAACTGCCGCTGCGTGTTTAATGACTAATGCACCAAGCTTTGCTAATGAAGAGTCTTTAAAAGAGTTAGCAATTGCAGTAACTCAAAAAGAAGTTAGCGAAGATAAAGAGTAAATGATGAAATATAAGCGCCCGATATCCGTTTTAGTTGTTATTTATGCAAAAGAGACCAAACGGGTGCTTATGCTGAAGCGTCGAGATGATCCTGATTTCTGGCAATCTGTGACCGGCAGTTTAGAAGCGGAAGAAACGCCTTTTCAAACGGCATTGCGCGAAGTGCAAGAAGAGGTTGGAATTGATATCATAAAAGAAAATCTTGAGCTGGTGGATTGCCATCGCTCAATTCTTTTTGAGATTTTTGCACATTTTCGGCATCGTTATGCACCAGATGTTACACATTGTCAGGAACATTGGTTTACATTAGCACTGCCCGCAGAGCGAGATATTGTGCTAACTGAGCATTCGCAATACCAATGGCTAGACGCGCCACTGGCGGCAAAATTAACAAAATCCGCCAGTAATCAGCAAGCGATTGAAGAATTTGTTATTTAATGATTAGACCACGTTTGGAGATATTTCATGGCAGGTCATAGTAAATGGGCCAATACAAAACACCGTAAAGCAGCGCAAGATGCGAAACGCGGTAAAATTTTCACTAAAATCATCCGTGAATTAGTTACAGCAGCACGTTTAGGTGGTGGTGATCCTGCAACTAACCCGCGTTTACGTGCGGCAGTTGATAAAGCATTATCGAACAACATGACTCGTGATACCTTAAACCGTGCAATCGCACGTGGTGTGGGTAATGATGACAACGATAATATGGAAACCATCATTTATGAAGGCTATGGCCCAGCAGGTACTGCTGTGATGGTTGAATGCTTAAGTGATAATCGTAACCGTACTGTTTCCGATGTTCGCCATGCATTTACCAAAACAGGTGGTAACTTAGGAACAGATGGTTCTGTATCTTATCTGTTTACCAAAAAAGGTGTTATTTCATACGCACCGGGTGTTGATGAAGATGCTGTTATGGAAGCCGCGTTAGAAGCAGGCGCTGATGACGTTGAGACTTTTGATGATGGTGCTATTGATGTTTACACCACACCAGAATCTTTTGGTGAAGTAAAAGATGCAATGGATGCAGCAGGTTTTGTGGCTGAATCAGCAGAAGTTTCGATGATCCCATCGACTAAAGCAGAATTAGATATTGAAACTGCACCAAAATTAATGCGTCTTATCGATATGTTAGAAGACAGTGATGACGTGCAAGAAGTATATCACAACGGTGATATCTCAGATGAAGTTGCAAAACAACTGGAAGATATCCTGTAATTGTTCTAGCGATTATCGAAAATAACGGTGTTTAACGCTGTTATTAAAAGTGCGAAGAGAAGAGCAGAGCAGATTTTTTGCTCTTTTCTCTCGCCATCGACCATATCGGCAACAGGAATTGATATGGCTATCATTTTAGGTATAGACCCCGGTTCGCGTGTTACAGGCTACGGCGTAATTCGACAGCAAGGGCGACAACTTATCTATTTGGGAAGCGGTTGTATTCGCACACAAGTTCCCGACCTTCCTAATCGACTTAAACGTATTTATGCAGGTGTTAGCGAAATCATTACTCAGTTTTCGCCAGATGTATTTGCAGTTGAGCAAGTGTTTATGGCTAAAAATGCTGACTCTGCACTTAAACTTGGGCAAGCACGTGGTGTAGCAATACTTGCGGCAGTTAATAACGATCTACCCGTTTTTGAATATGCGGCTCGCCAAGTCAAACAAACTGTTGTGGGCACAGGGGCGGCTGAAAAAAGCCAAGTACAGCATATGGTGCGTTCAATATTAAAATTATCCGCCGCACCACAATCGGATGCTGCCGATGCATTAGCAATTGCGATAACACATTGTCACTTTAACCAAAATTTATTACGTGTAGGTGATCCGCGTCTGGTTTTAACGCGAGGTCGGTTAAGATAAGTTGTTATCTTGGCAAATGTCTTTGGTTTTTCACAAGCTGGATATACGTCCAGCTTTTTTTATGTTATAAACTTGACGTAATTATTTTTGCGGAGGCGTTAGGGTGATAGGTCGTATCAGAGGAATTATTCTTGAAAAACAGCCACCAGTGGTGCTGATCGAGGCAGGTAATGGTGTAGGTTATGAAATCAATATGCCAATGACCTGTTTTTATGAATTGCCTGATATTGGCCAAGAAGCCATTATCTACACGCAATTTATCGTACGTGAAGATGCACAATTACTTTATGGTTTTAACCAAAAACAAGAGCGCGCACTCTTTCGTGAATTAATTAAAGTAAATGGAGTGGGGCCTAAACTTGCTTTAGCCATTTTATCTGGCATGTCTGCTCGCCAATTTGTAACAGCTATTGAAAATGAATCTATCACTTCATTAGTGAAATTACCGGGTGTAGGTAAGAAAACCGCTGAACGTTTAGTGGTTGAAATGAAAGATCGCTTTAAAGGTCTTAATGGTGATTTATTCGAAAATAGTGATATCGAGCTACCAGAAAGCACTTCACCTAAAGCGCCAAAAGCGGCTGATATTGAAGCCGAAGCCTCTGCTGCATTAATCGCATTAGGCTATAAACCACAAGAAGCTGCAAAAATGATCAGCAAAGTGGCAAAACTGGGTACAGATAGCGAAACACTTATTAAAGAAGCGTTGCGTGCGGCTATTTAGGAGTAACACATTGTGATTGAAGCAGATCGCCTGATTTCAGCAGAAATTCAACAACCTGAAGAAGAAATTATTGATAGGGCTATTCGCCCTAAATCTCTTGCCGAATATGTTGGGCAACCTCAAGTTCGAGAACAAATGGAGATTTTTATTCAGGCAGCTAAATTACGTCAGGATGCGCTCGATCATTTACTTATCTTTGGCCCACCAGGATTGGGTAAAACCACATTAGCAAATATCATTGCAAATGAAATGGGGGTTAATTTACGTACGACATCAGGCCCTGTACTTGAAAAAGCGGGTGATTTAGCGGCTATGCTAACTAACCTTGAACCTCATGACGTGCTGTTTATTGATGAAATCCATCGCCTTTCTCCCGTGGTTGAAGAAATTCTTTATCCTGCAATGGAAGATTATCAGCTTGATATTATGATTGGTGAAGGGCCAGCCGCTCGCTCAATTAAAATAGATCTACCACCATTCACCTTAGTGGGCGCCACCACAAGGGCTGGCTCTTTAACATCTCCATTGCGTGACCGTTTTGGTATTGTTCAACGTCTTGAGTTTTATAATGTTGACGATCTCCAGCACATTGTCTCTCGCAGTGCTAGTTTTATGGGATTAGAGATGACAGACGAAGGCGCTCGCCAAATTGCTATGCGTTCACGAGGAACCCCTCGTATTACTAACCGATTATTACGCCGTGTACGAGACTTTGCACAGGTAAAAGGTAATGGTGCCATTGATGAGGATACCGCTTCTAAAGCACTGGACATGTTGAATGTGGATGCGGCAGGTTTTGACTATTTAGATCGTAAACTTCTTTTTGCCATCATTGATAAATTTATGGGTGGTCCAGTAGGATTAGATAACCTTGCGGCAGCTATTGGTGAAGAGCGTGAAACTATAGAAGACGTATTAGAACCTTATTTAATTCAGCAAGGTTTTATTCAGCGCACACCAAGAGGTCGAGTTGCGACTAATCATGCCTATCGTCATTTTAATCGTATTGTAGAAGAGCCTTAATATTTATATCAGTATGAAGCTGAAGGTGATTTAAATGATAGAACTGACTCGAGGCAATCTTTTACATGCAAACACCGAGGCGATTGTAAATGCCGTCAATTGTGTTGGTGTAATGGGGCGGGGTATCGCCTTACAGTTTAAAAAAGCATGGCCTGATAATTTTAAAGCTTATGCTTTAGCGTGTAAAAATAAAGAGCTGACACCCGGTGTAATGTTTATTTATGAGATACAAAAAGAGACTCATCCTCGTTTTATTGTCAATTTTCCAACAAAACGACACTGGCGAAATGCAAGTTGTATTGAAGATATTGAAGCTGGATTAATTACACTGGTTGATGAAATTAAACAGCGCAATATTAAATCTATTGCCATCCCACCTTTAGGGGCGGGTTTAGGTGGCCTAGAATGGTCTGTGGTGTATGAAAAAATTAAAAGCGCAATGGAACCTTTAGCGGATGTTCATGTGCTAATTTATGCACCCATAGATGAAGTTGAATTAAACAAAAAATAGAAAGATTAATTTTCAGATATTCAACTGAAAAAAGATAAAAACAAACCCCAAGAACATTGTGTTGTTGGGGGTTGTTTTTATCTAATGTACGGGGAATAATTATTGTTTAGTGGGTGCAAATAAACTCAAGATAAATAGGCAACTTGCGGCTAAAACAACAGATGGGCCAGCAGGGGTATCATAGAAAGCAGAGAATGTTAAACCGCCCGTAATTGCCAACATACCAACAGCGATTGCAATCAGAGCCATTTGTTCTGGAGAACGAGCAAAACGACGTGCTGTTGCCGCAGGAATGATCAGTAAAGAGGTAATGATCAGCGCACCTACAAATTTCATGGCTAAACCAATAGTTAACGCGGTGATCATCATTAGCTTTAAACGTTCTCGCTGAATATTCACACCATCAACAAATGCCATATCTTGATTGATAGTCATGGAGAGCAGTGGGCGCCATGAGCGAATAATGACAAATAAAACAATCACAACACCAATAAAAATACTGATAACGTCTTGATAGTTTACTGACAGTAAATCACCAAATAGATAAGCCATTAAATCAACACGCACATTCGACATTAAACTGACGACCACAAGCCCTAAAGAAAGAGCACTGTGTGCCATGATCCCTAAAAGCGTATCGACAGAAAGTTGAGGTTTTAATTCTAACCAAACCAATAGAATAGCGAGAAGAAGCGTGACGGCAATAACTGCGTAAAAAGGCTCGATATTAAACAGTAAACCAAACGCAACACCGAGTAGTGAAGCGTGCGCTAAGGTATCACCAAAATAAGACATACGACGCCAAACGACAAAAGAGCCCAAAGGACCCGCCGCCATTGCTAAGAGCATACCGGCAATCCAACCCGGTAACAGCAACTCAATCATGACGACACTCCTTACTATGCTGGTGATGATGACGATAAATACCAAGTTGCTCAGCACCACGACTTCCAAACATGGCAATAAATTCAGGATGAGAAGAAACGACGTCAGGTGTGCCTGAACAGCAAATATGACCATTTAAGCAGAGGACTTCGTCCGTTTTTGCCATTACAAGATGAAGATCATGAGAAACCATTAAGATGGCACAACCTAATTCGTGACGAAGCTGATTAATTAAATCATAAAGTGCTAATTGACCATTAACATCAACACCTTGAGTGGGTTCATCTAAAACTAAAAGTTGGGGCTGATTAAGCAACGCTCTTGCTAATAAGACTCGTTGAGACTCACCACCAGAAAGTTTCTGCATAGGCTGATCGATTAATTTCGCCGCATTAACTTGTTCTAAAGCTGGGAGAATATCTTTATCATGAACACCCGGTTTTAGTGTCATAAACCGTTTAACCGTGAGTGGCATTGTGGGATCAAGATAAAGTTTTTGTGGCACATAGCCCACGCGTAGCGCATTTTGACGCTCAACTTTTCCTGAGGTTGGATTTAATAAACCAAGAACTAAACGGATAACTGTAGATTTACCCGCACCATTAGGGCCAAGCAAAGTAAGAATACGGCCTGCTTTTAGATCAAAAGAGATATCTTTTAGAATTTCTCTTTCACCAAAAGAAACACAAACCGATTTTAAACAAATCAAGTCAGACATAAAATTAGCACTTGCAGAATCATTGAAACGTTATAATATAACATTTCCAATGATGATTCACGAGAATTCTTCCTATGTTACATAAAAACAACAAATTTGCGCACCGTTTTTTATTGAAATCATTTTTAGCGACAGCGATGATAAGCTCATTCAGTGCTTCAGTGCAGGCTGATGTTGTCGTTTCCATTAGACCATTAGGATTTATTGCTGCTGCTATCGCTGATGGAGTAACACCAACGGAAGTTTTATTACCAGATGGGGCATCTCCACACGATTATGCATTAAAACCCTCTGATTTGAAAAAAATCACCTCTGCAGACCTGATGGTATGGGTAGGGCCTGATATGGAAGTGTTTTTAGATAAGCCATTAAACAGACTTAATGACAATCATAAGTTGGCTTTAGCGGAAACTAACGAAATAAAGTCACTTTTATTGAAAGATGATGATGACAATGTGCATAAACATGAGGAAAATCACGAACATCATTCTCACGGTGATTATAATATGCACATCTGGTTATCACCAGAGATTGCGTTGTCGTCTGCAAAACAGATCCACAAAAGGTTAATTGCGCTGTATCCAGATAAAAAAGAACTTCTGGACGTAAACCTAGGTAAATTCAGCGAACAACTCAAGCAAACTGATAAGAATCTTGTTAATATTCTGTCGCCTGTGAGAAATAAGGGTTATTTTGTCTTTCATGATGCTTATGGCTACTTCGAAAAACATTATAATTTAAAGCCGTTAGGTCATTTTACGATCAACCCTGAAATACAGCCGGGTGCGCAGAAATTACATCAAATACGAACACAGTTGGTTGAGCAAAAAGCAACTTGCATTTTTGCTGAGCCACAATTTAGGCCGACAGTAATAGAAACAGTGGCGAAAGGCACTGGGGTTAAAATGGGTGTATTAGACCCCCTAGGAAGTGGGATTGCTCTGACTCAAGAGAGCTATATAAAATTCCTTACCCAACTAGCTAACCAATATGCGAGCTGCCTGAATGAAACACAATAAGGAATTAAGAACGTGCAGCAGAAGAAATCCATTGCACAGGTATATTTAAGTTTACCACTCCCACATAAGATCATGCTCGGTTCGTTAACTGCAGCAACACTGGCCGTCGCAATTTGGCGACCAGTGGTTCTTCAAAATGAGCAAAGCCGAGAAGTTCCTGTCAGCATTCAAATGCCGCTTACCAATCAAGATGAAAATACGGATGACATTATCACTGATAGTAGTGATCAACTTACCGATGAAGGATTAGTTGGTGCGGAAGATGGCACAGATACGAGTACCGCAGTTGCACAAGTTCCTCATACTTATATCGTCTCTAGTGGGGATTCATTAAGTTCAATACTCACTCAGTTTGGTATTGACTCAGCTGATATTGCAACTATCTCTAATCAAAATAAAGATCTTAGAAATCTTAAAATCGGGCAATCTATTAGTTGGGAGCTTGATGATAATGGATTACTAAAAGAGTTAAGTTGGGGTGTTTCTCGCCGTGAAACTCGAGTTTATACCCGTACAGAAACGGGCTTTAAAGAGACAAAAGAGTTTCAAAAAGGTGAGTGGAAAAATAGTGTTACCACTGGTGTTATTCGTGGGAGTTTCTCTGTTAGTGCAACGAATGCAGGTTTAACTAATTCAGAAGCACGCGCAGTGACTAAAGCATTGCAATGGCAAGTAGACTTTAAAAAACTACAAAGTGGCGATCAATTTGCAGCACTTTTTTCTCGCGAAGTGCTTGACGGTCGTACAGAACAAAGTGAACTTATTGGTGTGCGTTTACGCAGCGCTGGTAAAGACTACTATGCTTTCCTTGCTGAAGATGGCCGTTTTTATGATAGCCAAGCTGGTGGATTAGAACGTGGATTTATGCGATTCCCAACAGTGAAGCAGTTTAGAGTTTCCTCTCAATTTAACCCTCGTCGTATTAATCCTGTTACAGGTCGTTTAGCTGCTCATAAAGGTGTCGACTTTGCTATGCCAGTAGGTACACCGGTATTAGCAACAGGGGATGGCGAAGTTATTGTGGCTAAATACAGCGGTGCCGCAGGTAACTTTATCGCTATTCGTCATGGTAGCCAATATACGACACGTTATATGCACTTACGCCAATTACTTGTAAAACCTGGGCAACGTGTTAAGCGTGGAGATAGAATTGCGTTATCAGGCAATACAGGACGTTCTACGGGACCTCATTTACATTATGAGCTGTGGATCAACCAACAAGCAGTCAATCCACTAACGGCAACATTGCCTCGTGCTGATGGTTTAACAGGTAAAGATAAACAAGAATATCTCGCTAAAGTAAAAGAGATTAAGCCTCAATTAGTGCTAGCCGATTGACAATAAACACGATTTTAAAGACATAAAAGCGGATGATTGATATCATCCGTTTTTGTTTTAATGTTTTTTACGCCTATTTGGGGTATCAGTTCAGAGAGTTATCTGATGAATAAAGAAAAAGATACAGATAGCAAAGCGGGTTATGTACCCACTTTTCACCGTGCCTATTTGCATCCTCGTCATTGGGGAACATGGTTAGGTGCAGGTGTATTAAGTGCATTGGCTTATATGCCAGTAAAATGGCGTGATCCATTTCTTGCTTCTATTGGTCGTTTTGTTGGACGTAAAGCGAAAAGTGCAAGACGTCGTGCAGATATCAACTTGAGATACTGTTTTCCAACATGGAATAAAACGCAACGAGAAAATGTACTCGACAGTATGTTTGAAACTGCGCCTCAATCCTTTGTGATGTTAGCTGAGCTTTGTTTAAGAGGTCCTGAGCGTATATTAAAGCGCACATCTTGGCAGGGATTAGAAATTATTGAGCGTTTTAAAGAGCAAGGCCGTAATGTTATTTTTATGGTACCTCATGGATGGGCAGTTGATATCCCTGCAATGTTGTTAGCATCAACAGGTCAGAAAATGGCTGCAATGTTCCATCACCAAAAAGATCCCGTTGCTGATTATTTATGGAATAAAGCACGTCATCATTTTGATGGCAGATTACATTCACGCGAAGCAGGTATTAAGCCTTTTATTTCTTCTGTGCGACAAGGTTACTGGGGCTATTATTTACCAGACCAAGATCATGGTGCAGAGCATAGTCAATTTGTGGATTTTTTCGGTACCTATAAAGCGACATTACCTGCAATTGGGCGGTTAATGAAAGTGTGCCGAGCGGCTATTGTGCCTCTGTTTCCAGTGTATTGTCATAAAACACATCAGCTTAGTATTATTGTTCGTGAACCAATGGATGATATTGAAGATAAAGATGATGCGTACATTGCACGTAGAATGAATGAAGAGTTAGAAGCACTAGTGACACCAACACCAGAGCAATATACGTGGATCTTAAAATTACTGAAGACACGTAAAGAGGGCGAAATAGAGCCTTATGCTCGTGAGAATATTTTGGACTAGTTCTTGCACAAAAAAGAAATAAATAAAACGGGCACTTTATTAAGTGCCCGTTTGGTTATTAAGGTTTAGGACTTTGTGTTATTCAACAGTCAGAATACGGCAGGTATTAGTACTACCGACAGTGCCCATTTGGTCACCTTGAGTCACTAACACTAAATCACCAGAAACTAAGAAACCTTTATCTCGTAAACGAGCAATTGCTTCATTAGCAGCGGCAATACCATCAGTGTGAGTACTGCAATAAACGGGTGTTACACCACGATAAAGTGCGGTCTGATTCAATGTTTTCTCATGACGAGACATTGAGAAAATCGGTAAACCTGTACTGATACGAGACATCATGCGTGCTGTACGACCAGATTCAGTCATCGCAATAATCGCATTAACGCCTTTCATATGGTTAGCTGCATACATTGTAGACATCGCAATGGCTTCTTCCACTGTATCAAACACCATATCTAAACGATGCTTAGAAACATTGGCGGCTGGCATTTTTTCAGCACCTAAGCAGACCTGCGCCATTGAAGCGACCGTTTCTGCTGGATATTGTCCTGCTGCGGTTTCTGCTGAAAGCATAACAGCATCCGTGCCATCTAATACGGCGTTAGCAACGTCCATTACTTCAGCACGAGTTGGCATTGGATTTGTTATCATTGATTCCATCATTTGAGTGGCAGTGATAACGACACGATTAAGCTGACGAGCACGACGAATTAATTTTTTCTGTACACCAACCAGCTCAGGATCACCAATTTCAACACCTAAATCGCCACGAGCAACCATCACCACATCAGAAGCAAGAATAATTTCATCAATGATTTCATCATTAGCAACCGCTTCAGCACGTTCTACTTTAGAAACGATTTGGCATTCACAGCCTGCATCACGGGCTAAACGGCGAGCAAGGTTAAGATCTTCCCCCGTTCTTGGGAATGAAACGGCAAGGTAATCAACACCGATTTTTGCCGCAGTGATAATATCTTGCTTATCTTTTTCTGTTAATGCATCAGCAGAAAGGCCTCCACCGAGCTTATTAATGCCTTTATTGTTAGATAAAGGACCACCAACCGTCACTTCAGTAAAGACTTTTAAACCATCAACTTTGAGGACTTTTAACTGAACTCGACCATCATCAAGAAGTAAAATATCGCCTGGAACCACGTCGGCAGGTAGGCCTTTATAATCGATACCCACTTGATTTTGGTTGCCTTCGCCTTTTTCAAGCGCTGCATCAAGTAAGAATTTATCACCGACATTCAGGAAAACTTTTCCGTCTTTAAAGGTAGATACACGGATTTTAGGGCCTTGTAAATCCCCGAGAATAGCAACATGGCGACCTAATCTTGCAGCAATTTCACGGGTACGATTAGCGCGAGCAAGATGATCTTCCGCAGAACCATGAGAGAAATTTAATCGAACAACATTTGCGCCAGCAATAATAATTTTTTCTAAGTTATTATCACGATCTGTTGCTGGGCCTAAGGTGGTAACAATTTTTGTTCTTCTGAGCCGTCTGGACATGTATTACTCCGTTGACCTTGAACGAAAGGTGTTGGCAATTGGATAAAACAGAAATCAGATTGTGTTTTACCCAATATGTTAAGTGAAACGCTTCAAGCTAATTGCAACATACACTACTGTTTTCATTGTTTGCGAGAGTTAGCTCGCAGATATGCTACCATTTTCCAAAAACTTATCTAGTCAGGGGCACAATCGGAAGTGTGACAATACTAACAGAATAATTAAAAACGGTTACTTATCAAACCGTGAATCACGTAAAGCTTCTTTGACGCGCTTCAAGTTATCTCTGAATTTTGGTCCTCGGCGTAAAATAAATCCTGTTGCGAGAACATCAATAATAGTGAGTTGAGCAAGGCGGGAGATCATTGGCATGTAGATATCAGTATCTTCAGGCACATCAAGCAATATAGGAAGGGTAGCTTCTGAGGCTAAAAGAGAGTCCGGAGTGGTAATGGCAATGACGGACGCATCGTTTTCACGCGCAATTTTTGCGATTTCAACTAAATTCTTAGTGCGTCCTGTATGTGAAATAATAACGACTACATCACCATCAGTACTATTTATGCAACTCATACGTTGCATAATAACATCATCAAAATAAGTGACTGGAATATTAAAACGAGAAAACTTGTTCATGGCATCATGAGCAACGGCTGCTGATGCACCTAAGCCAAAAAAAGAGATTTTTTTTGCTTGCGTTAAAATATCAACTGCACGATTGATAGCTGCGATATCAATATTGTTTTTAACGTTTTCAAGTCCCGCCATTGCGGATTCAAAAATTTTATTGGTATAAGAAGAGACTGTATCGGAATCATCAATATTACGATTTACATAAGGCGTACCGTTGGCAATGCTTTGTGCTAATTGTAATTTGAAATCAGGAAATCCTTTTGTTGCCATACGTCGGCAAAATCGATTAACAGTGGGTTCGCTGACATCAGCCGTTTTAGCCATTAAGGCAATACTTGAATGGATAACTGTTTGTGGCGCAGTTAAAACAGCCTCTGCGACTTTTTTTTCTGATTTACTCAAGATGTCCAGATTAGACTGAACCCTTTCCAATATATTCATTAAATATACAGATCCTTGGCTTTGCCAATTTCAATAAAAGGAGAAATCTATAACGGTTTTATGAAAATATACTACGCAAAGAACAAGGCTTGCAGTGTAAACCATCGGTAAACAGGGCTTTTTTCGTTAAAGTATGACGTGTGTCTAACTTTCAAAGCTGAAAGCAAGAAACAAAACTGTTGTAAAGTTACAAGAAAGGATAAAACACTAGGCATAAAATGAAGCATTACAATATGTGTGGTAAGTTAGAGACTAAAATGTGCAAGTGTATTTACTGAATACATCCAAAAGAGTACATTAATACAAAATTCTGTAACAAAATTACAAAATCTCATCATGAGGAGACGTTCTATGGCAGCGATATCGACTGCTCAGGCCTGTGATCTGGTTATCTTCGGTACGAAAGGGGATCTAGCACGCCGTAAGCTCATTCCATCATTATATCAATTGGAAAAAGCAGGATATATTCACCCTGACTCTCGCATTATTGGTGTCGGTCGTGCTGATTGGGATGTTGAGGCATATAAAAATGTCGCTCATGAAGCGTTAAAAACCTTTTTAAAAGAAGAAATTAAACCTGAAATATGGCAACGTTTAAGTGACCGCTTAGATTTTTGTAATCTTGATGTTAATGAAACCGACCATTTCATTGAGCTATCAAAGCATCTAAAACAAGATAAATTACCGGCTATCTATTACTTTGCTATGCCTCCAAGCACCTTTAGTGCAATGTGTCAGGGATTAGGACATGCAAAATTAAATAAAGAGCCTAATCGCGTCGTAATGGAAAAACCATTAGGGACAGATTTAGCGTCTTCAGTTTCTATTAACGATAGTGTGGCGAAATACTTTAAAGAGACTCAAATTTATCGTATTGACCATTATTTAGGTAAAGAAACGGTTTTAAACTTATTAGCACTGCGCTTTGCAAACTCACTATTTGTCAATAACTGGGACAATAAAACGATTGATCATGTCCAAATTACGGTTGCAGAAGAAGTGGGTATTGAAGGGCGTTGGGGATACTTTGATCAAGCTGGTCAAATGCGTGATATGGTGCAAAACCACCTATTACAAATCCTGACAATGATAGCGATGTCACCACCTGCTGATTTAACGGCTGACAGTATTCGCCAAGAAAAAGTGAAAGTCTTACGTTCATTACGCCGTATTGATAACACCAATATTCGCGAAAAGACGGTTCGTGGACAATATACAGGTGGCTTTGTACAAGGCAAAAAAGTACCCAGTTATCTTGATGAAGAAGGCGCCAATAAAACCAGTAATACAGAAACATTTGTGGCAATCCGCGCTGATATTGACAACTGGCGTTGGGCTGGTGTTCCGTTCTATTTAAGAACAGGTAAACGTCTACCAAGTAAATGTTCAGAAGTTGTGGTTTATTTTAAAAAGCCTGCACTGAATATCTTCAGTGAGACTTATCAAGAGTTACCACAAAATAAGCTGACTATTCGTTTACAGCCAGATGAAGGTATCGATATCGAAGTGCTAAATAAAGCACCGGGACTCGATCATAAACACCGTTTACAAACAACCAAGCTAGACTTGAGCTTCTCTGAAACATTCAATCAAACGCATTTAGCGGATGCTTACGAGCGCTTATTGTTAGAAGCCATGCGTGGGATCCAAGCACTATTCGTGCGTCGTGATGAAGTGGAAGAAGCATGGAAATGGGTAGATTCAATCATTAACGCATGGGAATGCGATAATGAACTGCCTAAGCCATATCAAGCAGGTACATGGGGACCGGTTGCATCTGTTGCCATGATCACCCGTGATGGCCGCTCTTGGAATGAAATTGAATAATTGATTTTGATTATCCATTCTAAAGAAAAAACACCCAGTAATGCTGGGTGTTTTTGTATCAGCTAAATACCTTTAAGCATAATTACAGCAATTTAGATGAATAAACTACTGAAGGATAGTAAAAACATTGATTAACTATGCAATCTGATTTTGGTTAGAAACTAAAACTTAAATAAAACCAATCAATTAACTAAAAAATTTTTCCTCAAAAGCATTGCTTTAAATAATTTGGCGTGATAGAAATATCATGTAACATTTAACCATCTTATATGAGGGTTCGGAGTATATCGTGCGGATGGTCTGTGCGATGAAAGAATAAATAATCATGACTAGCGCCAAAAGCGTCAAAGTTAAACGTTCTACCTATAAGTTATTCCTTTCTGCTATTTTATCCAGCGAACACTACTGGTGTGGCGCATTATAGAAACCTCTCATCTTAATTCCTGAGTTATCAGGAAACGACGTTGCCTTAACGTTCGGCTACTATTGCCGCCAGAAAGACTATCTACATATTCTCTATCTTCTGCGCAAGAAACGTTTTGGCGTATTTCGAATGTGTATGAGAGATGAAAAAATGATTTATTGGATATTTTTAGCATTAGCTATTGTTTGTGAAGTTATCGGTACTTTATCTATGAAGTACGCCAGTGTGAGCGGTGGTTACACTGGTATGATTGTGATGTGGTTAATGATTGCCACTTCCTATATCTTTTTAGCCATAGCCGTAAAAAAAGTGGCATTAGGTGTAGCGTATGCACTGTGGGAAGGTATTGGAATTGTCATTATTACGACATTCAGCGTTCTGTGGTTTGGTGAATCACTCTCACCATTAAAATTAGGTGGCCTAGCAATGCTAATTGCGGGGATCACACTTATCAAATCAGGTACTAAAAAATCGGTTGTTGCTAAGAAAACAACAGAATCGGTAAAAAGTATTGCTGGTAAAGCCAAGTACGTTGCCAGCGCTGTAAAAGGAGCGAATAAGCCAATTCCTGCCAATATCAAGGAGGCTTAATTATGTTAGCTCAATTTGAATGGTGGCACGGTGCGTTTTTAATACTTGCCGTAGTGCTTGAGATTATCGCGAATATATTCTTAAAGATGTCTAACGGTTTTAGCCGAATGGGATTAGGAATATTATCACTGTTTTGTGTGTTAGGCGCTTTTAGTGCGCTTGCAATGGCAGTCAAAGGGATTGAGCTTTCGGTAGCTTATGCACTTTGGGGAGCATTCGGAATTATTGCAACTATCGCCGCGGGTTGGATTTTATTTAATCAAAGACTCAATTATAAAGGATGGGGTGGAATTATATTATTACTGATTGGTATGGTAATGATTAAATTTGCCTAAATCTAATTAACCTAATGAGTGAGATATTGATAAAAAAAAAGAATCTAATTATCACAGCAAAATAAGTGACATTAAAAAAGCTGAGTTCTTATGAATTCAGCTTTTTTGTTTTTATGCTATTCTTTTTATTGTTTAAACAAGGAGAAAATATGAAACGGATCTTAATCGCTGGGGCAACGGGTTATTTAGGACGATTTCTTGTACAGGAACTAAAAACACAAGGTTACTGGGTACGTGTTTTAGTGAGAAACCACCAGCAAGCGACACAGTTTACGAATATTGATGATGTTTTTATTGGTGCAATAACAAATCCTGATCAAATAAAAGATCTTACTAAAGATATTGACTGTGTTATTTCTACAGTAGGGATCACTCGACAAAAAGAGGGATTAACTTATCTGAATGTTGATTATCAAGCGAACGTGAACCTTCTTGAAGATGCTGTTAAATCGCAAGTTAAACAGTTTATTTATATCTCCGCCATAGATGGAGATAAATACCGCCAATTAAAAATCTTTGAAGCTAAAGAGCGCTTTGTCGATAAATTAAAACAATCTAATTTATCGTATTGCGTTATTCGACCTAATGGCTACTTCAGCGATATGGAAGATTTTTTGCAAATGGCTTCGGCGGGAAAAGTCTATTTATTTGGTTCGGGTGAACAAAAAATTAATCCTATCTCGGGTAAAGATCTCGCCCAATTTGTGATTAAAATGATAGGGCACAATACGAAAGAAATTTCTGTAGGTGGGCCTGATATTTTGTCATTAAATCGAATTGCCGAACTTGCAGGTGTTGCATTAAATAAAAAAGTAAAAATTATTCATCTACCTGACTTCTTAAGAAAAATGACTATTTTTCTATTGCGCCATTTTACTTCTCAAAAATTTTATGGGCCTTTTGAATTTTTCTTAACATTTATGGGAAATAGCCATATTGGTGAGAGTTATGGTGATGAGCATTTGTCAGATTACTATCTTGATTTAGCTAAGAAGTTAAATTCAAAAAAATAAGCACCTATAAAAGTAGGTGCTCATTAAATATTTTTACATTGCCGCGATAATTTTAATTTCAACTTTATATTCAGGGTGCATTAATTGTGCTTGCACAGTACAACGCACAGGTGCGCTACCTTTGGCAACCCATGCATCCCACGCTTTATTCATACCTTCAAAATCGGCTTTATCAGCTAAAAAAATTGTCGCATCAAGAATTTTAGTTTTATCAGAACCTACACGTTGTAACAAAACGTCAATTGCCGCTAATGTGTCTGCTGTTTGTTCAATAATATCGCCTGATAAGTTTTCTGGTACGGCAGTGTAATAAATGGTGTCGTTATGAATAACGGCTTCAGACCAGCGATCTTCAGGGTCGATACGTTTAATTGTCATTATGAGTTCTCCTTTGTATTAACGGCATAGGTGGTACTTTTGGTTATCCACTGGCATAATTTACGTCTTATTTTATAAAAAGAGTATGCCTGTGTCAGACGATTTTGCAGAAAACGGGATTTTAACCCGAACTATTCCAGGATTTCATCCCCGTGAAGCTCAACGACAAATGGCGAAATCAATAACGGAAACTATTGATAAGCAAGGTGTACTTATTGCTGAAGCGGGTACAGGTACTGGAAAAACGTATGCCTATCTTGTACCTGCATTGCGTTCGGGTAAAAAAACTATTATCTCAACAGGCTCTAAAGCCTTGCAAGATCAATTATATAGTCGAGATTTACCTACGATCATTGAAGCGATTAATTATGATGGTAATACGGCGTTGTTAAAAGGGCGCTCTAACTATCTCTGTTTAGAACGACTTGATCAGCAAATGCTCAGTGGTGGTGATCTGGAAGCTGAAGTTTTGTCTGACGTCATGTATGTGCGCCAATGGTCAACACAAACAGAAGATGGTGACGTTAGCCGTTGTCATAGTGTTGCTGAAGATAGTCGAGTTTGGCCTTTAGTCACCAGCACTAACGATAACTGCTTGGGGAGTGATTGCCCTCGTTATAAAGAGTGCTATGTTTTAAGCGCACGTAAAAAAGCAATGGATGCGGATGTCGTGGTGGTTAATCACCATTTATTTATGGCGGATACTGTCGTTAAAGATACCGGTTTTGGTGAGCTAATTCCGGAAGCAGAAATTATGATCTTTGATGAAGCCCATCAAATTCCAGATATTGCTAGCCACTATTTTGGCCAACAACTTACCAGTAGACAGCTGTTTGACCTCGCCAGAGATATGACCGTTGCTTATCGCACAGAAGTGAGAGACCAAGTCCAGTTACAAAAAAGTGCCGATAGATTAACGCAAATGGTGATGGATTTTCGCCTAGCGTTAGGGGAGACAGGTTATCGAGGAAACTTACGTGAGCTATTGCAAGGTGGCGAAACAAAACGTTTTCTAACGTTACTGGATGATGCCTTAGAACTGAGCTATGACGTAATGAAACTTTCGTTAGGGCGAAGCCAATTACTTGATAGTGCTTTTGAACGTGCCACTGTTTACCGCAATCGCTTAAAACGCCTGATTGATACCACAATTCCGGGTTATAGTTACTGGTTTGAAAGTTATGGTCGCCATTTCTTATTAGCTATCACACCACTGTCTGTTGCGGATAAATTTCGCGAATTAATCAAATCGCATAAAAGCAGTTGGGTATTTACCTCAGCAACACTTTCTGTAAATGAGCAGATGTCTTATTACACAGATAGATTAGGCTTAGAAAATGCGACAACACTGATTTTAAACAGCCCATTTGATTATCAACATCAAACATTACTCTGTGTACCGCGTTATTTACCACCATTAAATCAGCCTTATACAGCGAAACGTTTAGCCGCTATGCTAACGCCCGTTATTTTAAAGAACCAAGGCCGCTGTTTTTTCCTTTGCACCTCACATGCCATGATGCGTGGACTTGCTGAAGAGTTTAAAGCCAGTTTGCCATTACCTGTATTGATGCAAGGTGAAATGAGCAAGACGCAATTACTGCAAAAGTTTGTTTCATCAGGAAATGCGCTTTTAGTTGCGACCCAAAGTTTTTGGGAAGGCGTTGACGTGCGTGGCGATACACTATCTTGTGTGATTATTGATAAATTACCTTTTACCGCACCTGATGATCCTTTATTAAGAGCACGTATTGAAGATTGTGAATTACGAGGCGGAGATGCTTTTAAGGACGTCCAAATTCCTGATGCTGTTATTAGTTTAAAACAAGGTGTCGGGCGATTAATTCGTGATGTACACGATTATGGTGCAATTATAGTTTGTGATGATAGGTTAGTTTCTCGTGCTTATGGCGAAGTTTTTTTAAGTAGTTTGCCTCCATCACCTCGCACGCGTTCACTCGAAAAAACAATGAAATTTTTGAGCCAACGCGCACAGCAGAATGAAATACAAGAAATATCGGATTCATAATAGCGATCGCACAGAATGTGTGTTTATTCTGTTGAACACTATTATGATATTATTCTTCCTCTTTTAATTATCGAATTTGCCGGAGTTATGGCGTGTCACTGCGAATTTTAGCAATTGATACTGCAACAGAATCTTGTTCAGTTGCAGTTTGGAATGAAGGCGTTGTTGCTTCACGTTTTGAGATCTCACCTCGTGAACATACACAAAAGATTTTACCTATGGTGAAAAGCGCCTTAGAAGAAGCAAATATTACATTGCAATCATTAGATGCACTTGCTTTTGGACGAGGTCCCGGAAGTTTTACAGGTGTTCGTATTGGTGTAGGTGTTGCACAAGGTATCGCGTTAGGTGCAGAGTTACCAATGATTGGTATTTCATCACTTGCCACAATGGCAGAAGGTGTCTTTAGAACAATGGGTATCAAACACGTTCTTGTGGCAATAGATGCGCGTATGGGTGAAATTTATTGCGCTCAATATCAGCGTAATGATGCAGGTATTTGGATGGGTGAAGACACTGAAGCCGTGATGAAACCTGAGCAATTTATAGAAGCATTACAATCAACTACAGGAACATGGGCAATTGCAGGTACAGGCTGGCAAGCATATCCTGATTTAAAAGAGGCACTGCCTTTCACTGTTGTTGAAACCGAGATCACGCTTCCTGCTGCACAAGATATGTTACCTCTTGCTGTAACTGCTTGGCATGAAGGGAAAGCCACGAAAGTTGAAGACGCTGAGCCAGTTTATTTACGTAATGAAGTGACGTGGAAAAAACTACCTGGTCGTGAATAAATTTAGAAGTATCTATTAGAAGCCGAAGAATGAAGCTAAGCTATAATATTATTATAGAGTAACGTTAATATTGACTTGCAATGAGGTGGTTTATGAACAGACAATTAAACTACCGTTTGGTAAGCAAAGCGCTATTTTTATCTGGTGCTTTGTTTCTAGCGGGATGCGTCTCTATACCTGAATCAATAAAAGGTACATCAGCAACGCCAGTGACTAATTTAAATGGTGTTTTTGTTGCGCCTGAACTTTATATTGGTCAAGAAGGGCGTTTTGGTGGACGTGTGATTGATGTTAAAAATCTTCAATCATCAACGCAGCTAGAAATTGCCGTTATGCCTCTTTCTCAATACGATGCTGCGCCCGAATTACATCAACCTTCTGTTGGGCGTCTCTATGCTAATGTTATGCATTTCTTAGATCCCTCTGATTATAAAAATCAATACGTAACCGTTGTTGGTACTATCAAAGGTGTTGAAGCTGGCAAAGTTGGTGAGGCTAGTTATCCATTTTTACGTATTGATGTGACAGGTATGAAACGCTGGACACTGACACAGCAAGTCATTATGCCCGCACCAGTTATGACATGGGGATATTATGGCGATGGCCCATATTGGGGTTATCACCATGGATATGGCGGTTATGGTGGATATCCATATGGAACTGGTCAGGTTGTGCCCGTTTTGGAATAAAAAGTGGGTATTGAACCACATGACGATATAATATTTCACCTCCATTTGTGTGAAACGGTGTATAATCGATATCTATAATATATTAGGTAACTATCTAATAGAGTTATTAAAGTTGAATAAAAAATAAAAGAGAGGGCGGTTTTGACCGCCTTCTTTTTTGTTAATCTAAAAATAAAATATTTAGTGACACACTTCGCATCTTCACAACAGAAAATTGTTTGTGCTGGTAGGATGAGTTAATACTTTGTTAAAAATGAAACACAATATTAACCCAAGAAGTGCGATTAATCAGGAGTACTACTTTGGAAAAAGTCTGGCTTAAACGTTATCCGGCAGATGTTCCGGCTGAAATTGACCCGGACCGTTTCGCATCCCTTGCTGAGATGCTTGAAAACGCTGTCGCAAATTACGCAGATCAACCCGCCTTTATCAATATGGGCGAGGTCATGACTTATCGCAAACTTGAAGAGCGTAGCCGTGCTTTTGCAGCATACCTGCAAAATGGCTTAGGATTGAAAAAAGGTGATCGTGTCGCCTTAATGATGCCTAATTTACTGCAATATCCTATCGCGCTTTTCGGTATTCTTCGTGCAGGCATGGTTGTCGTAAACGTAAACCCACTTTACACACCAAGAGAACTTGAACATCAGTTAAATGACAGTGGCGCAAGTGCCATTGTAATAGTCTCTAACTTTGCGCATACGCTCGAAAAAATTGTGTTTAATACCAGCATTAAGCACGTTATTTTAACCAGAATGGGCGATCAATTATCTCGTCCTAAAGCAACACTCGTTGATTTTGTTGTTAAATATATCAAACGATTAGTGCCTAAATATAACTTGCCTGATGCCATTTCATTTCGTAGAGCAATGCATTTTGGCTATCGTATGCAATATATTAAACCTGAAATTACAGGGGGAGATTTAGCCTTCTTGCAATATACAGGGGGAACAACCGGCATTGCTAAAGGTGCCATGCTAACGCATCGCAATATGTTGGCAAATCTTGAACAAGCCAAAGCGGCTTATGTACCTGCATTACATGTAGGTAAAGAGCTGGTGGTAACCGCATTGCCGTTGTATCACGTCTTTGCTTTAACAGTTAACTGTCTGCTGTTTATTGAGGTTGGAGGTAAAAACTTACTGATCACCAATCCACGAGACGTTAAAGGTACAATTAAAGAACTAGGACGTTACCCTGTCACGGCAATCACTGGCGTAAATACTTTATTTAATGCTTGGTTGCAAAACCCAGAATTTCGTCAACTCGATTTCTCCAAATTGAATCTCTCCGTTGGCGGCGGTATGCCTGTACAAAGTAGTGTTGCTAAAGAGTGGGAAGCATTAACGGGAAAACATTTATTAGAAGGTTATGGTTTAACTGAATGTTCTCCTTTGGTTACTGGTAACCCTTATAACCTGAAAAAATACAGTGGTAGCATTGGATTACCTGTACCTTCAACGGATGTTAAGTTTCTTGATGATGAAGGTAACGAAGTAGACCGCACTGTAGGCGGTGAAATGTGGGTTCGTGGCCCTCAGGTTATGAAAGGTTATTGGAATCGCCCTGACGCTACTGATGAAGTCTTACACGATGGTTGGGTTGCAACGGGTGATATTGCCACAATGGATGACGAAGGTTTTATTCGTATCATTGATCGTAAAAAAGATATGATCTTAGTTTCAGGCTTTAACGTATACCCTAATGAAGTCGAAGAAGTTGTCACGGCACATCCTAAAGTTTTAGAATCGGCAGCAATTGGTGTACCGAGCAAAAACTCAGGTGAAACAGTTAAAGTTTTCATTGTGAAAAAAGATCCATCATTAACGGAAGATGAGATAAAAACACACTGTCGTCGTTACCTAACAGGCTATAAAGTACCTAAAATTATTGAGTTTCGTGATGAATTACCAAAATCAAATGTTGGTAAAATTTTACGCAGAGAGTTAAGAAATGAAGAAAAAGAGTTGAAAACCTCAACTGAATCTTGATACAACACTCAATAACCTTTTTCAATTTCGCCGGTTTATACCGGCGTTTTTGTGATTACATAAAAAAGTCATTAGACATAAAAACAAGAGAAACCTGTTTTGAATTATCAATTGATTACGACAGACACTGCACTAAATACCGCCTGTAAAGCTGCTTCAGAGGCTTCACAAATTGCTTTAGATACAGAGTTTGTCCGCATACGTACCTATTACCCTCATCTTGGTTTGATCCAGATGTATGACGGTAAACAGATCTCTCTTATTGATCCGTTAGCAATTAAGGATTGGGCTCCTTTCGTTGAGCTATTAACAAACCCAGGCATCATGAAGTTTCTCCATGCTGGAAGTGAAGATCTCGAAGTCTTTTCTCACCAGTTTGGTTGTGTTCCAACACCGATGATTGACACTCAAGTGGTGGCTGCATTTTTAGGGCATCCTATCTCTTGTGGTTTTGCGACATTAGTCGAAATATATGAAAATATTGCACTAGATAAAAGTGAATCTCGAACAGATTGGTTAGCGCGCCCTTTAACTGAAAAACAGTGCCAATATGCCAGTGGTGATGTTTTCTATTTGCTACCTTTAGCTGAAAAATTAATTGAAGAAGCTGAAGAAGCAGGCTATATGGATGCGATCGCAGATGAATGCAAAATGATTGCAGAACGTCGACAAGAAACAGTTGTACCAGAGCTTGCCTATCGTGATATTAGCAATGCTTGGCAATTAAAAGACCAACAATTAGCGTGCTTACAAATGCTTGCCCAGTGGCGCTTAAATCAAGCCAAAGCTCGAGATATGGCATTAAACTTCGTTGTAAGAGAAGAACATCTATGGGCTGTTGCTCGTTACCTTCCATCCTCATTAGCAGAACTTGATGCATTATCGCTTTCAGGTCAAGAGATCCGCTGTCATGGTCGTCGTTTATTAGATTTTGTTGTTAAAGCTAAAGAAGTTAAAGATGAAGATTGTCCAGAGCCTATTGGTAATTTAATTGAACAACCAAACTACAAAAAAGCATTTAAAGCGATTAAAGCCGTTATTCAGGAAATCAGTGAAGATAAACGCTATAACCCTGAGCTGTTAGCTTCAAGAAGACAGATTAATCAGTTATTAAGTATTCACTGGAAAATAAAAGAAGGGCAACCTGAATTAATTTCACGCTGGCGTAAAGCATTATTAGAAGAAAAAGTGACAGAAATTTTGGCGCAATATCCATAGTCTTGCTGATTGTTTATTTTCTAATATTTAATCTCCTTAAAATAAAAAGGAATTGTTAGTTCAATAAACAAACAAAACAAAGAATAACAATAGGAGCCTCTTTTGAGGCTCTATTTTTTGCACACAAAAAACACCTAAAAAGGTGAATGCAGAAATAGACTAAATAAATTATTGGTAAATATAGGCGTTATGACGAAATAACTGGTCTCCTGTGACTTATCACCAATGATTAAAATAGCAACGAGATATAGCGCTATTTGCGCATTCAGGTGTATTCAATATGTATATAATTAAACACAGAGCCAATCAAATTAATTATAGTTTATGGCTGGCTCTGTGAATAATGACTTAGATAAAGCGTAAAATATGATTTACTTTGTAGGCTCTTCACTCTCAGGTAAAGTCACATTTAGCTCTAATACAGAGATATCATCGCCTTTTTGTTCAAATTGAACAGAAAGCATCTCTGGATCAATCTGTACATATTTACAGATGACACCTAATAAATCTCTTTTCATATCAGGTAAATAAGCTGGCTCGCTATCACCACGGCGACGTTCTGCCACGATAATTTGCAGGCGCTCCTTGGCAATATTAGCTGTCGACTTTTTACGCGACAGGAAAAAATCTAGTAAAGCCATCTTTTACCCCCCAAAAAGGCGTTTCAGAAAGCCTTTTTTCTCTTCTTCAATAAAACGGAATGGATGTTCTTCACCTAACAAACGATTTACTGTATCTGAATAGGCTTTACCTGCATCAGATTCGCCATCTAAAATAACAGGTTCACCTTGGTTAGATGAACGTAAAACAGATTGATCTTCTGGAATAACACCCAATAGTGGAATGCATAGAATTTCAAGGACATCTTCCATACTTAACATATCACCACGGCTAACGCGGCCAGGATTATAACGAGTTAATAGAAGATGTTCTTTAATTGGATCTTGACCACGCTCAGCGCGGCGTGATTTAGAAGCAAGAATTCCTAAAATACGGTCGGAGTCACGTACTGATGATACTTCAGGGTTTGTTGTAATAATGGCTTCATCTGCAAAATAAAGGGCCATTAATGCGCCACTTTCAATACCCGCAGGAGAGTCACAAATAATAAAATCAAAACCCATCTCATCGAGTTCATCTAATACTTGTTCTACACCATCACGGGTGAGAGCGTCTTTATCTCTTGTTTGTGATGCAGGGAGAATAAACAGATTTTCTGTACGTTTATCTTTAATCAATGCTTGATTTAAAGATGCATCGCCCTGAATAACATTAACAAAATCATAAACAACTCTACGTTCACAACCCATGATAAGGTCTAAATTACGTAACCCAATATCAAAGTCGATAACAACCGTCTTATGACCTTTTTGAGCGAGGCCGGTAGAAATGGCCGCGCTGGAAGTTGTTTTACCAACCCCACCTTTACCTGACGTAACAACAATAATGCGTGCCATGGAGTGATTCCTTGTCGATGCTCTAAATTAAGTTCTCGATTGTTAATTCATTCTCTTGCAGGCTAAGTTGTACTGATTTACCAACAAAGTCTGTAGGAATTTGGTCGCTTAGCCAATATTGACCAGCAATAGAAACAAGCTCAGCAGACAGATGTGTACAAAAAATATGGCTCTCTTTATCACCCGATGCGCCAGCAAGTACACGTCCACGCAATACACCGTAGACATGAACATTACCATCAGCAATTAATTCAGCGCCTGCACTCACATTACTAATGACAACTAAATCGCTATTTTGAGCATAAATGCGCTGACCTGAACGAACAGGAGTATGGATGATTTTTGTTTTTTGACGAACAGCTGCTGGTGCTTCATTCGTTTTATCGTTATTTGCCTGAGTGCTCGGCTTAACTATTTTACCTTCATTTAAGATAGGTAACTGTGCGGCAATTATCGCTTCTTTCTGTTGAGCGTCTGAACTACCACTAATTCCCACGACTCGTAAGCCAGCATCTTCTACAATTCGCCTCAGTTTTTTAAAATCAATATTCTCATCTGCTAAAGCAGAGACATTGATAACCACAGGTGCGTTTTTCAGAAATTGAGGCGCTTGTGCAATTTTTTCTGAAATCGCCTGACGAATAACTTTCGGTGTTCCATCGTTTAAATGGAGTACTGAAAGGGTAAAATTACTGCCTTTTAACTCAATGGGCGTGTTTGACATCTATCTGACTCAGTAAATTTTTTATAATCTGGCACAAAAAACCAGAGACGATATTACGAAAGTATATAAGCATGTTATATTTACTAAAATATTCAGGCAAGTCGCTTATTTTAATAATTAGAGTTTAATGAAAATGATTTGTGCAATTTACCGTAGTACCAAACGTGATCAAACTTATTTATACATCGAAAAAAAGGATGATTTCTCTCGAATTCCGGACGAATTATTACAAAGTTTTGGCGAACCACAATTTTCAATGTTGCTTAATCTCGCGGATAGACAGCGTTTAGCGCATGCTGACATTGAAAAAGTCAAAAAAGCATTAGTTGAACAGGGTTTTTACTTACAAGTTCCACCACCTGTCGAAAGTATGTTAAATGCTTATTTAGATGAATTAAAAAAATCAGAAAAAACTGAATAAATCATCGAGATAAAAGGAGCATAAATGTTCAAATATTCATTCATCGCTGTGATTGTTTCCAGTTTAACGTTATCTGCGTGTACTAATAACCAACAAAAATTGGCTGAAAGACAAATTACTGCACCAGAGGCAACGGCAGTTGAAACACAAAAAACACCTCGATGGAAACAAGTGAATGTCGCATCGCTAGAACAAGCGTTTCCTAAAGAAACTCGTACTTCTGCACAATTTCCTGTTTATGTTGAAGCTCTGAAATTGAAAGCTGCTCAGTTGGGATATAAACAAGAAACAATAGATTTTGCTTTTTCAGAAGTACATTTTATTGAACGAGTGATTAAGTCGGACCGTAATCAGCCAGAAAAGAAAATCACACTCGATGTTTATTTACCTCGCATTGTTACCAACGGCCGTTTAAACCAAGGGGCTAAGCTCTATCAAGAGAATCAAGATACTCTAGAACAAATCAGTAAAAAATATGGTGTGCCTGCAAACTATATTGTTGCGTTATGGGGACTCGAGAGTGGTTTTGGTAAGGTGCAAGGCAAAGAAGATGTTGTCTCCGCACTTGCAACGCTCGCATTTGAAGGTCGTCGAGAAGAACTCTTTGCCCGTCAATTAATGGCAGCATTAGAGATTATTGAAGAAGGCCATATCCCTCAAGGACAGCGCCTTAAAGGCTCTTGGGCGGGAGCGATGGGACAAACTCAGTTTATGCCATCTTCTTTCCTAACTTATGCCGCAGATGGCAATGGCGACGGAAAAATCGATATTTGGAATACTCAAGAAGATGCATTTGCTTCGGCTGCTAACTATTTAGCGACGGAAGGCTGGAAAAGTGGACTTCCTTGGGGAGAACAGGTTACTTTATCGGTAGATTTTAACCAGCAGCTTGAAGGTATTAAGACCGAACAGAAAAAAACGGTTGCTCAATGGAAAGCATTAGGTGTTCAATTACCAGCAAATAGCCAATTGAACGATACTATGCCTGTATGGTTAATTATTCCTGATGATGATTTGCACAGAAGCTATTTAGTGACACAGAACTTCCGTACGATTATGCATTGGAACAGCTCTTACTTTTTTGCCCTTAGCATTGTCACAATGGCTGATGGCGTTGCTAATAAAATAAATTCACTGCCTAACGCGAGCTAATCGCGTTTTGATAGTGAAATAAAACACAGCAATTTACCTAAAAGGAACACATTATGTATCAACATCGTGATTGGGAAGGCGCGTTACTTGATTTTCCTGTCAATAAAGTGATTTGCGTTGGTAGTAACTATGCAAATCACATTAAAGAGATGGGATCCGTTCGCTCAGAAGAACCTGTGATTTTTATCAAACCAGAAACAGCCATGTGTGATATTCGCCAACCTATTGCTATTCCAAAAGATATGGGTGCGGTTCACCACGAAATTGAATTAGCAGTACTTATCGGTCAGCCACTTAAACAAGCTAATGAAGATAGAGTTGATCGTGCAATTGCAGGTTTCGGTATTGGTCTTGATCTCACATTACGTGATTTACAAGGTAAATTGAAAAAAGCAGGGCAGCCGTGGGAAAAAAGTAAAGCATTTGATGGCTCTGCACCATTATCCGGTTTTATTCCTGTTAATTCATTTGGCGACCCGCAAAACGCAGATTTAATGTTGCGTGTTAATGACGAGATTCGTCAGCAGGGTAACAGTCGTGATATGCTAACTCCTGTTTTACCCCTTATCAGCTATATGTCTCGCTTTTTTACCCTACGTCCTGGTGATGTGATTTTAACGGGAACACCTGAAGGTGTTGGCCCTCTAGAATCAGGCGATATGTTGGTATTAAGTGTTAATGAACATCAGCTGACAACGCGGGTTATTTAATTCGTATTAGATGAGCAATAAGGTAATAGCGTAGAGATGACACAGGCTTTTTGGCAGACTAAAACATTAGATGAAATGAGTGATGATGAGTGGGAATCGCTCTGTGACGGGTGTGGGCAGTGTTGTTTACACAAGTTAATGGATGATGATACTGACGAGATATATTTTACCAATGTCGCTTGTAATCAGCTAAATATTAAAACCTGCCAATGCAGTAATTACGAAGATCGTTTCCGTTATGAGCCAGATTGTATCAAGCTTACACGGTATAATTTACCGACATTTGAGTGGTTACCAATGACATGTGCGTATCGTCTGTTAGCAGAAGGCAAAACGTTACAAAGTTGGCATCCACTTATTGCAGGTAATAAAGCAAAAATGCACCAAGGTAATATTTCTGTAAGATATATTGCGGTGCCAGAAACTGAAGTTGAAGATTGGGAAGATCATATTCTTAATCGTCCGAAAGGGCGTGGTTAATTTCTTATTTTCAATAAAAGCTCCTTTATAGGAGCTTTTATTAAGGAATGTAAGTAATGACAATAGATATTGCTGGGCTAATTGCCCAATTAGGGAAGAAGTATCAAGATGTTTACGATCAAAATTTAATTCCTTACAAGTCCAAACCTAAAAATGGCAGTTTGGCGATGAAAAAAGAATCTCTTCACTTATATTTTGAGCCATATGGTGTCGGTTTAAGTGAAATCACGCTGACGCTATTTGATGAAAAAACAAAGCAATTTCATTTCCCCCATGCACTTCCTTTCGGGTTACAGCCATTAATGACACAAGAGTGGTTACATGCTCATTATGGAAAACCGATCCGCTTTGCTAAAAAGAAAATGGTGATGTCACTTCATTTAGGTGAAGCAGAAGTTTTTGAGTTATCCAATAATAATCAGATTGTTTTTATCGCCAGATATCCCTACGTTGGCGAGAATGTGGTGATTTCGCTTACCTTTGAATTACGGGAAAGTTTAGAAAAAAGGTGGGATGTTAACTACATAGCTTGATATTGCGTTAGTAACAAAAAATTCCCCTTTTAAAGTTAATAAGAGAATAAATCATTCACCAAATAATCTTTTTTAAGAAAATCTATTGACGAGATGGGAAATATAGTTCACTATTACTTTCATGGTGGGATATTTGAATTTCACCAACCAAATGAATAAATGCCTCGCTTATGCGGGGCTTTTTGCATTCTAGGTCTGTGAAAATACCCGCCATATTTCTTAGCAAAATTCTGAGTCATATTCAGTGATTGAAACGTACATCATTATTAAAATGATGCGTTTTTCTTCGCCGTTTATTACCGGAATTTACTGAAAGAGAAGATTGGATTTTCTCTTATTTAAACATCAAAGCTCGCTTCGGCGAGTTTTTTTGTTTCTTCATTTTATAAAAAGGAATTTTATATGAAACGTATTACCCCAATTATTTTATCACTGCTTATGGTTTCAACCAGCCATGCTAATTCAGAGATGATGGTAGTGCCTGAACTTGAAACTCAATCGTCTGTTGTTGCTCGTGATACTTCAATGCGTGCAATGAATGATGAAAACTGTGGTATTGGTTGTCCATTAGGAGGCAGTGAAACCACTATTCAACGTGATGTTTACACATTAAATAATAATAGCGAAACCAAGTTTGCAGACTGGGTTGCTTATTTAGTGACTAAAGACAGTATCGGTAGTGGTAAAGCGCGTAACTGGAAAAAAGATCCGGCTTTAGGTAATGATGAAACTTTGTCGCCAGCGGATTACAAAAATGCCAATGCCACATTAAAAGTTGACCGTGGTCACCAAGCACCTTTAGCTTCATTGGCTGCGTTACCAGGTTGGAATGCGCTTAACTATCTTTCAAATATTACACCACAAAAAGCAGACTTAAACCAAGGTGCCTGGGTTCGATTAGAAGATCAAGAACGTAATTTGGCAAAAGAAGGTCACAAAGTCTTTACTGTTACAGGGCCTATCTACGAACGAGATATGGGTAAATTGCCAAGTACAGATAAAGATCACACAATTCCAAGTGCTTATTTTAAAGTGTTTTTTCTAAATGATTCACCAGAAAGTTCCTCTTATGCAGCATTTATTATGGATCAACAAACACCGAAAAAAGCAAATTTCTGTGAATTCCAAGTAACAGCAGCTGAAGTGGAAGCACGTACAGGTTTAACACTTTGGAGTCAATTACCTGAAAGTGCTCAAGGTGTGAAATCTCAAGTAGGTGAGTTAGTTAAAAAAATGGGATGTACAGTATCAAAATAAGATTTTGAACTGATTCCTCAGTAAGTAATCATAACCACCCGTAAAACGGGTGGTTTGCTCTTGCCCTATAAGGGCTTGTTACCGACTGCGCCTAAATGACGCTGCTTTCTCTTCGTTCAAGCTAAGTGTCTTTGCTACTTTGGCTTACCCCTTGAAGGGGTTTTCATATTCTTTACTGCTCAATTTATCCGAGATTAAATCCGACTTTTCTTGCTCTCTGATATACTTTTGAATTGTGGCTTCATTGAGTCCAACTGTTGTGACATAGAACCCTTCCGCCCAAAACTTTCTGTTGCCAAATTTATATTTGAGATTGGCATGTCTATCAAAGATCATCAACGAACTTTTACCTTTCAAATATCCCATGAAACTTGATACGCATATCTTCGGTGGAATACTCACTAACATATGAACATGATCTGGCATAAGATGCCCTTCGATTATTTCCACACCTTTATATTTACAAAGGTCTCGAAGGATTTCACCTATACTTGAACGAATTTTATTAAAAATCACTTTCCGTCTATATTTCGGCGAAAAGACGATATGGTATTTACACAGCCACTTTGTATGTGCTGAGCTTTGTGCTTTAATGCCCATAAACACCTTTCCTTATTTAAGTTACGAATATTAGCTTGAACATCTATATCGTAACGGAAAGGTGTTTTTCTTGGTATAACCTTTAATACCCACCCGCATAGCGGGTGGTTTTATATTTAAGACGCTGACGCGACTTAAACTGGCTAAAGCCCATAATAAAAAAGGTCACTTTATTAAGTGACCTTTTTCAATATTGCTAAAGAGTGATATTTAGCGGTTTTCAAAATTAATAAGCTGGTGGCGCTGATTAAAAAATTTCTTATAGGTTAAATAGCAAGCAATGATGGTTGAAATACTGGCTGTTGCCATCAACATAAAAGTCACCATGATTTGATATTTAACAGCTTGTAATGGATCAACACCAGCAAATATAAGCCCTGACATCATACCCGGCAAACTCACAATGCCGACAGTCTTTGCTGCATCAACCGTTGGGATTAATGAAGATTTAATGCTATCTCGAATAATACTCATTGAAGCTATCTTAGGTGTTGCACCAAGGCTTAACATCTCTTGCAATTGTTGCTGTTGATTTTGAAAACGTTGACCTAAATTATTATAACAAAGTCCCGTTGCTATCATTGCATTACCCGCAATCATTCCCGTAATAGGGATAATTTGAATGGGGGTAAAAGCAATGGAACTGGTGAGCAATAAAATAGTTAAAGTTAATAATGCCCCTGTCGTAATAGCGGTAAAAGAGATCAGAAAAATATCTTTAACATATTTACTCCGCTTTTTAGCATTATGGGCTGCGTTATAGCAGATAAATAACACCATTAAGAAAGTGAGAATAAAATGGTCAACATGGAAAATATAGGTCAAGACATAGCCAACAATTAATAATTGAACAATGGCTCTTGCTGTACTCCAAATAATATCTTTTTCTAAAGTTAGTTTTTCTTTACGGCTAATAAGAATAGCCACGAGAACTAATAAAAGCGAGAAAATTAGAGATTCATTGCTTATCGTATGTTCGTTCATAATATTATGTTCGCTCATAACAAAAGGGTGACTGATAAAGAAATAAAAAATCAGGCATCATTGTGAGAAGGTAATAAGATCACATCATCAGCATGTTTTATTTCATTTTGATCATGAGTGACCCATAATACGGCGAGATTTTTATCTTTAACGTAGTGGTGAATAACATTATTTACTTTTGTTTTATTATCTTCATCTAATGCACTTGTTATCTCATCAAGTAATAAAATTTTTGGTATAAATTGCAGGTTTCTTATCAGTGAAATACGTTGTTTTTCGCCTCCTGAAAGTTCATTAATTCCCTTTTTCATAATGGATGCAGGTAAACAAAAATAATCCAAATCTTGTATTAGTTTCTTATCATCCACAGAGAGTTTTCGTAAAAAATAAGGAAATTTAAGGTTATCGTAAACAGTCTCACCAAATAACATCGGTGTTTGAGTACAATAAGAAACCTGTTGGCGATATTCTTCGGGTGAAAACGTTAAATAGTCTTTATCTTCAAAGAAAATTGAACCACTGGTAGGTGATAGTAGAGAAGCGACAATCTTGAGTAAGGTGCTTTTACCACAACCTGAAGGGCCTGTGATAAGTTTAAATTCAGAAGGTTGAAGTTCAAAATTGATATTATCAAGGATAGTTTTGTTATCGACTCGATAACCTATTTTATCAAGACGTAAAAGTGCAGTCGTGCTTTTCATTCTTATCCCAAACTTAAAAGAGAGAATAATTATCATTATATAGAATTAACGATATAAAGATCCTGCTTTAAATCAGTTAGTAAGCAATTTTGTTGCTATTTAAGTATAGGATAATAAGAATGCGAGCCAATAAAAAAAGATAAATTTATTTTTCTCGATTGACTAAAAAAATACCAAATAGCCCTAATAACAGTAAAATAGCACCTTGTTTCTTAGTGGGTTTATGCCATTTGAATTTCGTTAAGAATAAAATAAAGAGTAGACAGATAGACACGATAACAAAGCGCAATGTAGCAAGTAATAAACCATCAATTTCAGGCAAGATAACTCGCCCTGCAATAAAAATCCCACCCAAACGATAGAGACTAGGCTAGTAATAAATAAGCCGTTAAATCACTCTTTGGATTGTTTTTCATATTGTGAGTACCAATGCTTTATATCATCGATTATCTCATTCGTTAAACGCTCGCCTTGTTCATTATAAAACCCATGATCTAACTTATCGTATTTAATAAATTTCACATTAGGTTGGTTGATATCTTGGCTTAATTGATTAAATGCATCGACATTTACATTCGCGTCATTAAGTGTCTGAATAATTAAGATAGGGGTATGTTGATTGCTTTTAATAACGTTAAGTAAATCAATCGCAAAATATTGTTGCCACCATGATTTACTGTGCTCACTGATAAATTGCTCATCATCTATTTGATTACTTCTTATTGCATCAGCAAATTGCTGAAAGCCACTTAGCGCATCTTCAATGTGTTCTTTAGGTGCAGTAAGACGGATGTTATAAAGAACATCATCAAGAAAAAAACGCCCCCCACCATTTAGTGCAATAGCTGCTTTAATATCATTCCGTTTAGCTACCACTAAATGCACCATCGTGGCGCCTTCACTTCCACCAATTAAAATAATATTCGGATACTGCGAAGATAATTTATCTAACACTGCCTCATAATCTTCAGTTCGTTGTTTAGGATTATCATGAAGCTTATAGCTTTTAGGGCAATCAACACGTTCACCATCATATTGAGAATAAGGTAATTGAGCAGTAATACCGTATTTTTCTACCATTAAAACATCACTATTGAGTAACCACTGACCAAAGGTTTCTTGAATAAATGTATTATTTTTAATGCTGTTACAGTCAGAGCCTTGCATTAACACCAATAGAGTTTGATTTTTTTCAGCCCGTTTATCCAAGTAATAGCTAATTTCACTGCCATCTTTACGTGAGAGTAAATGTGTCGATATTTCTGCATAACTTGCAAAAGAAGGAAGCAAAAAAGTAGAGAGTAAAAATAGAAGTGAAGTGCGCATGGTCACCTTGATTTTTTGTAGGGATGTAATAAGAAATTTTATTTTAATAATAAGTAAATATCTAATTTAGTGAGTTATTTTACAGAAACAAGCGAAGAAAAACTTATCGCACAGATAATCGCTATAAAATTAATTTACTCTTAATAAAATAGCCTGAAAATTCAGGCTATCTGGGGATCATTAATGAATGGGAACGAAATAATCAATCTCTAAGGTTCTAGGTAATTCCATTAAATCAACATCAGTTTCTATACTGACATATCTTTCAATATCAGCCCCTAAGCGACGACATAAACCTAATGCGGGAAGGGTATAAAAATAAATTTTCATCGCAAACTGTTTATATTCTTCTAGCGTTCCCTTAAATTGGAATCTGACATAACGTCCTGCCTCAATCACTCTTTTTCTAAAACCACTGGTTTTTGTAAAATGATCTAAGCTATTTAACCCAATTTCATAATCAATCTGGATTTTATTTTTACGTAATGTATTCGGTTGGTATGAGATAAGCACAGTACTTTCTGTAAAATTTTTATCCGTATACAGTAAAAAATCATTCCAAAATTGATGACGAATATCTTCGTGCAATTTACCTATATCTTCGATAGAGCAAAAATACTGATATTGCATCCCATAAACATAACTTTCAGGTAGATCCATAATTTTAGGAATAGGTAAATCAACAACATCAAAATTGATTGGTGGCTGAAAGTTATCACCACAAAGATTATCTAGTTTACGATATTCTGTGGGTGTTACACCAAAGGTTGCTTTAAAACGACGCGTAAATGATTGCTGGGAATCAAATTGATAACGTAATGCCACAGTCAGAATAGGTAATTTAGTTAATCGTAATTCGGTTGCCGCTTTTGTTAAACGCCTTCCTCGAATATACGAAGCAAGAGTTAATCCCGTTGCCTGTTTAAACACGCGTTGTAAATGCCATTTGGTATAACCAGAACGGATCGCAACGTCATCAAGTAGCAACGGTTTTTCCAGATTCACCTCAATCCAGAGAAGAAGTTCTTTGATAATTTCTATATTAAAAGTGGATAAGGTATTTGAGGGGGTAAACCCATTGTACTGAGATGACATGATAATTTCCTGAAAATATTTTGTTCAGTTTACACGAAACTGATACCCATATATTATTACATACTTATGGTATGTTTTAAGGGTTTTATCATGAAAATAAAATCACGGCAACAAGAGAATTCAGAGCAAACGCGCTCTGCATTACGTGAAGCGGCACAAGAATTATTTATAAATCAGAACTATTGTGATGTTTCTATTGATGAAATATCACGTCACGCAAGAGTAACTAAAGGAGCCTTTTATCACCACTTTAGTAATAAGAAAGCGCTATTAAAAGAGTGCTATCTTTTTCAGGTTGATAAGGTCGTTGAAAAATTGGTTCAAATTCCTACTTATGATGATCAGTGGCAAGAGTTAGAGACTATTTTTAGTTTCTGTGTTGATCATATTTATCAACATAAAAATAAGCTTATTCCCTTACAAGAAATAATTTCCGTTCTAGGTTGGAAGGAATGGGATGAAATTGATTCACAAATTCTTATTCCTCGAATTAAAAAATGTGTAGATACTCTCTATAACAAACAAGAAATTTGTACCTATTCTCCTGATATTGTCGTGAATTTAATTTATGGATTTGTCACGCATATCGCGATTAATTTAAAGAATGAAGCGACATTACCTGAAAATGCCTGTAAGGAGTTTAAAACGATATTTTCTGATTTTTTAATGGGAATAAAACAATCTTCAATAAATGCGAAAGACCATAAATAGCACAAAAATAGTGATAGGTTGATGTACATTGGATCAAAATACACAAAACAAAGGTTCAGAATATTATGACAATAGAAGTGCCTAAGAGCCATTTCACCGCAACGGGCATTGTATTCAATGAGCAGGGCAAATTCCTTCTCCATTTGCACTCTAAAATAGGCTGTTGGTTACCCCCCGGCGGTCATATAGAAGAAAATGAAGAGCCACAAGATGCAGTATTAAGAGAAATAGAAGAAGAAACAGGTTTACTGTGTGAGTGTCTTTGTTATCAACCTGAATTTAGCCTTAATCTAAATAACAATGATGTTATTGAACTTGTAAAACCTCTCGCCATTTTAAAAGAACCCATCCACGATAAAAAACAAGGATTTCATTATCACATCGATATGATTTACCTTTGTAAACCGTTAAACAATAGCCAATTAACAAATAAATCTTTCCAATGGCTCTCTTTGGATGAAGTTAAAAAATTAGAAACCCCATTAAATGTGATAAGACTTATTGAACTAACTGAAAAACTATTAATAAAAAAAATTATTTAAGTTTCTTAATAAAGTTAATTTACTCACAACAAATAGACAATAAAAGCAGTTTTTAGAAACTGCTTTATTTTTATTATGGGCTTTAGCCAGTTTAAGTCGCGTCAGCGTCTTAAATATAAAACCACCCGCTATGCGGGTGGGTATTAAAGGTTATACCAAGAAAAACACCTTTCCGTTACGATATAGATGTTCAAGCTAATATTCGTAACTTAAATAAGGAAAGGTGTTTATGGGCATTAAAGCACAAAGCTCAGCACATACAAAGTGGCTGTGTAAATACCATATCGTCTTTTCGCCGAAATATAGACGGAAAGTGATTTTTAATAAAATTCGTTCAAGTATAGGTGAAATCCTTCGAGACCTTTGTAAATATAAAGGTGTGGAAATAATCGAAGGGCATCTTATGCCAGATCATGTTCATATGTTAGTGAGTATTCCACCGAAGATATGCGTATCAAGTTTCATGGGATATTTGAAAGGTAAAAGTTCGTTGATGATCTTTGATAGACATGCCAATCTCAAATATAAATTTGGCAACAGAAAGTTTTGGGCGGAAGGGTTCTATGTCACAACAGTTGGACTCAATGAAGCCACAATTCAAAAGTATATCAGAGAGCAAGAAAAGTCGGATTTAATCTCGGATAAATTGAGCAGTAAAGAATATGAAAACCCCTTCAAGGGGTAAGCCAAAGTAGCAAAGACACTTAGCTTGAACGAAGAGAAAGCAGCGTCATTTAGGCGCAGTCGGTAACAAGCCCTTATAGGGCAAGAGCAAACCACCCGTTTTACGGGTGGTTATGATTGGAAATAAATCATTTTTAAAATGTACTATAAATTAATTTTAAGTTAAATAAATTAATGTTAATAGGTAAATATACTTATTGGGTGTTAATGTAAAAACACACAAATAAAATTGCAAAAACTAAAAAATAATTAATAAATTATCTTTTTCTGAGTAAAATCATCCTCATTGCGGGATATTGTGTAGTTAGTTTGCGTTTGGATGGATAAAACAATCGTTTATTTCATAAATGAAAAATGGTTTTCACTGCACTCTAAAGTTTTTCCTCATTATTACCGACATTATAAACAAAGGCAGATCCTACTTGCCTTTATATTCTAAAGAATAAATTTTAGCCTTATTTTATTTACACCAGGGAATATGCTCTTTGTCAGAGAAAGAGTGCATTCTGATATCTTACAAATGTACAGATAAAAAATTCTGTATATTTTGATGGAATATGACCATGTTTAAAAATATCAGTATAGAAAAGACCGTTAAGGTCATGCTGGCCATTTTATTTGCGTTGATTATGAGCATTATTTATTTTAGTTATGATGCTTCAACTCGATCCTATAATAATTTCGTTTCATCAAATAGCCTAAGCCAGCAAATGTTACTTATGGGCAAAGCGCGATATCAAATGGCCGTGATCAGGGCAAATATTAATGGGTTAGATGGACAATTACGCGTTAATGAAAAACCCTCAGCAAAATACTTTCACCAAACCGCAGAATATATTGAAATAACGCGTGAAGAAATTCACCGTTGGGCGGATGCTGAAAAGCTGACAATGGAAGGGCGTGAGTTGGCCGATGATATGACCAAACGTTTTGATGAGCTGCTTGATATTTTCACTGGTGCACTAGAGAGATTGCGTAGAGGTGAGCTAACAACACACTCTGCCAGTGTTAAAATGGATGAGCTAAATGACATCACTATGCAATATTATGCTGTCGCAAATGGCATTGAAAATGGTTATATCGATATCGCTAAAGTATCTCAAGAGCGTTTGATGATAGTATCGATTACAACAGGTGTTATTGTTATTCTGCTATTTATCATTATATTACGTTGGTTCTCCCATACCTTTATTGGCAATATCAAAATATTAATTAATATCTTTAGCAAGATGAGTCAAGGCGATTTAAGTATGCGTGTAGATAATCACGGTACTAATGAGTTCGGTCAGTTATTCAATGAAATGAATAAAATGAAAAGTTCATTAAGCCACATGATTTCTTCCGTGAAAAATGCTGTTAATACTATCAGTGTTAGTGCAAGTGAAATCGCGACAGGAAATACAGATTTATCATCTCGAACTGAAGAGCAGGCTAGTGCATTACAAGAAACTGTTGCCAGTATGGAGCAAATTAAAACAACAGTTGAGAAAAATGCGGATAACTCACGTGAAGCAAGCAAATTAGCACTAACAGCAACAACATCTGCTCAAAACGGCGAAAATGTGATGGATAGCGTGGTAGAAACCATGTCTTCAATCTCTGAAAGCGCGAAGAAAATTGCAGACATCAATGACATTATTAATAGCATTGCCAATCAAACGAATATTCTGTCATTAAATGCGGCAGTTGAAGCGGCAAGAGCAGGTGAGCAAGGTAGAGGATTTACCGTTGTGGCATCTGAAGTGCGTAGTTTAGCGAGTCGTAGTGCGGAAGCTGCGAAAGAGATCAATGATTTGATCACACACTCTGTTAATAAAGTGCATGTTGGCTCTCAGCAAGTTGCTCAAGCTGGACGTTCAATGTCAGAGATTGTTACGACCATTAATCAAGTAAATGACTTTATGCAACAGATTGCCCTTGCTTCTAATGAACAAAGTATGGGGATTAATCAAATCGCATTAGCTGTTAGTGAAATGGATACCGTTACTCAGCAAAATGCGGCATTGGTTGAAGAATCAGCGGCTATCACAGCGAATATGGATGATGAAGCTCATCAATTAGCTAAATTAGTTTCACAATTCAAAGTAGATGAAGAGAAAGAAATAGTTTCACGCTTTGATTCAACGCAGCCAGTAGAAGATATCGATACTCAACAAAAATAAATGTCGTATCGCTAATCAATAAAATAAGCCCTCTCCGCTAATCTATGGTAAGAGGGCTTTTTATTACATTTATTTTGAATGCTTAGAATTAAGCTTTGATCTGATTAATGCATTCATTACCTGAAGCAACATCTTTAATGTTGTGCAGTGTCGTTTCACTAATACTAATTAATGCTTCCTCTGTTAAGAAAGCTTGGTGTCCTGTAAATAACACGTTATGACAAGAAGAAAGACGACGGAAAATATCATCTTGAATAACATCATTTGATTTATCTTCAAAGAAAAGGTCACGTTCATTTTCATAAACGTCCATTCCTAATGCACCAATTTTACCTTGTTTTAGCGCATTAATTGCAGCTGCAGAATCCACTAAAGCACCACGACTGGTGTTAATAATCATCACACCATCTTTCATTTGTGCAAAAGCAGTTTCATTTAATAGATGGTGATTATCTGCGGTTAATGGGCAATGTAACGAAATAACATTAGAATTTGCATAGAGCGTTGACAGATCGACATATTCGGCACCTAAATCAAGTACTGCTTGATTTGGATAAGGATCATAAGCCAGTAACTTCATGCCAAAGCCTTTTAATATGCGCAATGTTGCTAATCCTATTTTACCGGTACCAATGATACCAGCAGTACGATTATGCATATTAAAGCCAGTTAAGCCTTCTAATGAGAAGTTTGCATCACGAGTACGTTGATAAGCTCTGTGTATACGACGATTAAGTGATAGCATCATACCAACAGCGTGTTCTGCAATTGCCTCTGGTGAATAAGCAGGTACACGGACAACCGTTATACCTAATTCAGCAGCAGCCTCTAAATCGACGTTATTGAATCCTGCGCAGCGTAATGCGAGGATACGTATATTAAGGCTAGCAAGCTCTTGTAAAACCGCACGATTTGCATCGTCATTGACGAAAATACAAACAGCATCAGCACCAACGGCATTTTTTGCGGTTTGTTCTGTCAAATTAAAATCGAAATATTCAATATCATAATGGTATCCATTATGTTGATTGACCCATTCCATGTGTTTACGATCATAATGTTTAGTACTATAGGAAACGATTTTCATCCAGTCTTCTCTACTCTCGATTAAATTTTTATTCAGAGGCTGGAAAAACAAGAATTATCCAGCCCCAATATGAAAGAAATTAATACTATCATTATAAACAATTTAGCGAGGTAAGTGGATGATTCAGGTTTGTTTAAAAGGAATATGATGTGTTGTTAAGAAAAACAATCAAATGGACAGGGACGATACTACTAGGCACAGGTCTAATTGGCACTGCTTTATGGGTGTCTATTCCTCGTTGGTTGCCCGTGGTTGCTCACTATTACTTGCCTGAAGGTGTAACACTTTCTTTATCGCAGCCCAAGTTACAGCGCATAGGCGTTTCAGTTGAAAATATCTCATTAAAGGCAGAGAGTTGTACTTTAGCTAATCTTGATAACTTTGTTTTTACTTATCAAAAAGAACAGATTGATAAACTTCAATTTAATAGCCAGCAACTCGTCATTGATGAACAATGTTTTTCAATGATGCCAGCAAGTAAACAAGAAGAAACGGCCACAGTTCCACTTGAGATAAATTCACTGCTAACCTCAATACCTCATTTATCCGTCAATATCGATAATGTACTCTTAAAAGAAAATGCTCGTTATCAAGGTACATTACAACTAAAAACACAAAATAATGGCCGATTAATTACTTACCAAGGAGAAAATGCTCAACTTGGTATTTTTATTAGAGATAACCAGTGGCTTGATATTAAACAGTTTAAAGTGAATTTGCCTGATGATAACAATATCGAATTGGCTGCCGAAATAGCGCTTCCTCTAGATATAGCGTCATTACCTGAAAAAGGTACCATTGATGCAACGTTATTAACTTCTCACTATGAACATCCATTAGTTTTTATTCTTGAATGGGTTGGACAATCTGGCACTATTTCAGTTGCTGAACAAGGCGGAGGTCATGCACTGGCTTTATTACCTTGGACAGTCACACCTGAAAATATCGTCATTGATCAAGGTCGTTGGGAATGGTTTGGAGTAGACCAACCTTTACGAGGTGGTGTAAATATTAATATCGCTCAATGGCAAAAAGGATTAACGGATTTAAGATTAACTGCACGATTAAATGTGATGACAGAAGGTAAAGCAGGGAAAGGAAATTTGGTGATATCGATCCCTGAAACGGCTGTAAATTGGTTAGATGCTCAAATTCCTATTCAAATCACCGGTGTTGTTAATAAAGAATTAATGCAAGTCAGTGCGCAATTACCCGTAAAAGTCACTGGTATGTTGACAGATCCTACTATTGAATTTCAATCTGGATCTTTATTTCGTTTCAAAGGGCCAGTTACTGAAACACTTACTGTAACAGATGCTCGTTTACCTTTAGCCGGAACCACCTTTTCATCAAAAGGTTTTAATGGGCGTTTAAATGCGATAGTCGTCGCCCAAGACAGTATTTGGGGAGATTATCGCATTCATTTTCAAGGTAAAGCGATTGATTTCTTACCTGATAATGGAACTTGGCAATGGCGTTATTGGGGCGATGGAAATTTACTACCATTAAAAGCGCATTGGGATATTGCAGGAACAGGTTATTGGGCTGATAAATTAGTGAGTTTTGAGAAACTCAATACAGGTTTTGATGTTTTAAAATACCAACATACTACAATGACTGCGCCACGATTATCTTTATTAAGTCCATTTCGTTGGGTCAGAGATGATAAAACCCCAGCATTTAATGGAAAACTAAAATTAACGAGTCAACGTATTGATTTTCCTGCGGGTGGTTTTTTAGATAAGACAGATTTTGTTGCTACGGTTAGTGGTGAATCACCTTTTAATTTTAATGTAAAAGGTGAACTAAGTGCTAAACCTAATATAGGACCCATTGCAATTAATACACGTTGGGATGGTGCAAGATTAAGAGGCCAAATGCGTTGGCCTTCACAACCTATAAATGTTTTTCAATCACTTGTCCCTGCAGACTTAGGAATTACTCTTGATAAAGGTGAGTTATATACGCAAGCTGATTTTTCTATCGCACCAGAACAGGGATTAATAGCGGGTGGACACCTTGTTGTTAAACAAGGGGGGATGTGGCTTAAAGATGGTGTTTTAGAAGGATTAGATTTTATCTTACCTTGGCGTTTAAATGGAGATGAGTGGCAATTAGGGGTTAAACAACCGGTTCAGTTACGGATAAAACGAGTTAATAACCTTTTTGAAATGACCGATATTACAGCAGATCTTCAAGGTTTCTATCCTGCAACTGAAAATAAACCATTAGTCTTATCTAATGTTAATGTGGCAATGCTGGATGGAACAATATCTTTAGCAAAATTAGCGATACCACAACATGATGCAGCGATTATTTCTATTGATAATATTCAATTAAGTCATCTGTTTACTTTATTAAAAGTGACCCAGTTTGCAGCATCAGGTAAAGTGAGTGGTGAATTTCCATTCTTTATTAATAATAATCAATGGATTATTAAAGATGGTTGGCTGGCTAATTCATCTTATTTAACGTTAAGACTTGATAAAGATTTTGTTGATTCGATTGATGATAGCAATATGTCGGCTGGTGTTGCTATGGCATGGTTGCGTTATCTAGAGATCAGTCGTTCTTGGACTCGTGTTAATTTAAGTAATTTGGGTGAGTTAGTGCTAGAGGCTGAAATTCATGGAACGAATCCTTTAGAGGATAAACGCCGTCAGGTTAATCTAAATTATCGACACGAAGAAAATGTCTTCCAATTATGGCGAAGTTTACGATTTGGTTCACAATTGGAAGAGTGGTTAGAAAAAAGCTTATCAGATTTAGGGAGTGAGTCAGAGTGAAACCATTATTCTTAAAAAAACTATTTTTATTAATGGGCTTGATAGTGGGAATATCAGCCTTAACAGGATGTATTCGATTAGAAGTCGCGACACCTGATAAACCGATAAATATTAATATGAATGTAAAAATCGAACATGAGATTAATGTAAAGATAGACAGACAAGTTGAAGATCTCTTAAAAAATAACAGCGCCATTTTTTAAAGGGTAAATGATGAATTATAAAAAATATCTCTTAAGCTTTGGGCTAATAATGGCTTTAACCAGTACAAATGCTATCGCATTAACACTTGATGAAGCGAGATCACAAGGGTTAGTGGGGGAAACCTTCAGCGGTTATATTGAACTTGTGCAGACAAATAACAAACAAGCTCAACAACTTGTTAATGAAATAAATCAAGCCAGAAAAGCAAAATATGCGGAAATCGCTAAAACTAACCAAGTAACACCCGATTCTGTGGCTCGACTTGCAGGTGAGAAGCTAGTGGCAAGAGCTAATGAAGGTGAATTTGTTAAAGGTATTAATGGTAAGTGGGTCATAAAATAATTAAATAAAAAATTGGATAAATAAAAAAGCATGAAGACTGTAAATTGAATTCATGCTTTTTTATAATCAAGATTAATAATTATTATTAAATCCAACCACATTATCATTTATCATTACAGAAAAATTAATAGTGGACTGTATATAACCGGGTTTTGCTGGCATATTATCTTTTTTTACATAATTGACTAAAAAGTAAAACTCTGTTGCTCCATCAATCAGAGTTTCATTAAATTTATTTTCTTTAGTAAGATTTATAGGTCTTTCTCTATCACTATATAATAATTGAAATGCAATATTAGCGCTTGCACTATCGTCAGTGATCCAATTTCTCAAATAACCGGTATTATTATCAATGCTCGAGTTTTCAATTTTCAAATAAACTTTGCCGTGACTTTTAGAACAGTCGTTTATAGTAATAATAATAATGTGATTGTCAGTATCAGCTAATGTTCCCGCTTCATGTGATGAAAAATCATTTTCATTAATAGAAGAGCGATCACTAATATTTTCATAGATATAATTAATATCACAACTTAAAGGAATTTCATGATCACCTCGTCTAGGTGTTGATGATAATGAAAAAGAGATAAGTAGTAATGTAATTATTAAACAGGTGGCTTTTTTCATGTTTTTCTTAATAGAGATGATTTAGTTTAAATACAATTGATTTCTTTTTTTATTAGTGTGGTGTTCTTTTCATTACCATCAATTTTATAATTAAATTGACACTGCTTATCTTCTCCCCATTTTACTTTTACTAATCCACTCTCTGTAATACCAGAAAGAAAAATAATATTATTTTCCGATACTAACCCATGTGATGTGATATTACCCTTTGTGTCTAATACGGTAACTATTGATGCGAAGGGAAGTGGCGTTGCTGATTTAAAAATAATACGATAGCCTATTTTTATAGGAAAAGTTATTTTAGATATTGCTCCAAATGTTGGAATAATAAATTTGCTATGGACTTCCGCTTCAGCTGATTGGGGAAGAGTGGCTATATTTAATTTAACATTACTTACCCGATAAGGAGCGATATTACTTAAAATTGCATTACCAAAAATATCTGTTTCCATTTTTGATGAATATGACGTTTTAATACCAGCTATTCCCTGAGTATCAATCAGTGCAAAGGTTCTACCTAATCGAGGCGCTAGCGTAATACCATCAGAATGAAGGACTGTAGCTCCATTAATTGAAAAATTAAGATTATAATTTTTTTCCGATTTAGAACCATAAAAGCTGAAAGATTGATAATTACCATTATAGCGAGTATTAACAGAAACTTGATTAGATTTTTTTTTAGGATAATGTGTGTGCTGATAGTTTACAGAATATCCCAAATTATTATTAAGTAATGTGCCGCCAATATTTGTACTGTTTATATAATTTTTATTATTGGTTTGATAATTTGTTTGATTATTAATCCAATGATGATGCTTACTATTTCCTATTGGTATTCGAATATTAAATGAAAATAAATGATCGGGAAAATGCTTTTCTTTTTTAAAGTCATACTTTAAATCGTAATTTAAGGTATGAAATGAGGATGAAAAAGATGTTCCTATTTCAAATGTTTTAGATGAATTATGGTATATTTTATCTCGATAATGTAAGGAGAGGTAGCCGAAGTCTTTAATTTTTTGATGTAAAGAAAATGAATGATTTTTTTTAATGCTACTTTCTGATAAGAAGTTATCTAGATAATGATAGAAAGAAATTTCTGAAGTAAAATAAGTTTCTATAATAGGAATGTTTTTTTGATAACGAAATTGATATTTGAAGTTATCTTCGTTTTTTCTTTCATAATTTACATTTGCTGCTAAACCGCCTAATATTCCTAAATCTAGAGACAATCCAGATAAATAATTCTGTTTATTATCCCATATTTTTATTGCACTGTAAGAGGTGATTTTTTGACTCAACCCATAGGAGAGTTCACTTAAAAAAAAGAATGGTTTTTTATTATTTGAATTTTCAGATAATGTGCCTGTAATAATATTATATAGATAGCTTCCTTTATTTAGTTGATTGGGTAATGATGTGAAATAATGTGTTGAGGTTTTTATTCTTCCATCAGCTTCTTTAATCTCCAAAGTGAGTTTTTTACTTCCTATTGAGGGGAGTGAGTTTATAAGAAAAGGACCAGGAGGAACCACTGTTTCATAAATGATTATATCGCCTTGTTTTATGATAACTTGAGCTTGAGTATCCGCGATCCCTTCGATAATAGGGCCGTTAGCATAAAGAGTGTTATTTGAAATTAAACTGTTGGATATTAATTGAAAGCCAATAATTTTATCGGTTGGTAATATTCGTGTTGTGGGTGAAAATTTACCCCCATAAAAAAGAGAAGAAAAAGAATTAACTTGTCGATATGCATAAATTGATGAAAGTTTAGATTGGTAATGATCTCTTGTCCAATCAAATCTATTTTGACTACGTACACGCCAAGCTCCCATGTTAATACCTGAGTGTAGATTAAGTTTTTGTTCAATAGGCTTTTCTTGATGATATTTAATCCAATACGAATATTGAGTGAATAATGCTGTAATTCCATCATCCCAGTCTTTTTCATCTACAATATTTTCCACTGTTGTTATTAATGCTTTTTGTGGAATAATTAGGTTTAATTTTTGATTTGAAAAAAAGTATTTAAAATTAATTGAATAATCACTTAAAGCTACTGGCTCTTGATCCTCTTTCTTCAAGTTATAAAAATCAGTATCAATACCAAGAGATATAAAATCATTTACAGAAAGACAAGGAGTTAACTTATTATCTATATTTTTAAAATAGAGAAGTTTTGCCATTTTTTTTCTATTGTTAATGTAAATTATCGAGTGATAAAACCCTTCTGGTTTTTTATCTTCAATAAGTAGCTTAATTGTTTCATCGCTAATATTAGAAAATGAATGAGAATAGAGAGAAAGCAAATTATTCTGAGCAATAGCATCTTTGTTGAAAATAATCATTAAAATAAAGAAAGTAATCTCTTTTTTTTTAAACTTAATCTTCATATATTATGGCCTTATCTGCTGCATTTATTTCTACGCCATACTGATTAATTGTTTTCCACTTAACCAATCCATTTTCTTTAATTTTATTTTTTGTATTATATTTTGTAAAAGGTGGAATTGTTTTACTTCCATTACTCAATAAAATCTCATTACAACTAACTGTAAGTAAGGTGATAAAATAAGGTGTTGGATTGTTTATAATAAACTCATGTTTTTTATTTTTTAAAAATTCGATTTTCTCATAAGCATTTTTTGCATCTTTTTCTATTGATATAGGTCTATATATTAAATTATAGACGGAATTCATTGTGACATGTAATAAATTTTTATTGTTGCCTGAGTCTGCTAGTAAAGGTATTCTTTTAATATTTACTCTATACAATGTTTCTCTATCTTTTTTTCTATTTCATCTGTCTTAAATATTTTCAAAGAATAAGTTTCATTTTTTTCTATTTTAAATAGTGGTGGGGTTATCATAAAAGGTAATTCATCATCATTTTTTTCATCATAATGTGAAATCCAGCTCTGTATAAAATAATCACTATTTGCTTTGTTATTTATTTCAACTATTTCTTGATTGATACTTTCAATAAAAATAAATTTATCTTTATTTATTTCTATAGATGATTGACTATATGAAGGAAAGATAAAAAACAATGTGAAAAAATTAATTTTTTTAAACATATTCTTTTGCTAGTTAAAGTGGAAAGTATAAATGTTAAAACAAAGCTGGTATTCCAGCTTTGTTGATTTATGGGGTTTTAATCTACAGCGATATCACTATATATAACATCAAAAGTTAAAATGGATGATACCTCACCTTGTGTTGCATCTAGGCCATTAGGTTTCATATAGTTAACGTCAAATAAAAATTGTGCACTGTTATTTTCTTTATCCACATTAAATTGAAATTCTCTAGGTCTTTTATTACTTAAATCAATGATATTTTTATCAGTATCAAAAATAGCAACCTCAACATTGCTACCGTTAGCGGCTAAATTTTTTAAAAGTCGTTTAGCTTGTTTTGGTATTTGTAATTGCAATTTATTAATGCTTTTACCACAGTTAGTAAATTGAATCAAAAGGGGCTGAGCTGCAGTTTTGGCAATATTATCGCTACCAAAATTATTTGCTTGAACTGACGGTAATTCAATGGGTTGTATTGCCTCTAGTTGACATTTTGGATTTGATGTAACAGAACCATTAATTGTAATTGTTCCTATGTTTTTTTCTGTATATTCAGCAGCATTTGATTGAGTTGATAAAAGAGTCGTAGATAGAATAAATAATGAGAGTATGTTTTTTTTCATCGTAAGTTCCATTTATTGAATTAAGAAAGCTATTTAATTACTTCTATATTATTTAAAGCGATTAAATGTTATTAATTTGGTTTTTATAAATCAAATTAGTTTTCTATATGAATGTTTATTTGCAACATGAATAAAAGAATAAACAATAAAATATGGTTATTAAAATAATCTGTTTTTTATTATTGTTTTGATGGTTTGATTAAATTTAGTTTTTTTTACTATTAAGGTTTTTAAATTGTAAATTAGAAATGATTTTTTTATAAAAGAAAAATTAACATACCTTTGTATTTGATGAAGTATAAAATTTAGATATAAAAAAAGCACCTGAAGTAGGTGCTTTTAGATAAATATAAATTATTATTTTACTGTAATGCTTCTTGAATTAACAACAGCATCAATTTGTTTTTGTGCTTGTAGGTGAGATTGCTGTGCGTATTCTTCACCATATGCTGTACCTTCAGCCATAATAAACTGTACGTCATTGATACCGATAAAAGCTAAAAATTGTTTTAGGAATGGAACAATAAGATCAGAAGGTTGATCTTTATGAACACCACCACGACTGGTTAATACAACTGCTTGTTTATTTTCAAGTAAGCCAACAGAACCTGCTTCAGTATATTTAAACGTTTCACCGGCGCGAGCAATAAAATCAATATAATGCTTTAATTGAGCCGAAATTGAAAAGTTATACATTGGTGCAGTAATCACTATCATATCGTGAGCTTTTAATTCACTAATTAACTCATCTGATAATGCTCGGGCTGTTTTTTGTTCATCTGATAGCATTGCTGTCTCTTTGCCAAATGCAAAGAGTGTTGCTTGGTCTAAAGTAGGTACTGGGTTTTTAGCGAGGTCACGTATTGTAATCAAGTCATCTTTATGATTACTTTGCCAATTTTCAATTAAATAATCGGTCATTTTATTACTGTGCGAATAGCTATCTAAAATGCTGGATTTTAGTACAAGGATCTTTTTCATTATTTTCTCGTGGTCTATAACATGTTCTATTTATTTAAATTTATTAGTTGGTAGTAGTTTACCCGATCTTTAAAATATCACATCACAATCCTTTGAATATGCTATTCAAAATTATTGATTATATAAAATCATATACTAAGAAATTTAATCAAGCCTTTATGTGCCAATAGCCTGTTGTGATATCATACGGGCATTAGTTTTGATTAGAATAACCTCAAAAAGGATAATAAAAGGTGACATTATCATCTGCCACGCTCTACCAAGAAATAGAGCAATTATCGTTGCGGGAGCAGCAACGATTAAGAAAACGTCTACGTGGCGTCGCTAAAATTAATAATGAAGAGTCTAAACAAGCGGTATTAAGTGCAATTAAAGACGATATTACAACGGCACAACAGATGATAATTCGCCGTCGTGCCAATTGTCCTGAAATTACTTACCCAGAAAACCTTCCTGTTAGCCAAAAGAAAGATGCTATTTATAATGCAATAAGAGATAACCAAGTCGTTATTATTGCAGGGGAAACTGGCTCAGGTAAAACAACACAGATCCCTAAAATTTGTCTTGAATTAGGACGAGGGATCAAAGGTTTCATTGGTCATACTCAGCCTCGCCGTTTAGCTGCACGGTCAGTTGCTGAACGTATCGCTCATGAGTTAAAAAGTACGTTAGGAGAATCCGTAGGTTATAAGGTCCGCTTTAGCGACCATGTTGGCGATAATACTCTCGTCAAGTTAATGACAGATGGTATTTTATTGGCAGAATTACAGCAAGATAAGCTGTTATTACAATATGACACTATCATTATTGATGAAGCCCATGAACGTAGTTTAAATATCGACTTTATTCTTGGTTATTTAAAACAGCTATTACCTAAGCGTCCTGATTTAAAAGTTATTATTACTTCTGCAACCATCGATCCTGAACGTTTTTCTAAACATTTTAGTCAAGCACCTATTATTGAGGTGTCAGGTAGAACTTATCCTGTTGAAGTGAGATATCGTCCTATTGGTGGTGATGAACTTGATAGTGATAAGGATATGACCGATGGTATTGTTGATGCTATTGATGAATTAAGCAGAGAAAGTGCAGGTGATATTCTTATTTTTATGAGTGGTGAGCGCGAAATTCGCGACACTGCTGATGCGCTGAATAAATTACAACTTCGCCATACTGAAGTATTACCTTTATTTGCCCGTTTATCTAATAGTGAACAGAATAGAATATTTCATCCTCATAACGGTAGACGTATTATTTTAGCGACTAACGTCGCCGAAACGTCATTAACTGTACCCGGTATTAAGTACGTTATTGATACCGGATTTGCGCGTGTTAGCCGTTATAGTTATCGAACTAAAGTACAACGACTTCCAATTGAGCCTATTTCTCAAGCTTCAGCAAATCAAAGAAAAGGGCGTTGTGGTCGTGTTTCTGACGGTATTTGTATTCGCCTTTATTCTGAAGATGATTTTATTTCTCGTTCTGAGTTTACTGATCCTGAAATACTAAGAACTAACCTTGCATCTGTTATTTTGCAAATGACGTCGATAGGGTTAGGTGATATTAGTGCCTTCCCATTTGTGCAGCCACCGGATAAACGCAATATTCAAGATGGCGTTCGTTTATTAGAAGAACTAGGCGCGTTACAAGGCGAAACCGACCACAATGGTGCTTATCGTTTAACCCCGATGGGAAAACAACTTGCACAACTTCCTATCGATCCTCGTTTAGCAAGAATGGTACTTGAAGCGCGTAAATATGGTGCAGTGAAAGAGTTGATGGTTATTACATCTGCACTTTCAATTCAAGATCCACGCGAAAGACCGATGGATAAACAGCAAGCCTCTGATGAAAAGCATCGACGCTTCCAAGATAAAGACTCTGACTTCTTATCTTTTTTAAATATGTGGGATTATTTAAAAACCCAGCAAAAAGAGTTGAGTCATTCTCAATTTAGAAAATTGTGTCGTCAAGAATTCTTAAACTTTATGCGAGTAAGGGAATGGCAGGATGTTTATACACAACTGCGACAAGTTGTTAAAGAATTAGGGTTCCCTGTTAATAGTGAACCTGCTGACTTTAGAAGCGTTCACGTTTCGTTATTAAGTGGTTTACTGTCGCATATTGGGCAAAAGGATGCAGATAAACAAGAGTTTACTGGCGCAAGAAATGCCCGTTTTTCTATTTATCCGGGCTCGGGTTTGTTTAAAAAACCACCAAAATGGACAATGGTGGCAGAGTTAGTCGAGACATCTCGTCTATGGGGAAGAATTGCGGCACGCGTTGAACCTGAATGGATAGAACCTATCGCTGAACATTTGGTAAAACATCAATATAGCGAGCCTCATTGGTCAAAAGCGCAAGGCGCTGTAATGGCTAATGAAAAAGTCACCCTGTATGGTTTACCGATTGTTGCTTCTCGACCTATTAATTACAGTCAAATTGATCCACTTTTATGTCGTGAGCTTTTTATCCGCCATGCATTGGTGGAAGGAGATTGGCAAACTCGTCATGCATTTTTCCGTGATAATTTAAAACTACGGACAGAAGTTGAAGAGTTAGAGCATAAATCTCGTCGTCGAGACATTCTTGTTGACGATGAAACCATGTTTACGTTCTATGATCAGCGAATACCTCAGGATGTGGTTTCGTCTCGTCATTTTGATAAATGGTGGAAAGAGGCACAAAAGGCATCACCGGATCTGCTTAACTTTGAAAAAAGTATGCTAATGAAAGATGATGCTAAGCGTGTTAGCGCACTGGATTATCCAAATTATTGGCACCAAGATAATTTAAAATTACGCTTAACCTATCAATTTGAACCGGGTACTGCGGCTGATGGTGTCACTGTTCATATTCCATTACCTATTTTAAATCAGGTAAAAGACGAAGGTTTTGACTGGCAAATTCCGGGTATTCGCCATGAACTGATTGTGGCTTTAATTAAATCACTACCAAAACCTATCCGTCGTAATTTTGTACCAGCACCTAATTATGCTTCTGCTTTTTTAGAGCGTGTACCTCAAGTTGAAGGTGATTTACTCGATAGACTTGAAAAAGAGTTGCGTCGTATGACAGGAGTGACAGTTGATAGAGAAAGCTGGCAGCTTGACCAAGTTGCTGATCACTTAAAAATGACATTCCGTGTTGTTGGCGAAAAAAATAAAACACTAGCAGAAAGTAAAGATCTCAATAAATTAAAAGAGAATTTAAAGGAAAAAGTGCAAGAAACATTATCAGCAGTCGCTGATGATGGTATTGAACAACAAGATTTACATATTTGGAGTTTTGGTGATTTGCCTCAGCGTTATGAGCAAAAACGGGGTGGCTATTCAGTGAAAGCTTATCCTGCACTTGTTGATGAAAAAAATAGTGTGGGTATTAAGCTTTTTGAAACAGAATCTGAGCAGCAAGCTTCAATGTGGGAAGGGGTAAGACGGTTATTATTATTAAATATTCCGTCACCTATTAAATACCTGCATGAGAAATTACCTAATAAAGCCAAACTCGGTCTTTACTTTAACCCTTATGGCAAAGTGTTGGAGTTGATTGATGACTGTATTGCTTGTGGTGTTGATAAACTGATGGCGTCTTACGGTGGTTTAATTTGGCAAGAAGATGAATATCAAAAACTGCAAGAATATGTCAGAGCTGAACTAAACGATGCAGTGGTTGAAATAGCAAAACAAGTTGAGGCAATTTTAACTCAAGTATTTGCTATCAATAAGCGTTTAAAAGGGCGAGTGGATATTAGCGTTGCTTTTGCACTATCTGATATTAAAGCTCAACTTGGTCAGTTAGTTTTTCCTGGTTTTGTTACCTCTCATGGATGGAAACGTCTTGCTGATATTCCTCGTTATTTGAGTGCAATTGAAAAACGAATGGAAAAACTTGCTATTGATCCTAATCGCGATCGGGCGCAAATGAGTCGAGTTGAAAATGTTATTCAGCAGTGGCAACAGTGGTTAGGCAAACTAACCGAGAAACAAAAGCAGCAAGAAGAAGTGCAAAATATTCGTTGGATGATAGAAGAGCTAAGAGTCAGCTTATTTGCTCAACAGATAGGGACTCCATATCCAATATCAGATAAACGCATATTGCAGGCGATAGAACAAATTAGTTTCAATTAATCAAACTATTACATATTTAGACCCACGGGAATTTATGCTTCTTGTGGGTTTTTTTATTATCTTACTAATTAATAGTTACCTATATATTAGTTACAACATACTATCTGATTCTTGATTTATACACACCTAACCATCCGTGTAAAAAATAACAGCTTGTCAGGGAAATTTCTTGACTTAAGTGGAATTTTCTTGAAGAGAAGAGAGGTCGAGAGGTACTGTTTTTCAGCACCCCTCAGATTATCTTTAGTAAATAGTTAAGTAACCCAATGCTGGAATAGCGCCAAATAAGACAAGAGCTAACAGAATTTTCTCACTTAAGAGTAGCGGCTTTTTATCTTTATACTGTTTACGTGTATATAAAAACATCAGAATACCTGGTGCATACAGAACAACAGAGAGTAATAAATTAATAACACCTGATGCATAAAGTAACCATAAACCATATAAACTTGCCGGTATGGCAATTAACAATAAAGCACGACTACTGCGAGCAATTGCTACTTTAAATAAAAATGCACCTACGAGAAAATAAGGTACTAGGATCATCTCTGATGCAATAGTCAGTAATGTGTTGTAGTTACTTCCTGTCAGCCAAATTAAAACTAAAGAGAATTGAACGGCAAAATTGGTAAACCATAACGAAGCCGAAGGAGCATCATTTTTATTCTGCTTCCCTAATTGTTTCGGGAAAGAGTGATGTAGTGCTGCAATATACGGCACTTCCGCGGCCATAATTGTCCAGCTTAAGTAAGCACCACATACAGAAAGAATAAGACCTGCTGCAATAATTATCTCGCCCATGCTACCAATAAGTTGAACAAGTAGTGGTGCCATTGATGGGTTTTTCATCGCTGCCAATTCTGCTTGGCTCACTAAACCTTGTGATAACAAAGTCACAAGAATATAGATAATCAAAGCGATGACAACGGCAAGCACTGTTGCTAAACCAACATCACGACGGTTTTTAGCTCTTGCGGAAACAACAACTGCCCCTTCAATACCAATAAATACCCACAACGTGATCAGCATGGTATTTTTGACTTGATCCCAAACTGGGACACCTAGATTTACACCTTTAAAATCAAGGGTAAATATATCCATATTGAAAGCTAATAGGGCGACAATAACAAATAATCCTAAAGGAAGTAGCTTTGCCATTGTTGCCATTAAATTAATGCTGGCGGCAGTTTGAACACCCCGTAAAACAAGAAAATGGACAACCCAAAGTAAGATTGATTCTCCAATTAATGCTTGCCATGTATTTCCATCGCCAAAAATAATGTTTTCTGGTGTGTCTGTAAAAAAGCTAAAGGCAGCAAAAACAATAACTAGATAAGAAACGTTAGCAACGACAGCGCAAACCCAATAGCCCCACGCTGAACAAAAACCGATGAACTCACCAAATCCTTCTTTCGCATAGGTAAAAATACCACCATCAAGATCAGGGCGAAGGCGAGAGAGGAGTAATAAAGAGGTAGCAAGAAAGAGGATACCAATGCCTGTTATTATCCAGCCAATAATCAATGCGGCAGGACTGGCAACTTCGGCCATATTTTGAGGCAAACTGAATACACCTGCACCAACCATCGAGCTTAATACTAATGCGGTGAGTGATATTAAGCCAAGTTTCTTATTCAAGGATAATTACCTACATGATTAAAATTGTAAATAAATAGCGTATTTTCTTGTTTTTTGGTCAGTAAATAGAATAAATATGAATATCTCAAATTTAAATAAAGATAAAAACACTAAAAAACAGCGAGATTTTACGGAGAGTTGCGTTGGTTGTCTATGCATTAAATCATAAAAATTATTCACTTTTACAAATATAATGTCTGATTGATTAAATTTTGCATAAAAAAAACCTTGCCGGAGCAAGGTTTTTATCAATAAGAAATTTTTATTACTTGAATAGGTCTGCCGTAATAGTGACTGTACCACCATCACTTTGCCATTCATTGGTAATATGGTAGAACTTAGCGCCTTTTGCTGCTGCACGCTTAGCAACTTGATACGAGATTTCTGGTGAGTTTACAAAGTATCCACTAAAAGTAATGGTATCGAAAGGGTCCATTAATGCAGCAGCTGCTTTATTAACTTCTTGAATTTCAGTACCATTTGGTAAAGTTACAGTGTAACGACCACTTGCGCCTGAAGTTTGTGTATCAGCAAATGCGCCTACGCTTCTATCAAAGTCAGTGTTTGAAGCAAGGCCTGGCTTTTCAACTTTATTGGCAGCGGCTCCGCCTTCTGCAATAAGTGCGCGACCAGCATCTGAGTCATAAGGAACAACAGCTTCTGGTGCTTGAATAGCACGTTTAGGTGCATCTTTTTTGTAGATATAAGCTGTTACTTCTTGGTTACCACCATCATTCGTTGATACGTTACGAACAATAAAGAATGATGCAGCACCTTTTTTAGCTGCCGCTTTTGCAATTGCATCGTTAATATCAGGGGTTGTTGGGAAGTAACCACGGATAGAAACAGTATCAAATGGTTGTAACAGAATTGCTTCAGGTTTTGGTAATTCAGTTACGCCATGAAAAACACGATAGCTTTCTTCTTCTGCTTTGGGTGCATCTTTATGGTATAGATCAGCAGTAACACTCATGTTGCCACTATCACTAATATCATCTAGGCCTTGAATATAGAAACTATCAGCACCGACTTTATCCGCACGACGAGATACCGCATCAGCGGCTTCATAAATAGCGTTAAAACGACCGATAACTGTAATTCTTTCAAATGGTTTTAGTTCTGCAGCTTGTTCGGGTGTTAATTCCTGAGCAGCCTGCGCAACAGTGATATTAGTTAAAGACAACATCGCTGCTGCGATGACTGAGGTTTTCAGCTTCATACAAAATCCTTCCGCCTTGCGCAATTAATATTGGTCATGTGCTGAACGTAGTGGTTTATCACATAGGGATTAATTATTACATGTAATAATAGCATTTGTCGCATTATTTTATTTAGCGAATCACCACAGAGTCAAATGACCAGTATATGTTACCAGATATTTACCTGAATATAGTGAATAATTCATAAATATGCCTTTTCGACTAAAATGATCCAATTAAGTTCAATTTTAGCTTTACACAGATATAGATTATTGGTTTTATTTTCAGTAGGTTATTAGAGCTCCGATTAATGGCATGAATATTATTATTTTTAACATTTTTTTTGCATGAATGTGAAGTTAACGGAGAAGTTTTAACAGATCTCTATGGATAAGAAGGGAAAATTATGCGAATTGGTATACCCAAAGAGCGACTTTCTAATGAAACAAGGGTTGCAGCTACACCAGCTACAGTGACTCAACTCATAAAATTAGGATTTACAGTCGCAGTTGAAAATGGTGCAGGTATTGCTTCAAGCTTCGAAGATAAAGCTTATCAGGAAGCTGGTGCCGAGATCCTCGCTCTTAAAAATGTTTGGGAATCAGACATTATTTTGAAGGTAAATGCACCGCTGGATAATGAAATAACGTTGCTACAAGATGGTGCGACACTGGTGAGTTTTATTTGGCCAGCGCAAAATGCGGCATTGCTCGAAAAGTTAGCTGAAAAGAATATTAATGTTATGGCAATGGATAGTGTGCCACGTATTTCTCGTGCACAATCCCTTGATGCGTTAAGTTCAATGGCAAACATCGCAGGCTATCGTGCCGTTGTAGAAGCAGCCCATGAATTCGGAAGATTCTTTACGGGGCAAATTACTGCGGCAGGTAAAGTACCACCAGCTAAAGTGATGGTTATTGGTGCGGGTGTTGCAGGTCTTGCTGCAATTGGTGCGGCAGGAAGCCTCGGCGCAATTGTTCGTGCATTTGATACTCGTCCTGAAGTTAAAGAACAAGTTCAAAGCATGGGTGCTGAATTCCTTGAGCTTGATTTTAAAGAAGAAGCTGGTAGTGGTGATGGTTATGCTAAAGTAATGTCAAAAGCATTTATTGATGCTGAAATGGCATTGTTTGCAGAACAGGCAAAAGATGTTGATATCATCATTACAACGGCATTAATCCCAGGAAAACCTGCTCCTCGTTTAATAACGAAAGAGATGGTCGATTCGATGAAGCCGGGAAGCGTTGTTGTTGATCTTGCAGCTCAAAATGGGGGTAACTGTGAATATACCGTGCCTAATGAAGTCTTTACGACAGAACATGGCGTAAAAATTATTGGTTACACTGATTTAGCCGCTCGTTTACCTGCACAGTCATCTCAGCTTTATGGTACTAACTTAGTCAATCTACTGAAATTATTGTGTAAAGAGAAAGACGGTAATATCAATATCGATTTCGATGATGTTGTTATTCGTGGTGTGACCGTTATCCGTGCTGGTGAAGTAACATGGCCCGCGCCACCAATTCAAGTTTCCGCACAACCTAAAGCAGCTCCAACTGCAAAACCACAAGAAAAGCCCGTTGCTAAACCAGTTTCACCTTGGAAGAAATACAGTTTATTAGCGATAGCTTTCTTATTGTTTGCATGGCTTGCAAATGTTGCGCCGAAAGAGTTTTTATCTCACTTTACGGTATTCGCACTTTCATGTGTTGTAGGTTATTACGTTGTTTGGAATGTAAGTCATTCATTGCACACACCATTAATGTCAGTTACAAACGCAATTTCAGGCATTATCGTCGTCGGTGCTTTACTCCAAATTGGTAGTGGTGGCTGGGTTAGCCTATTTTCGTTTATCGCAATATTGATTGCGAGTATTAATATTTTTGGTGGATTTACTGTTACTCAACGTATGTTGAAAATGTTCCGTAAAGGATAAGGGAGACAATTATGTCCAGCGGAGTTGTTACAGCGGCATATATTGTCGCCGCAATATTATTTATTTTCAGCCTTGCCGGCTTATCAAAGCATGAAACCTCTAAACAAGGTAATTACTTTGGTATTGCAGGGATGGCAATTGCACTGTTCGCAACCATTTTCGGGCCTTATGCTGGCAATGTAGGTTGGATCATTATTGCAATGGTAATCGGTGCCGTTATTGGTATTCGTTTAGCTAAAAAAGTCGAAATGACTCAGATGCCAGAATTGGTCGCAATCTTACACAGTTTTGTAGGTTTAGCGGCGGTTTTAGTCGGTTTTAACAGTTATCTTGACCACAATACGGCAATGGATCCTATAATGGTGAATATTCACCTAACGGAGGTCTTTTTAGGGATCTTCATTGGTGCTGTTACATTTACGGGTTCAATTGTCGCTTATGGTAAATTAAGTGGAAAAATGTCATCTAAACCGATGATGTTACCTAATCGCCATAAATTAAATCTTGCAGCTTTAGTTGTTTCTTTCTTATTGATGGTTTGGTTTGTTAAAACTGACAGCGTTGGTTTACAAGTTTTCTTAATCATCGTAATGACTGTGATTGCCTTAGCATTTGGTTGGCATTTAGTTGCATCAATTGGTGGTGCGGATATGCCAGTTGTTGTTTCGATGCTGAACTCTTACTCAGGATGGGCTGCGGCTGCTGCGGGCTTTATGTTAAGTAATGACCTGTTAATTGTAACAGGTGCATTAGTAGGTTCTTCAGGTGCTATCCTTTCTTATATTATGTGTAAGGCGATGAATCGCTCTTTTATTAGCGTAATAGCCGGTGGATTTGGTACTGACGGCTCAGCGTCAACAGAAGAAAGTGAAATGGGTGAATACCGCGAAACAACCGCTGAAGAAGTGGCTGATATGCTGAAAAACTCCACATCAGTTATTATCACTCCGGGTTACGGATTAGCGGTTGCTCAAGCACAATATCCTGTACATGATATTACTGAGAAATTGCGCCAACGTGGTGTGAAAGTGCGTTTTGGTATTCACCCAGTAGCAGGGCGTTTACCGGGCCATATGAATGTGTTGTTAGCAGAAGCTAAAGTACCTTATGACGTTGTATTAGAAATGGATGAGATTAATGATGATTTCTCTGACACTGATACCGTTTTAGTTATTGGTGCTAACGATACAGTAAACCCAGCGGCACAAGATGATCCAAACAGCCCAATTGCAGGTATGCCAGTATTAGAAGTGTGGAAAGCGCAGAATGTTATTGTGTTTAAACGCTCAATGAATACAGGTTATGCAGGGGTTCAAAATCCACTGTTCTTTAAAGAGAATACACAAATGTTGTTTGGTGATGCTAAAGCCAGTGTGGATGCAATTTTAAAAGCGCTGTAATAGATACAAATAGCGAATAGTAAAAAGCCAGTCAAATTATTTGACTGGCTTTTTTAATGGCACTTTAAAAATTATCTTCTGAATACTTTAACAATATATTATAGAGCTCTATATATTGATAAACTTTGGGAAGTTTATAAGTGGTTTTATTTAATTCATCTAGAAATACATCTGGTGAGTTTATATTAGAGTCCGCTGTATAGATCAAAGCATCAGAATCATCAGAACTAATACATATCATTCCTTTAGCATTAATTTCTATATTAAGATGGATGAAGTTATCACTTAAATTAAGTATTGCTTCGACAATTGATGGTTTTAAAAATTTAGCAAGTTGATGTTGGTCTTGAGCGCCTAAAGAGAATTGTTGATTAAATTGATGCAATGCCAATTTATAAGGTATTTTGTAAGGTGTTTTACCTTCACTAATAATAAAAATATTTTTAAATCGAGGGGGAAAATGAAATATCATGCCACAACGATAATGTGTATAGACTTCTTTTTTAGTGGCTAAATCTCGTTCAATAAATTCGCCTTCATAAAAATAGAACTTTTTATTATTATTATCAATGGATTGATATTCTAGTGTGATTGTTCTTGAATCGTTACCTCGCTTTAATTCCTCAAAATCATTTATAATTGAACTGACATAGCCATTTTTTATTGGCATGCAGTGTAAGTTAAGATCAAGTAGTCCCCATTTTTGATAAATTTCAGCACTGATATCATCAAGTTTGCTACTAATAGCAACAAATAGCCATCCATAATAAAAAACACCGAACAAAGAGAGAATAAATACACATAAACCACACACTATAAAATGTATATCGATGAAGCTAATAAAAAGAAGCGTAAAACCTAATGTAAAGAGAAAAACAGCAATGTAATAAAAACGTTTAGGTTTTAATTTTTTAATAGATAATACAGTTTCTGTAAACTCTTGATAACTTTGTTGATATTTTAGTCTTTGTTCTAAAAGACTTAAGTTTTGAACAATCTTCGCATTTTTTAAATTTAGCAAAATAGGTACCTAAATGTCTCTGTTTATTTAGAATGTAGGTGTAAAACCTATTTCAGATGATGATGTTTTATGTTCAAAAGGCGTTGCAAGCCTTTTTTTCGTGAATACCTTATTAATATAATGATTGGGAAATACTTCGATACAAGAATTAAATGTTGCTACATTGCTGTTATAAACACGGATTGCGGCCCCAACATTATCTTCTTGATTTGAAATTTCATTAGCTAAATTACAATAAAGATCAATGGATTTTAACTCTGGATAATTTTCCACCACGACATTCATATTTTTCAGCATGTGTTGGAAGTGATGTTGAAAATTGTCTAAATCATGAGATGTAATGTTACTAGGTAAATCTGTTAATTTTACAGCAGCGCTACGCATTTGAGTTAAATCAAGAAGCGTCAAGGATTCAAATTCTTTATGTTCTTTTACCAGAGACTCGATTTTCGGAATAATTAAAGATTTTTGGCGTTGTTGTGTAATTACATCGGCCCAAGCCTGTCGTACACGATTATGATTTTTAATAATACTATTGTTTGTATAGATACAATAAAGTGGGATAAAAATTATAATAATTAAAGAGATAAGTGATAACGTCATTTTTATAATCCTTTTTTTTTTATCCTAAGTTAAATGATAACAGTTATTAACTAATTTACTATTTTTAAGTATTTATAATGATATTAAATTTACTCTATTTATTCATCAAATAGTGATAAGAATATGAAAAAATATAGGCGAAATAAAACGCCAATTGAATATTAATCAATTGGCATTTTATTGGTATACAAAGCAAAAAGTTTAATCGTGATCGCTATCAACAGTAATAGGGCAGGTAAAACCATCCGGTTTAATTGCTAATAAATCACACTTAATATGGTCGATAAGTTGTTCGGCTGTATTTCCTAAGAATGCAGCGGATAGGCCAGTTCTTCCTAAAATACCCAAAACAACAATCCCAGCGTTTAGCTCTTCACAAACTTGAGGGATCACTTGCTCTGGCAATCCTTCTTTAACATGTGTTTTCTCTTCTGGGATACAGAATTTCTGGCGCAGCTCTTTCATCGCAATAAGATGTTGACCACGTAATGCATTGTTATAAAGATTTGGATCAAAATCAGGTAACTCAATCGCAATATTAATAGGTGCAACAGGGTAGGCGCTAAGTAAATGGACATCAGGATCTTTTTGTATGCGATGAGATAAGTCGGTTGTTAGCTCAATCAGTTTGAGATTAAGCGCGTCATGATAAGATTCTTCATTTGATAAATTTGCGGCAACAACGATAGTACCGTATTCAGGCCACTCTTTATCTTTGACCATCCAAACAGGGCAAGGGCATTTTCTAAGCAATTGCCAATCAAGCGGAGTAAAAATAAGTGAACCTAATTTATCATGTTGATGAGCCATTTTAATCAGCAAGTCATGTTGATGCGCGACGACTTCTTCAATGATTGCTTCATAAGGGCGATTATGCCAAATGACTTTGATATCAATCTCTATACCGGCTTCAAGGTAATAGCGTGCTTGTTGTTTGATCCAAGCCGCCTTTTGGCTGATAACACCTTTACGCATTGCATTGCGTTCATCGGGAGATAAAAGGGTTGTCATGTCATAAGAGAGATCATAAACAGGTAGAAAAGCTTTTATCCGCCCACCATTACGCTGAACGATATAGACAGCACGACGAAGTGCCGGTTGGTCATCTTGGTTAGGATCAATGACAACGAGAAGGTTTTGATATTTTTCCATTGTAATATCCTCTTTAGGGCTGGATTTATCCATCTACAATTTAAAGATAACCCAAGAAGATAAAATTCAATAGCATAAAATAGAAAACGGGGCACAAATTTGTGTGCCCCGTTATAAAATTAGCATGTGAAATGTAACAAATTAAACTTCAGCTGATGAAGGAAGCTTACCTGCAAGTTCACTTAACAGTGTACTATCTTCGATAGTAATGTATTTGCCTTTAACACTTAACATACCACTTTTCTGGAAGCGGCCAAGTAAGCGGCTAATCGTTTCAACGGTTAAACCTAAGTAATTACCGATATCACCACGAGTCATGGTTAAACGGAATTCACGAGGAGAAAAACCACGTTGTGCAAAACGACGGGAGAGATTATAAATAAAAGCAGCCAGACGCTCTTCTGCATTCTTTTTCGATAGCAGTAAGATCATTTCTTGGTCACCTTTGATTTCACCACTCATTAGGCGCATCATTTGTTGACGTAAGTTAGGCATTTTACCTGACAGGTCATCCAACGTTTCAAATGGAATTTCACAAACCATAGAAGTTTCTAAAGCTTGTGCGAAACTTGGGTGTTCAGTATTAATAATGGCGTCAAAGCCAACCAAATCACCAGCAAGATGAAATCCTGTTATTTGCTCGTCGCCTTCTTCCGTAATGGTATAACTTTTAATTGTACCGGAACGTATGGCATAAAGTGATTTCAGCTCATCACCTGCTTTAAACAAGGTTTGACCTTTCTGGATGGGCTTTTTACGCTCGATAATATTATCGAGTTGATCAAGCTCATGCTCGTTTAAAGTAAACGGGATGCAGAGCTGGCTAATACTGCAATCCTGACAATGGATTGCACAACCGCCAGATTGGATTCGGCGAACGACGCGTTTTTCTGGGATCATAAGCTTGCTCATTACAAATAAAAATATTGATATGCGTCAATTTTAACACATATTGCAGTAATTAGTAAGGGGAATAACGATACGTGTGGAAATAATTCTGAATGTAACAAAACATGTATCTTGATAAAAACAATGTTTTGCTTAAAGGTCTATTTAGAACAATTTGCGCTAACCCTATACTCAATTGGTATATTATTCGATTTTCTAACGAAGTCATAGTGCTATTACTAAATTATCCTTGTCAAAAGCCAAAAATGAAGAGGCGCTTCAATATTTTCTATCTTTATATTGACATTTTATTTACGGCTTTACCTTAAATTCGTGTTTTTTGCATAACTCTTTATTTTTATAACAAAAAATTAGGTAAAGTTAACTAAATGTATTTTTGATGCAACTTAATGCTACCTTGAATTAGCTTTTCCTTATAAAAAGTGGGTGATCGGCAAAGAAGTGCGGAATATTGAAACATTCTATTACCTCTTTAGTGGTGTTGATGTACATCAATGAGGGTTTACCACTATATTCTATCATTTTTACTGATGAGAGTTGTTATGTGAGAATGATAAACCAATGAAAAAAATAGAAAAAAGTGAGAAAAACAAAGGGATGATGTCGCTAAGTCGTCGCCACTTTGTTCAAACGAGTGCTGCATTAGTGACAGTGCCATTTTTCGCACGAAATGCACAAGCTAACGTAGATGAAAGTTTACCAATTGCAAAAATGGACGGAAACCCAGCTACCGTTGTAGCAACATGTAGTACTTTTGACTGTGGTGGTAAGTGCGATATTCGCGCCCATATAAAAGAAGGGATTGTCACTCGGATCACAACAAGACCTGATAATGAGCTAGATGAATCAATGCCTATTATGAGAGCGTGCGTACGTGGCAGAGGTTATCGTAAATTCTCTTATCATGCAGACAGACTAAAATACCCAATGAAACGCGTGGGTAAACGTGGTGAAGGTAAATTTGAACGTATTTCATGGGATGAAGCCACAACGCTTATTGCAGAAAATATTACGCGTTTAACCGAAAAATATGGTGCAGCAAGTCGCTTCTTAACCGTCAATACCGCTGTAACAGGGGGGATCTTCTCTGGTGATACCATGATGAAGAAACTCTTCAATTTAACAGGTGGATACTTACCTTATTATCACTCTGTTAGCTTAGGGAATACGGTCAAAGTTACTCCTTATACTTACGGTATATCCAAAACAGGCAGTTCACTTGATACACTTGAAGATACACCACTAGTGATTTTATGGGGTCATAACCCTAATGAAACCATTTTTGGTCATACAAACCATTATTTTCAAAAAATGAAAAATAAAGGTACCAAGTTTATTGTGGTCGATCCTCGTTATTCAGATACGGCACAATCTCTTGCTGATCAATGGATCCCTCTTTTACCAACAACCGATAATGCCTTAATGGATGCAATGATGTATGTCATTGTTACCGAAAACCTTCATGACAAACCTTTTATTGATAAATATGTTATTGGTTTTGATGAAGAACATATGCCAGAAGGTGTTCCTGCTAATGAGTCCTTAGTGGCTTATTTAACGGGGCAAAAAGATGGAATAGAAAAAACACCTGAATGGGCAGAGAAAATCACTCGAGTGCCTGCAAATACCATTCGTCAACTCGCACGCGAATATGCAATGACAAAACCAGCAGCCTTAATTCAAGGTTGGGGACCTCAACGCCATATTTGTGGTGAGCGTAGTGCTCGTGGTTCAACATTACTCGCTGCAATTACTGGAAATGTGGGTAAAAAAGGGGCATGGGCGGCCGGTTACGGCGGTATTGGTAATCGTCAATCTATGCGTGGACCGAATGTTGGGAAGAACCCAATTAAAGCGCAAATTTCCATCATGAATTGGATGCAAGCAGTTGATGATGCAAGCCAAGTACGTGTTGAAGATGGTCTTTTAGGTGTTGATAAACTCGATACCAATATCAAAATGATATTTTCTTTAGCAGGTAACTATTTAGTTAACCAAAACCCTGATGTAAATGCAGCAGCTAAATTATTAGCTGATGATTCAAAAGTTGAATTTATTGTTGCTAGTGATTTATATCTCTCTCCATCTGCAAAATATGCCGATCTCGTTTTACCTGAAACCAGTTTTCTAGAGCGTTGGAACATTGGTAATACATGGGGAACGGGTAACTATTTTCTTCTGTCTGAAAAAGTGGTTGAGCCAGCTTTTGAGCGTCGTTCTGATTATGAGTGGATAACAGACGTAGCAGAAAAAATGGGAGTAAAAGAGGCGTTTACTGAAGGTCGAAGTGAAAAAGAGTGGATAGCTCATCTTGTTGATACTAATAAAGAGCGTTTCCAAGATAGACCTGACTTCCCTAATTTTGAAGAGCTAGTAAAAACACGTCGTTATCTTTTCAAAGATGAACCTTTTGTTGCCTTTGAAGAAAATATCAATGACTTTGCGAATAATCCATTCCCAACACCATCAGGGAAAATTGAGATTTTCTCTAAGCGTCTGTATGACATGAATAATCCGGATATTCCGGCATTATCTCATTATGTACCTGCTATTGAAGGCCCTGAAGATAAGTTAACAGCAAAATATCCATTGCAAATGCTAACTTGGAAAGGGAAAAACCGTGCCAACTCAACACAATATGCCAATCCTTGGTTACAAGAAGCACAACGCCAAGAGGTATGGATAAATCCAATTGATGCTGAAAATAGAGGTATTAAAAATGGCGATATGGTGCGTGTCTATAACGAAAGAGGAATAACTCAAATTCCAGCATTAGTTACACAACGCATTATTCCTGGTGTGGTTGGCTTGCAAGCCGGTGCATGGTGGACACCTGATGAAAATGGTGTTGATCATGGTGGATGCCCTAATGTTTTAACATCAACACGAATGACACCATTAGCCCATGGTAACTCGCATTTAACCGTTTTAGTTGAGGTAGCCAAAGCATGAGTAACTTTAAAGAATATGGACCAGTGAGTGATGAACAGCTCGGTTTCTTTATTGATTCCTCTCGTTGCTCTGGTTGTAAAGCTTGCCAAGTGGCATGTAAAGACAAAAATAACTTAGAAGTAGGACGTCGTTTCCGCCGTATATATGAAGTAAAAGGCGGTGGATTTGCTCCAACAGGACAAGGCGGTCTGGTTAATAATGTTTTTGCTTATACATTAACCATATCTTGTAACCATTGCGATTCACCTGTTTGTGTGAAAAATTGCCCGACAACAGCAATGCATAAGCGTGAAGGTGACGGTATTGTTCGGGTGGATACTTCTAAATGTGTCGGTTGTGGATATTGTGCTTGGTCATGTCCTTACGGTGCACCACAAATGAATGAAGAAACCGGACAAATGTCAAAATGCGATTTTTGTATCGATTTATTAGCCGAAGGCAAAAATCCAATTTGTGTTGATACCTGCCCGCTAAATGCGATTAAGTTTGGCAAAATTAAAGATCTAAGAGCCAAATATGGACATTTAAGTCAAGTTCAAGGGTTACCTGATTTTACGATGACAAATCCGAATTTAGTGATTAAACCTCATACTGGCGCGGCGAAAAAGGGAGGAGTTAAAGCATGAGTGAATGGCCATTAGTTACCTTTACTTTGTTCGTCCAAAGTTCTGTGGGTGTGACTATTTTCACCGCACTTTATTTTTGTTGGTTAGAAAAAGAAATTGGTAATAAAAGAGCAGCTGTTGCTATGCGTCCTGTGCTATTAACAGCCGCTATTTTAGGTTGCTTAGGATTATTAGCATCAACTTTACACATGGGATATCCTTGGAATGCTTTTCATGCATTACGCCATATATCTTCATCATGGCTAAGTCGTGAAATCATATTTGCTGCAATTTACCTTGGTGCACTATGCCTTTATACCTTAGTTATTTTGATAAAAGGGCATATGAATAGAACCATACTGGCAATTATTGGTTTACTTGGCATTATCGATATATTCTGCATGGCGTCTCTGTATTACAACACCTCAATGCTGACATGGATGCATGCAAATACCTATTTTATGTTTATAGGGGCATTATTTGCAGCAGGTGCAGTTATTGCACTTTCAATAACTGCATTTCGTGTTAAAGCATTTGTGAATGATGAATTAGCAAAAAAAGTTGTAATAAGTGCATTAGTAGTTGTTTTCCTTGCTGTAACAATACGTATGGCTGTACAACCGTTCTATTTAGAATGGATGTCAGCAGTCATTTCAACAAATGATGCAATAACGTTCCCTCATACGCCTATCATTGCGTATAATGAAACATTCGGATTAAGAATATCTGCATGGCTTATGTCAGTTTTTGGTATTTTAATGATGGGATACAGCGTATGGAAATATCGTAATGCTGTATTTACTTCAGGATTGCGTATGGTGTTAGCAAGTAGCGCAATAATACTGATTGCAGAAATTCTTAATCGTTTTGCATTCTTTATTGTTAAGTAGTGGAGTAGTGATGTATGAGGCGTTTTATTAAGGTGGATCTTCCTCCTGAACCAATTATTAATGATAAATGTGTTAGAAAACGCCTCAAACAAAGCCTATGTGATAGTTGCTCCAAAGTTTGCCCTGTGGGCGCTATCACTTTTGCTCACTTAGATGTAAAAATAGACAATGAACTCTGTTTTCAATGTGGTAATTGTCTATTTACCTGTCCTGTTGATGCGATAGAAAATATTGCGCCTCATGAAAGAACACACCAAGATAATTACCTTGTTGTTAATTACGATGAACCATTAGCAAGTACAGAAGAATTATTAGTATGGCATCGTCAATATCAAATTAGAGGCATGAAGATAGCACAGCCTTTAGTGGATAAATGGCTTCCTGTTTTAGCAAACTTAAATCTTCAATTAAAAACGTTACAAGAGCCTATTTGGCAATTAATAATCACAGAGCCTACTGACATTGATAGTGGGCGTCGCTTTATGCTTTTTCGTCAAAAACTAGATGAAAAACCACTTAATAAAAATCAAGTAAGAACAGGATTGAATGCAAGAAAACAACTTTATCCTGAAGACAGTTGGTTCCAAATTCAGCTAGATAAAGACAGTTGTATTCTTTGTTCTGCCTGTGCCAAAGTGTGTGATGAAGGTGCGATTGAACTTGAAAATAATATATTTACACTCGATGAAAAGCGCTGTACAGGTTGCATGAGCTGTGAAGTGGTTTGTTTTCCTAAATCTATTCATGTTAATGAACAAGTTGCTAAAAATAACGAACCCACACACTATCATTATTATGATGCTCACTGTGAAAAATGCCGTTTAGCTTTTTTATCATGGACGCCAGAAGCAAAATTGTGCCCGATTTGCATACAACATCAGAAGCAAGGTTGGTTATAACCTTTCTTAAATACACTTAAGTAATTTGTTGTTTCATAAGCCAATACCCTGATTAAAATCAGAAATAGGGTGTTGATTTTACTTATTTATCATTAAATTCCGAGTGTGGCTAAATAAAATGGGAGTATATGATGAAAACAACTGCTTTACCTGCGGATATGTTAGAAATTGCCATCACAGGGCCTGGTGATATAGATAAATTACAACCTCAATTATCACCGATACCTTCAGTTCCTCCACATTATCTTTTGATCAAAGTTGCCGCTTCTGGTGTTAATCGTCCTGATATTTTTCAACGCCAAGGTAGTTATCCGCCACCAGCTGATGCTTCACCTATTCCGGGTCTTGAAGTTGCTGGAGAAGTTGTCGCATTAGGTGAAAACTGCACTAAATGGCAACTGGGAGATAGAGTTTGTGCTTTAGTTGCTGGTGGTGGTTATGCTCAATACTGTATTGCGCATGAAGACATCGCATTACCATCAATGAATTTAACGGATATTGAAGCAGCCGCATTGCCTGAGAATTTTTTTACCGTCTGGGCTAATTTATTCCAGTTAGGAAAACTAAAACAAGGTGAATCTGTTCTTATTCATGGTGGAACCTCGGGAATTGGTTCAACAGCCATAATGCTGGCTCATACAATAGGCGCGATAGTTTATACAACAGTTGGCTCTGAAGAAAAAGCAGCCGTAGCTCGTGATCTCGGCGCTGATTATGTCATCAACTACAAACAAGTCGATTTTGCTAAAGAAATTCCCATTTTAACTGAAGGGAAAGGTGTTGATGTCATCCTTGATATTATTGGTGGGGATTACGTAGAAAAGAATTATCAAGTTGCTGGCAAATTTGGGCGCGTTATACAAGTGGGTATGATGAAAGGATTGCCTCAAAATTTAAATATGATGCCAATGATGATTAAGCGTTTAATTCATACTGGCTCAACGATGCGATCTCGCTCAATAGAAGAGAAGGCACAAATAGCGCAAGAACTAAAACAACAAGTGTGGCCATTTATTGCTGAAGGAAAAGTTAAGCCTATCATTAATGCTATTTTCCCATTAAAAGAAGTGGGAAAAGCACATCAATTAATGGAGTCTGGTGATTTAATTGGTAAAGTGATGCTTGAAATCTTGCCTTATAACGAAAGAGAGTGAAAAAAAGAGCGCTTAAAGCTTATTTGATATAAGAGTAAGAAATTATTTTCCTTCCTAAAAAGCGAATATTCCGAAAAACACATGTTCAATATTTCATGTGTTTTTTTATATATTGAAGAAAAAATGAATTACAATTAAATAAATAAAACCCTATTTTAGATAAGTGATTTAATATCTATTCTTTATAATAGATATTAAACGATAGAATTATTCATTGATTCTAATTAGAGCGGGTTTAAATATTGACCTTAGCAAAAATAATATCACATCCATAGGAATATAACTTAAATCAAAATTGATAATAAGTTAAAGAAACTAACAAATAAAGCTAAATCATTTATCTTCAAAGTGTGAGTTACTTAAATTAAATTGGAAAAATATTAACTAATATCAATAAAATAAAGAAGATTCTTACTCATCATGTAGTATATCATTTGAATAAAGGTTAATTATTAACGATCAATAAACATAATTCTCATTAAAACAGATAATAAAAATTTATATATAGGTGCGATGATGGCAAATTACAAACAAACCTGTCTGAGTGCTACAGAGCGTGTATACCATACCCGAACCGTTGATACCCTTACATGTTATCATCGAGAGATGGCAAAAATATTAATGAATAGTGAGTATTCTTTTCCTAAAGAAAATAAAGTGAAAAGAAATAATAGCGATAGTTTAGACGCTAAAATAAAAAGTAATACTATTGAAAAAAAAGCAGTAGATAATGCTTATGAAAGTATTTTAGAGACTTTAAAACAGCAAAATAGTTATAATCAATCTGATATTGAACCTTATTTTTCCCATCATCATTCACAAGTGATGCAACTGGCGAAATTCGGTTATCTTTCTGCATTAGTATACAATTCAGATAATGTTTTTAATAACCATTCCCCTTTACTAAAAGAACAAGAAAAGAAAATTACAGATGATCTCTGTAAGTTAATTGGTTTTTCATCCGAAGATGCATTTGGTCATATCACAACAAGCCATACTCTTGCTTGCTATGAAATATTGTGGGCGCTCAGAAATTTAAAAACATTACCTATGGCAATTGCTCGCCATCCAAAATCACGAGATTTGGTTGCAGATAAAAAAGCATTTGAGTTATTCAATATGTCTGTCACAGATATTTTAGCAATAAGCGAACAACTCAATGATCGCGGGATTTTTGATGATGTTAGTCATTTAACATGCCGAGGGACGGGCATGACCAAAACAATGCATTTAGGAAAACTACTTGTTCCAGTTTCCCGGTTTGAATTTTGGAAAAAAGCAATGGATATACTTGGGTTAGGGTATGACAACCTTATTGCATTGCCTATTGATGAAACATTTAAAACTGATATTGAAAAAACACGCAGTATTGTTTTTCGTCTGATTGAACAAGGTGAGCCAATTCTCGGTGTTATAGGAATATTAGGCGCACCGTCTTATGGTAGTGTTGATAAGTTAAAGCCACTTTTTGAACTAAGAAAAGAGTGCGAGGAAAAATACAACAATTCATTTTATATCCATATTGATGCATCTCAATTTGGTTATATGAAAAGCTTATTTCTTGATGATAATTACGATCTTATTCCTTATCAGATTCTGTGTAAGAAATTAAAAAAAGAAGCTCCATTACTTGAGTTGACACCCGAAATATATGAAAGTATCACACAACTTTCTCTCGCTGATTCAGTCTCTTTTGAACCGTTTCAAGCTGGATTTTCACCATATCCTACGGGTGTAGTATGTATTAAAGATGCACGTATTAGTCGCTTTTTAACCAATCCCCCTAGATTATGCCCAGAGCAAGCGGATGATGTTCCTAAAATTGATGGTATTCAATCCGCACCAGCTGTAGCGTCGATGTGGAGTGTGCATCAACTCTATCCTTTTACTTCTTCTGGATATGGAAAATATGCCCAAATTCAATGGGAGACGCGCGTCAAACTTGAGCAATTTTTTAATCACGCAGCGGCTTTCGAAAAAGAAGGTGAGCACTATTATATTCGTGTTTTATCTGCATCTGACTTTAATAAATTAAATTTTGCGATTGTAAGAAAAGGAAATAAGGATTTAGAAACGCAAAATGACCTTAATAAAATAATCTATGAAAACTTGGTTATAAAAAGTCATCATAAACAAGATTTGAGTTTGTTAACGCTTTGTGCTCGCAATAGCGATAATGCACCAGCGCAGTTTTGTTCTGAATGCGATTTTGATAACAATGAATGGGAAACTATCAAACACTTAAACTTGTTGCAGTTGACTATAAAAAGTACTGAAACCTGTGATGAACAACAGATTGAAGCCGGATATCAATATATTAAGAAAGTGGTTTTATCCGCATTAGATAAATAGAGATATCTTATTTTATTAAAAGCGAAGTAGTGGGTTATTAGCCATTATCTTCGCTTTTTTTAAATAGATAATAGGTGACATTGTCACTTATTATCTTCTAAATCTGTTTTTTGTTTCGTGTATATCTCAAACTAAAAACGTTATTTTTTATTCTTTTTTGCTAATTACCTACATTTATCTTCACTGATAGCACATAAAAGCAAACTAGAGAATGATAATCATTCATAATTACTCCCATGTTTGAAAAATTTAATCATAGATAAATCATATTGTTAATAAGAGAAACGATTTAGATGCATATTTAGATATATCTAAAGCTTGATCATTTAGATATATCGGATTATATTGCATTACATAAATTCGATATATCTAAAACAATGAGGGAATATTTATGATGATTCGAGCATTAAACTCACTTTATCAACAACGTGCTAATAATGGCGAACATGGCAGTCATGGACATGGTCACGGAAAAGGGCGTTGTGGTGGTAAAGGCAAACATAGCCGACACCAAGAAAATCATGGTGAACACGGTCATGGACATGAAAGCCGTGGTGAATGTTGCCATGGTGAACACGGTCATGGACACAAAGGCCATAGTGATTGTTGTCATGGTGAACACGGTCACGGACACGAAAACCGTGGTGAATGTTGCCATGGTGAACACGGTCACGGACATGAAAGCCGTGGTGAATGCCGTCATGGTGAACATGGTCATGGACACAAAGGCCATAGTGATTGTTGTCATGGTGAGCATGATTCTGAAAGTCAAGGTAAACAACGTGGTCGTGGATGTGGTGGCAGAGGAAAAGGCCAAGGTCGCCAATTAAAACGTATGTTTGATCATGGTGATTTACGAGTTCTGTTACTTAGCATGATCTCGAAAAAAACAAGCCATGGTTATGAAATTATTAAAGAAATAGATGAGGCGTCTTCAGGATTATATGTACCTAGCCCAGGTGTTATTTATCCAACGCTAACGCTACTTGAAGAGCAAGATCTATTAGTTGCTACGATTGCTGAAAAAGGCCGTAAAAACTACAGCATTACACCTGAAGGCACTGCATTTTTAGCAGAGCACCAGGAAATAGATGCCAATATTCAAAGAAAACTGGCTTATGCGAGAGATTTATCTCAAAACGCAGGTGGTGTTTCTGAGGAAATTGAATCTGCTGTTGGTAAATTAAAAGCCGTTTTACGCCATAAATTAGTGTTAAAAGAGCTCTCTGTGGAAAGAGCAGGACGTATTGCTTCTATTCTTAATGAAGCAGTTGAGAAAATTGAAGCTATTAATGAGGCATTGATCTCAGAGGAAAGGGAAGATGAATAAAACAGATACTCAGTTACAAAATTCAAGAAGAAATAATGAAATAGACAAAGATGATTTGGAAAACAATCCAGCAGTAAAAGAACAAACTTGCCCTAAAATGCCAGTTTCTTACTTTCGTAGAGCCTTACGTAAACCTGGCAGAATATGATAACGATAGACAGAGGTTATTATGATATGACCTCTGTCAGTTCTTCGCCTTTCTCATTTTATTTATTCTCCTCCACCGTATTAGCTTCCCCTTATAGCAAGGTTTCTAAATAATAGAAGTTAATAACACCGTTATAAAATTATTCTCTTCAGATCCTAACTATCTTTTGCTTAGTTTAAACCTTACTTAATAAGTCACTTTATTTTCTTTCTACATCTCCATTTTTGATGATCATTTGTGTCTTTTTCTTTAGGTTATTTTACCAACCTCAAAAAAATTACAAATGATTATGGAAATGTTCCATATTAAAGATTATTTTATTTAGGCTAGTTAATCCATTAAAAAATTTGAAAACTTAAACCAGAGATATGCTGAATTAACAATAAATCAAATACCAAATCAAAATAATAAATGTTTGTAAGTACTTAAACGAGAATAAGTACCCCAGTTCAAACATAGTCTTACTTATGATACTGGAAGTTAATCAGTAAAAGTAATGGCAAGGTAATGAAGATATGGGTTTATTTATTGTTAAGAATAGAAATAACGATGCGAATAACCGATTGATATTTATATAATATTATCGAATAACAATACGCTCATTAGATAGAACAATTGATTAACTAAATTGATTGTTCCGCCTTTGCTGTACCTGTTAAACCAACATTTGCTAACTTAGGAATATTCGAATGAAAGTAACAGCATTATCTGTTGTGATAAGTTTAATACTCGCTACGCCATTATGCGCAAACGCACAAACCGACATAAGTGCAATAGAAGCAAGGTTAAATGCCCTTGAACAACGTGCAACTGCTGCGGAAGCTAGAGCCAGTGCTGCAGAACAAAAAGCGGCTCGCCTTGAGCAATTAATTAATTCCAACAGTTTATCTCAAGATAAGAAAGCAATGAATCATGTTACAACTGTCAACATGGAGCAACGCATTGCTATATTAGAAAAGCAATCTGATGAGGCTCAAGCAAAAGTAAACATTGCACAAACTCAACTTAATGAAATCCAACAAAAACAATCCTCTTTGTTTGCTAGTACGAAAAATAAAGAAGGTACAGGCTTTTTCTCTACTAATACAAGTTGGGGTGATCTCAAATTGTACGGTGACGTGGAATATAATATCGATGCTGCTAGTAAGAAAGGGCAACTAACATCGATGAGAATGATGCCCGGCAATCAAAAAGATTTTGATGATAATGAAAAATGGTCTCTTAATGGGCGTATTTTAATTGGTGTGGATGGTGAACGAGAATTAAAAAACGGTAATTATGCTGGTTTTCGTGTTCAGCCAATGGCTGACATGACGGGTAAAATGAATCTAGATGATGCTGTTTTCTACTTTGGTCAACGTGATAAATGGCAATATAAAATTGGTCGCTATGAAGCTTACGATATGTTCCCACTGAATCAAGATACATTTGTTGAGTATTCAGGTAATACAGCAAATGATTTATATGGTGATGGTTTTGGCTATATCTATATGATGAAAGAGGGGCGTGGTCGTAGTAGTGATGGTGGTAGCATGATGGTTAACACTCATTACAACGACTGGTATTTTGAGCTAAATGCTTTAGTTGAAGATGGAACTTCTGTTTTCAAAGATGGTGAGTATCACGGGCGTAAACTTGATAATCGTAAAAATGTTATTTATATGCGACCTGTTGTTGCATGGCAAAAAGATAACTTAACAATTGCAAGTGCGATAGAAGCAAACGTAATAAGTAAAGCCTATGGCTATGATGATGAAAATGGAAAATTTCAAGATCAATCGCAACGTACAGGTTATGGCTTAACTGTAAAATGGGACACTTTAACTGATGATCCTATTAATGGCATTGTTGCAAATTTAAGTGCTGCTTATCTTGATGCTAAAGGTGAAAATGATTTTTCTATTGGTAGTAATGTCTTATGGCACAAATTTCAACTTGGTTATATTTATGCTCATAATGATATCAAAGCTTACTATCAAAAAAGCGAAAATAGCAGTGGTCAAAATGACTCCTATTTAACGCTCAATCCTGGCAAGTACAATATCAACACTGTATTTACTTCTTATGAACTGCCAAATATTTTAGATATGGATAATTTTAAAACCTATTTAGGTGCTTATTATTCACGTATAGATGGTAAAGACAATATTAATGTGCATAGCAGTGATAAAGATCGTTACGGTGCCCGTATCCGCTTTAAATATCTATTTTAACCTTGTTTTGATACTTATTGTTAGATATTGATTTTATATATAAAGACTTCAAAATACTGAGTATTGTTAGTTAATTGAGGTCTTTATATTTTTATATTGTTTGCATAGTTGTTGGAACATAAAACATCAGATACCAGATAAGAGAAAAGACTTAGTCAAATTTTCAACTGACCACTCTTTAATATCGGAAACTTGTCCATCGCCAATTTCAACTAATCGCAATTTTCCCTCTGTATTTTTGACTACATCAATGGAATAAAAAGGCGTGTTTACTTGTTGTGCTACTTTCTTCACAAACTCAGGAATTTCATCATCAGCAGAGAATATTTTCTTATTTAAAACAAAATATCGACGCTCACTATCATTAAGAAATTCCTCAACATAGCGAAGGCTTACACCACCTTCAACATTACCTCTAAACTGTGCAATAAGTTTTAGTATCTCTTTAATTTCATTAGCATTTTTGGCAATAGAACCTCTCGTGGTTGTTAAAGATTTCACATAGTCTTTCACAAAGTAGGCTGGCCATTGAAGTAGGCTAGTTAAACTTTTAAAGTCAGTATTCTCAGTTGTGAACACTGTTTTTGGTGTGAACTCTTTACACGCTTCATACCAACCTGTTATGTGGTGATTTTGAATATAATCCTCAGGGGTTTCAAGCATTTGCCCACCATGAGTATTAACAGCATGATATAACTGTTGATATTCGTCTTTATTTAGCATCCATCCACGCCAAATAACGGGAGAATCTGATTTAAAAGGATGTGAAAACTTATATTTACCTAATGCCATATCTTCTGACGAGAGTAACAAACAATGAATATTTAGCGCTTGAGCACAAAGATATTCCTGTTCAAAGGCTTCATCAGGTTTGCCTGTTTTTGAATAATCGTCAGGGTAAATTATTTGCATAAGTAATTCCTTTTAATTAAATAGACCTAATGAGAGACATCCTAACGCCTTATTTAATAACTTGAACCTTTTTTCTCTTAATTACATGTTCTCTTTTATAAGTTGTGAGATCTCTCGATTTTTTGATCTTTTCTCGATTAGGTAACTGATTTTACTCGTGCCATTGTTTTATTTCCTGCCATAATCGGTTTAATGTTACAAGCTTAAACAACGTATTAAATACGGATGATATCTATCAGGAAATAATTCAATGTCTTTCTATATACAAAACCGTAATTCAAATAACGATAAAACCTATAAGAAAAATAGAACAAAAATACTATTAATAGGCTTAACCTTAATTCCTTCATTTGTATTTGCTAATGACCTTTCTCAATTACCACAAAAAGAACGCGTAGCTTACTTTACTCAGGCTCAGCAAGCAGGGATCACAGGTGTTGCAATTAAAACAAAGCCTGTACTAGCAAGACCAGCCAAAGAAGGTGAGATCATCACCACAATAATTAAAGGCGAAGGGGTTGAAACAGTTTCAGAACCAGCAAAAACCGGTGATTGGGTAGTACAAAATATTTGTCCAGAAACAGGTAATGAGGAGATCTTGGTAAGAAAAGCCAAATTTGCTCAGCGTTACAATACTGCAGAGAAAAGTAAAATTAATCTAACATCTTATCCTAGTGATTATCAGCCTTTTACCCCCAAAGGCATTGAGATGAATTACTTTATCATTTCTGACTCTACACCTCCATTTGCAATGAAGGCACCTTGGGGAGAATTGCAACGTTTTCAATCGGGTGATGCAGTTGTGCAATCCACAACAGATAACCGAGATGTTTATCGTATTCAAAAAGCAGCATTTGAGTGTACTTATACTATTCTAAAGCCTGCTAAATTAGCACAGTAGTATTAAATTCATCTGCGATAGATTGAATATTAACTTTATAATTCATAATATTATAATGGTGTTGTTACTGAAGGTAAGGATAATAAATATAAAGAATGGTTAATAGAAAGTAGGCTAAATTTGATTGTTGTGCATTTGCTTTAATAGCTACATTTCGTTAACCTATCTCTATCAATTTCTTCAACTCATTAGGTAAAACCTATTGAACTGATAGCAGGAATGTATTAGCTATTCTCAAGTGGAATAGGTACATTAGACCCATACCAAACAGGAGGAAATACAATGTCTTTAATTAATACCCCAATCAAACCATTCAAAAACATGGCATTTAAAGACGGTCAATTCGTAGAAGTGACTGAAAAGGACGTCGAAGGCAAATGGAGCGTTTTCTTCTTTTACCCTGCAGACTTCACTTTTGTGTGCCCAACTGAATTAGGCGACTTAGCTGATCATTATGCTGAGTTCCAAAAAATGGGCGTAGAAATTTACTCAGTTTCTACTGACACACATTTTACCCATAAAGCATGGCACAGCAGCTCAGAAACTATCGGTAAAATCAAATATGGCATGATTGGCGACCCAACTGGCGCATTAACTCGTAATTTCGAAAATATGCGTGAGAACGAAGGCCTTGCTGACCGTGGTACTTTCGTTGTTGACCCACAAGGTATCATCCAAGCAATTGAAATCACAGCTGAAGGTATTGGCCGTGATGCATCAGACCTGCTGCGTAAAGTTAAAGCTGCTCAGTATGTAGCTAGCCACCCAGGCGAAGTTTGCCCAGCAAAATGGAAAGAAGGTGATGCAACATTAGCTCCATCACTGGATTTAGTTGGCAAAATCTAAATAAGAATTAAGCCACTAAAAAGTTATTTATCGGGTGTTTCGGCACCCGATTTTATTGAGGGTGCAAAAATGTTAGATAATAATTTAAAAGCTCAATTGAAAGCTTATTTAGAACGATTAACCCAGCCAGTTGAGTTAGTAGCAACATTAGACGACAGCAAACATTCTGCTGATATCCAAGCGCTATTAAAAGAAATTGAACCTTTATCCGATAAAGTCACTTATCGTGAAGATAATAACGCTAATGTACGTAAACCATCTTTTCTTATTACCAACCCAGGGAAAGAAACGGGTGTTCGCTTTGCTGGCTCGCCATTAGGTCATGAATTTACTTCATTGGTTTTAGCATTATTGCAAACCGGTGGTCACCCATCTAAAGAAGCACAAGAATTACTTGAACAAATTCGTCAGTTAGACAGTGAGTTTCATTTCGAAACCTATTATTCGCTCTCTTGTCATAACTGCCCTGATGTTGTTCAGGCATTAAACTTAATGGCGATTTTAAATCCGAAGATCACGCATACTGCGATTGACGGAGGCATGTTCCAAAATGAAATTCAGGAACGTAATATCATGGGCGTTCCTGCTGTATTCTTAAATGGTAACGAATTTGGTCAAGGTCGAATGACCTTAGCTGAAATCGTTAACAAAGTAGACAGCAATGCAGAAAAACGTACTGCAGAATTGTTAAACCAAAAAGATGCATTTGATGTATTGATTGTGGGTAGTGGCCCTGCCGGAGCATCGGCCGCGGTTTATTCAGCTCGTAAAGGTTTAAATACGGGTCTTATTGGTGAACGTTTTGGTGGCCAAGTTCTTGATACTGTTGATATTGAAAACTATATCTCAGTACCGAAAACTGAAGGTGCAAAACTTGCTGGTGCATTAAAAGCTCATGTTGATGATTATCAAGTGGATGTAATTGATAGCCAAACTGTTAGTCGTTTAATTCCGGGTGCATCAGAAGGGGAATTACACCAAATTGAAACTGCGTCAGGTGCAATTTTAAAAACCCGTAGCTTAATTATTGCAACTGGTGCTCGCTGGAGAAATATGAATGTTCCCGGTGAAAATGAGTACCGTACTCGTGGTGTAACTTATTGCCCACACTGTGACGGCCCACTGTTTAAAGGCAAAAGAGTTGCTGTTATTGGTGGTGGTAACTCAGGTGTTGAAGCTGCAATTGACTTAGCTGGTTTAGTTGAACACGTAACAGTATTAGAATTTGCTCCAGAAATGAGAGCGGATGCTGTATTACAGAAAAAATTACGTAGCTTAGATAATGTAGAAATTATCTTAAATGCACAAACCACAGAAGTATATGGTGATGGCGCTAAGTTAACTGGCCTAAAATATAAAGATCGTACTAATGATTCTATGCATGATATTGCATTAGCAGGTATTTTCGTTCAAATCGGTTTATTACCCAATACACAGTGGTTAGAGGGTACTGTTGAGCGTAATAAGATGGGCGAAATTGTTGTTGATGCCCGTGGCGAAACTAATATCAAAGGTGTATTTGCTGCCGGTGACTGTACAACAGTTCCTTATAAGCAAATCATTATCGCCGCCGGTGAAGGTGCAAAAGCCTCACTTAGCGCATTTGATTACTTAATTCGCACGACTGCAAAATAAGTAAACCAGAATTAAAAATTTGCTATTAACATTACATGGAAAGCATCTTAATTGAGATGCTTTTTTTTTGCTTCATATTTTTACTTGTCGAAAAATCTCCACTCATAAAGCCCAAACAACCTATGCTATTATCACGCCAAATTAATAATCTATATGGAAGTTGATATGAAAATAAATAATGTGTGTTTTAGACAAGTGGTTCCTGCGCTACTTCTCTCCTTGCTATGTGTTAGCTCTTTCTCTGTTAATGCAGATATTGAAGTTCGTGATGAAACTTTATATGAAGCACATCAACGCTTTAAAACCGAAATTATAACCGACAGTTTTGATAATATTGATCCGCCTTGGGAAGCACCGCCAGAAATATTCAATGTGATTAAATATCCGGCAAAGCCGGGGGATATGTATGCCTATTTAACACCACCTCCAGCGAATAAAAAAACTAAATTGCCTGCTGTGATCTGGTTAAATGGAGGCTATGGAGGAATTGGTGGTGATGACTATTTTTGGCAAAAGAAACCTGTTGATAATGACCAAACGGGTGCGACTTTCCGTGATCCTAATATGGTGCTGATGATCCCATCTTTCCGTGGTGAAAATACCAATCCTGGTCGTTATGAAATGTTTTATGGTGAATTAGAAGATTTAGAATCAGCGAGAGAATATTTAGCATCATTGCCTTATATTGACTCTAAACGTATCTATGTCGTCGGGCATAGTACAGGGGGAACCCGAGCATTATTAGCAAGTGAATATAGTGATAAATTTAGAGCTGTTTTCTCCTTGGGGGGAATACCTGATCTTAAATTAAGAGCAGAAGGGGATATGATAGTTGAATTGCCTTTCGATAGAAATAAAGAAGAAGAATTCAACGTTCGCTCTGTATATCGTTACATTAAATCGATAAAAACACCGACTTTTTATTTTGAAGGACGTGATTATTTTTGGAGCGAATTTAATGAATTACGTGGTGTTGCAATGGTGCATGATATCCCACTAAAAATATACAATATCAAAAATGGCGATCATTTCAATATCATTGTACCTGTCAGTAAATTAATTAAAGATAAAATCTTGTTAGATACTGATACAACTAAAGAAAGTAATATTCGATTCACTAATGAAGAAATTAAATGGATCAATAAACAAGTTAGATAATTATTGGTTTTCAAGTGAGTTACTTTAATAATAATCCGCTCTTTTATTTAATAGATAAAAGAGCGGTGTTTTTTATTTAAAAATCAATATTGTTAGCCCGAAAATCCATCACATAACTCTTGGAGTTTATTGATCATTCTAGCCATATGAAAACCATCACATGTAGCATGATGTACTTGAATGGATATTGGTAATAATAGTTTATCACTTTGTTGAGTATATTTTCCCATAGTAAAAATAGGAGGAAAATAATCTTTTACATTAGCGACATTTAAATTAAATCCATCAAAGCTTACCCAAGGGATCATCGAAATACAGAAGTGATTTTCTGGTAAATTATCTTTTGCGGATAGACTTAGATTATCTTTATATTTTTGATAATCTTGATTATATCCTTCTAGAAAAGAACCCCAATCCACAACATATTCACTCCATAACTCTGAAAAAGTCTCAGTCTCTGGATGAAAGATCGTGTATGCAGGATTGATATAATCCCAAATCACTAATTCATCATCTTTGATTGCCATTCTAGACTCAGCGTAGCTATTAACTGTTTTCGCAATTAAATAGATCATTGCAGGATAAAGCTTAAGATTATTTTTAGCTAATACTGTCTTCAAGACAGTAATATCTATTTTAGTTGTTAAGCTAAAACCACACTGTAGGTTATGTCGATAATGTAAGAAATGTTCTTTTCTATTCCATTGTTCTACGTTGATTTTTTCATAATTCATTTTTAAAGCCCTTCTTGTTAAGTAATAAAATTGTTTTTAACGAAGAAGGGCAAAACGGGTTGTCTGAATAGGTAGCATAGTAGCTCCTTATATATTTAATATTTTAGTTAGATCAAAAAAAGCAAAATAATAAGAGTAAATTGTTACACTAAATATCAAAATTTGAAGGTGTTTTTGTGCTTATATCAGATTATCACACCATTATTTTGGAGATAAATATTAAGTGTATTATGATAAAAAAGATAGAGATACACTTTAAAAATGAAGGGATTTATTATGCAAGCTAAACTTGCTTATCAATGGAAACAACAAAGACGTGGAAGACTCTCTTTTTTAGGTCTAGAAATTGCTTGGACAATTTTCTTTTCTATTGCAGAGAACTTAGCAGGTCGATGGTTTATATCACTTTATCCCGAAAAAATAGAGTTGGTTACTGAAAATTATTTTTACTACCAATTCTCTTTTACATCATATGGTCTAATAGAGTTAGCATTTTTAATAGTACAAGTTTACATATTTACTCTTATATTATCTCAACGAATAAGAGATATAGGTATAGGTTATCCTGTTGTTATTTCAATTGTTTTAACGGTTAGCCCTATCTTATTAACACCATATTTACTATTTAATGCACCATCTATGTTAGCGGTATTATATGCTATTTTATTAATAACTGGGTTGGTTGCGTTACTTGCACCACCTGCTCGTAAAGTTGATATTAACAAAACCTCAAAAAAGAAAGAAAACAACAGTAAAATGGATGGTTAAAAAACCAGTAAAATAAAAAAAGAAAAGCATCCGTTTAGATGCTTTTCTTTATCTAGCTGTAATACTTTTCAAGTCATTAGGACAAAATCTCAATTATGCCTTTTTGTCCGTCAATTTTTACTTTTTGCCCATTTTTTAAAATATTTAAGATATTGCGAACCCCCATTACTGCAGGTAGTCCCAATTCTCTAGCAGTAACCGCACCATGAGATAATGGCCCACCACTTTCGGTAATAATGCCGGAGGCTCGGTAAAAAAGTGCTGTCCACGCTGGGTTGGTTGTTCTTGCAACTAAAATGGCATTTTGTGGAAATTCGGCAAAATTTTCTGGACCATAAACAAGATAAACTTCGCCTTCAATAATACCAGCACTGCCAGCTAAGCCTTTTAATTGATGCTCATTTGTATTCAGTTCATTACAACTATCTTCACCATAGATCCATTGTGGTGTGACTGATTTTGCTTTTAGATACCCAGCTTTGTTTTGGTATATATGATGACGCAACTGATTCCACTCAGTAAGATCATCTGCAAGAATTGCATTAGCTAAAGGTTGTTCATTAGCAAAATAAATATCCATTGGGCAATCTAATACACTACGAATAACCAATCGCTCTCCTAATGCTTTTAATCCGCGACGCATAGGTAAGGCTAATCGAGTTGTTTGATAATGCTCTAAGTCATCAAGTGCAGTATAAACACGAGCTAATCGAATAATTTCTTGTAAGAAAAAGCGTAACTCTTCAGGGGCATCAGAGATAATTGAAAATTCAGTTTCTGACTGTAGGATTTTTTTGCCTAACGGATCATCTGTTTGCTTATCATCAGCTAAGTCTGCCATCGCTTTAATTTGAATTAATACAATATGTGGGGCATCTAACCAAGTAGGATGATATGCATCAAAATCTAATTCTCTATGACCATGATTAGCTAAGAATAAGGTAAATTGCTGGTGAAAATGAGGATCGCATACCTCGATTTCTTGCATAATGCTTTCAGGAACAATAGATGCTATAAGTTTGAGAAGTTGAGGGTGCTGTCGAACATAACGAGAGAGGGCCCAAAGTTCAGCGTTCACTTGCCCCGTTTTAGTTTCAGACATCGCAATTAAATTATCGAATGCAATATGTGCATATTTTTCTTCTTTGAAGAAAAGTTTTAGCAATGCCATCAATGCAGAATAGAGTGAGCGCTGAGTCAAGGATATGGCAATGTTAGGTAAAAAGTAATCAGCGCCTAATTTATTAATTCTTTGCACATAATCCCATAGCTGAGGCAAACTTTTATCCTGCAATGGTTCATTCATCAATGCACCAATAGAGATTAAATATTTATCTAAATCACGCATCCAAGTAATAGGTAATTCCTGTACCCAACTGAATTTTTGTGCAATTTCAGGCAAAGATTTTAACAGGGTAGGTAAATCATTCATCATCGATGTAGGGAGGCGATTACTATACAAGGAAACAGCATTTTGGTTGCCGTAAATATAATAATCTTGCATACCGAACCATTTGCCATTAAATGAAGGAAGCCCCATAAGATTAAGGCTAAAGTTTAATGATGAATGAAAACCCGCTTCACACATATCCCATGTTAATGGCGTGATAGGATTAGGGAATCTTTCTGCTGATTCTTCTCTTGTCCAAATTGGGGCAATTTGTGTCACATTGCGTGATTGCAAAAGCCATAATTTTCCATCATGAAATGCCCATTCTATATCTTGTGGGAAATCAAAATATTTTTCCGCTGAGATAGCAAGTTCAGCTACTTGTTTACACTGTTCTGCTGTCAGCGAGGACATGGATTGTTGAGCTGATTTAAGAGGTAAGATTTTAGTGCTATTATCAACCATAACAATGGCATTTATTTTTTGAGCAATCGTTTCTTGTTTTAATGTGAAACTCCCTCTATCAATTAGAAATTCATCGATAGGATCTTCACCAGCAACAACAGTTTCACCTAATCCAAATGCGGCATTAATTAATACAGTAGAAAGAGACCCTTGAACTGGATCAACAGAAAAAGCCACACCCGCAGCTTCATTCTCTTGGACGTTAATCATTCTTTGTAGCACGACCGCCATTGATGCTTGAGTATGGGGCAAATTTAAATGTTGGCGATAGAGCATAACGTGCGTGTGCCATAAAGATGCATAACATTGGCGAATAGCATCCAGTAAATTAGGCAAAGTTTTAACACCTAATACAGTATCATGTTGCCCTGCAAAAGCGGCTCCAGGCATATCTTCTAATGTTCCAGAAGATCTCACCGCTAAAGCAGTATTATTTAATTGGAGCTCGTTTAATCTCGAATTTAAAGAATGAATTAAACTCTCTGGTATGGATGCTTGTAAAATTAAATGGCGAATATTTTTACTAACGACTTCAATTTCTTGCTTTTTTTCTGATAATAATCGATTAATTTCAGGTAGTAAGGGAGTTATAAATAGCTGATAAGCTTGGCAAGATAGAATTAAACCATCAGGAACAGGCAATGATTGAATTGTTTTTGCTAAACTCGCACCTTTACCCCCACTAATAGATACTTCAGAAGCAATAGGCTCGTTAATTTTATAAATGAGTTCCATATTCGACCTTATTATTTTTACAAGTGATGTAAAGCACCAATGATGCAAACAATGCACCGACAATAACATCAATGCCGTAGTGATAATGTAAATAGACAGTTGCTAAAATAAGTCCTATTAAGATAGGAGATAAGCAATATGCTGTTTTTCGATAACCTGAAAAATAGAAAAAACCAACAATAAAAAGAGTGATCCCTGTGTGCAACGAAGGAAAGACATCCATTCCTGTAATTCCTTTATCAACAAGATCAGTCAAAAATAGTGTCATGGCACCAGAGTAAACTGGATAGTTAAAATCAGAAGGAAAAGCAGAGTAAGGACCGGCTGCTGGGATAGAGAAGTAACCAATAAAACCGAAAAAATACATTAGCATTAAGCCGAAAAAATAGTTTTTAGCCAGTATATTATTTCGGTTTAAAAAGAAGAAAAGGGCACTACCAATAATCAAGAAGTAGAAACTAAAATAGCAAAAAGAAAGAAATTCACTTAGCCAGCCAGACTGTAATGAGATAGTCCATTCTGGCAAGCTTTTTCCAAACCATAGAAATTTATCTAAATTATATAATATGTCATCAAAACTCCATTGGTATAAACCATAGCGAATCGATTTAAACAGAGGAAAGATAGTCCAACAAGTAATCAGTTGTAACAAACCAAACCAATAGAATCGAGAGCGATAGGTTGCTTGTTGCTCTTTGTATCCAATAAAAATGAGTAACACCCATAAAAACAAGCCTAAAAATATGGGAGTTAACATTTCTGTCGCTCTAGTCAACCAACTTCCATAAGTTCCCAATGCCCAAATAATAAACAATTGTAGAGAAAATAAATGGTTAAAAAGCATCCTAGCTTTCGTGGTTAACATATTTGAGCGCCTTTCTTCCTTATCAAGATAAAACCGAATAGTGCACTGACCAAACTTATACCAATAAATACAGGGAAAAAAAATAGGAGTATGACTAAGATAGGAAGCCAAATTGCCGTTGCAATTGCGCCACCCAATATTTTAAAGAAGCTAATAGTATTACGGGCATCAGCAAAATGAGATGCAATAAATGACGATAAGAATATTGGAAATAAAATATACATGAATAAAAATGAAATATAACGCCAGATTAATATAGAATATTGAGGATTTCTTTCTATATTTTGATTGTCATTATTTGATTTATGTAGGTTATTTTGATAATCAATAAAGGATTCAGCATAAGAATGACCATCCTTATTTTTATTAAAAGCATAGGTTGATGCTTTCTCAAAAATATCAATATTTGGACAATTAACCGAAATTTTATTTAGTGCTGTAGAAACTTCCGTATGAATATTTTGTTCCCATTCTCTGATTGACAAATTATCTTTTTGTGAATTTATAAAAATATTTTCACCAATATAAACTTCAACTTTTGAACTGAATTTATCAGGGGCTATATAAAACAAGCCCATAGGGATAATATCAAAAACTACTCCCTCACTGATTAATGTTCTAATAATTCTTGCTGCTCCTCGTTGATAAGGTAATGGCTGGAAACCCCACTCACTACTGCCCTCAGGGAATAAGAGTAAGTTACCACCTGCTTTTATATGCGCAATTGCAGCATCTGAAGGACTTGAAAATATATTTGCATTTACACCTAAACGTTGTCTATCCTTTTTTCTAACTACAGGAATACCCGTAAAAAAAGTTTTCATTAAACGACTATTTAATAATTGAATTGATGCTAAAGCTTGAGCTTGAGGAAATGCCTTTAATGCAATGTAACCATCAAAAGCACTGTTCCGATGACTACATAGAATTAACTTTGGATGTGTATTTTCAGCTTGATATCCATTATGGTGAATAAGTGAAGTTTTAGAAAAGTAGATTTCTCTAATTGCAGTAGAAATGAATTGATAATAAAAAGAAAGTGGAGAACCAACAACAAAAGAGGAGGTTTTTTTTATTGATGAAGGTAATATTTGGTTAGGCATAAGATTTCCTTACATTATTCCTTCTATAAAAACATATCACGCTCTTAAAGAAAGTAACACTAAAAAATTAAAAATTAAAAGTATTATTAGAATAAATAAATTCACTAATTTGAGGCTCTTAATTCTAATGAAAAAGATGGAAATGAGAATGATTCAACTTAGGCTTGCTGAGCCACAAGAAGCAAAAAGATTGTGGTATTTACGAAATCAAGCATTGCGATTTGGTTGTGAGAATGTTTATCCATCAGAGGTTTTAGCAGCTTGGACTCCTGATGAGATGCCTGAAGGATATCGGCAGGCTATTATTAATAATCCATTTTATGTAATTGATTGCAAGGAATATAATATTCCTGTTGCTTCAGGTTTTCTTGATGTTAAAACAGGTTTTGCTGAAGCTATTTTTACATTACCTGAACACATGGGAAAAGGATTTGCAAGGCTAATTTTAAAGCAACTGAAGCATGAGGCAATTAAGAGAGGGCAATCAAGATTGTTTTTAGATGCAACACCTAATGCAGTATTATTTTATTTAAAACAGGGTTTTAAAGCTTTAGAAGAACGTGATTATTATTCTGATTTAGCAAAAGCAAAATTACATTGTTACCGTATGTTCATTGACTTAGATTAATTGTCTATATTTTAATCACCTTGAAAGGATGTTTTTTTATAATGAACTAAATAATAAAAAAGCTATTCTTAAAATGCGGTATAAATTTATTTTTATCATTTTTTGAATTAGCTTTTATATTAATAACATAAAATAGCAATCCTCACGATGTTACGATATTGTAAAGTATTACGATATCTCTAGGATAAATATTATGCAAAATGTGTTATTAACGTTATGGCCATTATTCGCGTTAATTGCGCTAGGTGCAATTTTAAGAAGAAATAAAACGTTTGAGCCAGCATTTTGGGTAGGAGCTGAAAAACTTAACTATTTTCTACTTTTTCCTGCCCTATTGATTAATAGTTTGGCGAATGCTCCTTTATCTGATCCTCAATTACCCCACCTTGCTGGGGCTATTTTTTCTGTAGTTATTATTGTCACTATTTTGTGTGTTATTTTGAAAAAAATAACAGGGTGGTCTGCGGGTCGCTTTGGTGCAATTGTTCAAGGTAATATTCGATTTAATACTTATTTAGGTTTAGCTATTGTTGCTGATTTATTTGGTGTTGAAGGCTTGGGAATAGCGGCTTTGATATTAGCAACACTGGTTCCTCTATCCAATGTAACTTCGGTGCTTTGCTTAACCGCAGGGCAAAATGTGACTTTGCGTCAATTGATATTACCTATCATAAAAAATCCTTTAATTATCTCTTGTGTTATTGGCATCATAATAAATCTGTCAGGAATTGGGCTTCCTTTTGGTAGCGATCAATTCTTGAAATTGTTAGCAGCAACGAGTTTACCTTTAGGACTTATTTGTATTGGTGCGGCATTGCATCTATCAACACTAAAAGCAGAAAGCAAAATGATTGGTATTAACACAGTTACCCGTTTGCTTATAGTACCGGTAATCGCGTATAGCGTTGCTTATTTCTTAGGTTTGTCTTCATTAGTTATGATGCTTTTGGTTGTTTTCTTTTCTATCCCAACAGCGCCAACTTCTTATATTTTAACTCGACAGCTAGGAGGGGATTCTGAGTTAATGGCGGGAATGATTACTTCTCAGACAATGTTTGCTGCAATTACATTGCCTATTGTGTTAAGTTTTCTATCAAGGTGATTTTTAGAAATATTAATTAAAGTATTCTTTATCTGTAACTATAATTTTGTGGTGTTTTTTTATATAAAAAAATATTTTTTTTTATTATCTTTATTTTTCATTTGATTAAAATGGAAAAATTAAAATGAAGATTTTAAATGCACATATTGCTTATGAAAAAGTAACTAAATTATCGGATAACTCGCCATCTAATGTAATGAGTATTTGGGAAAAAATAAAAGATTGGTTTGGATTAAGTCAGCAAAAAAAAGTATTAACTTTAATTAAAAATATTTATTTTAACCAAGAAACAACAACCTTAGAAAAAAATAGAGATTTCTTTCATCTAAAACAACTTGCTGGAGCACAGTATAAGAATAATTTTAAATATAAATCGGATAACAATGAAATATCTTATCTAATTGATTTTAATGGCGGATTTATTGAATCTAGAAGCAGCGTCATGCCATTTATTGAAGCTATAAAAAATGAACTCAATATTGATTTAAAAAATTATAATAATGAAGATATAGACGCATTTATTAATAATTATTATAAGTTATCAACATTAAATAATGAAAAAATAAATTATGAAGAAAAAACTATTGCGTTTAGAGCGGTTCTTATGGAATGTATTGATGCTAATAAAAATCCGCTTAATAAACAAGGTTTTTCTCTTGATATCTTCAATGAAAAGGAGTCATTTAATGATAAATATGAGTATTTAAAAGAAAGTAGTGAAAAATATTTTGGTAACATTAATACTAAGAAGTTAATCGATAATATCTATGATTCTGTAAATCAGAATACGTACAAAAAACTTAGAGAACAGGTAGAAAAAGATATTCCAAGATATGATTTAAAATTCAACGATGAAAATATATCTGACATTACTTCATTAGAGGGGAAATTAAAGCCATTAAATAATAAAGATACTATGGTTATTTTTGAGTTGCTTAATCAAGGTATTTTTCCAATGATAAAAGATTCTTTTGAAGAATATGATCCTATTGCTTCAATGTATTCATATTTTACAGGAGAGACATCTGTTAATATAAAAAATGAAGGTAACTTATACACTATAATTGTTAACAATAAAAAGAAAATAGCAGAGTCTGATATTGAAAAAATGAGCCAGTTATCAGGTACTATTTTAAACGACTTTGATTACCACTCTATGAATTTATATATGAAAAATTTTGTTGATGCTCCTGTATCAAAGGAAAAATTAGATATTGCATTAGCTCAGTATCAACATGAAATAGAGAAAAGAGTGATAGACAGCATTGGCGATAAATTTAATTATAAACAAAATAGATTTGCTTTGCTGGAAGAAAATATAAATATCAAATTTGAATTTAATCCTGAACTAATGAAAAAACTATCCATTTCAACTAATGAAAGCAAAGCTGAATACAGTTTATTAAAACCTTGATTGGGATAAAGAGGGCTTCTTGCTATTATGGTTATAAATTAATAATAAGTAAGAGGCTCTTTTATGTCACAATCTCATCACCTTGAAATCCAAGCAGTTATTACCAAACTAAAAGAACAATATCAAAATGCCGTTGATGCATTACGTAATGCAATTGTTGATTACGCACAAGATGGGAAATTACCCGATGTAAAACAAAGAGCTGAAGGATTATTTGCTTATCCTCAATTAACGGTATATTGGTCTGGTGAAACAAAAACAGAAGATAAAACGAGAGCTTATGGGCGTTTATCTCGCTCAGGAACTTATTCTACCACTATTACTAATCCCGCTTTATTTGAAAATTATTTATCAGAACAATTGCAACTTATCGCTGATGCCTACTATACAACTTTTGAAGTCAGCGCCTCAAAACAAGAAATTCCTTATCCTTTTGTCATTGATGGAACAGGCATTGGCTTTGATAGAAAAATGAGTGCTTCTTTAGCTAAATATTTCCCGACAACTGACTTATCTAAAATTGGTGACGAAATTACTGATGGATTAATTTGTGATAGGGATGTTTTACCACTTTCTCATTTTGATGCTTTGCGTACAGATTTCTCATTGGCACGTTTAAAACATTACACAGGTACATTGCCTGAAGATGTTCAACCTTATATTTTATTCACTAATTATAATCGCTATGTTGATGAATTCGTTCGTTGGGCCTGTGAACAAGTTGCAGATAAAAACAGTCCATATTGCGCACTTTCTTGTGCTGGCTTTCAACAAATTACGGCTGAAACGGTTGATCCTGAAAAGTTAATATCCGACTTAACTTGGAAAAAATATCAAATGCCAGCTTATCATCTAATTGCAAAAGAAGGACCCGGAATAACATTAGTTAATATTGGTGTTGGGCCTTCAAATGCAAAAACAATTTGCGATCATTTAGCTGTTTTACGCCCCCATGTTTGGTTAATGATTGGCCATTGTGGTGGTTTACGTGAAAGCCAACAACTTGGCGATTATGTATTAGCGCATGCATATTTACGAGATGATCATATTTTAGATGATGTATTACCACCAGATATTCCAATTCCTAATATTGCTGAAGTGCAGCGTGCACTTTACGATGCAACAAAAATAATTAGTGGAAAACCGGGACATGAAATAAAACAAAGATTGAGAACAGGAACTGTTGTGACAACGGACGATCGTAACTGGGAATTACGTTTTTCTGTTTCAGCTAGACGATTTAATTTAAGTCGCGCCGTCGCTGTTGATATGGAAAGTGCAACAATCGCAGCACAAGGCTATCGTTTTCGAGTTCCTTACGGCACATTATTATGTGTATCAGATAAACCTTTGCATGGTGAAATTAAGTTACCCGGTCAAGCTAACCATTTTTATGAAGGTGCAGTATCAGAGCATTTACAAATTGGTATTGAATCTATTGAATTACTTAAACAAGAGGAAGGGAGTTTACACTCTCGTAAATTGAGAACCTTCAATGAACCTCCTTTCAGATAAATTGTGCTAATAAGAAATCCCCAATTTTAAACAGTTAGTAAGTTGAAATTAGTTTATAGCTGGGGATTTTTATTTAACATAAAGAAAAATAGAGAATTATTGCACCCAAAACGGATCGTTGTTTTTATCTTGATGCCACTGATATTCAATTTGCCATGCTAGTTTTTTAGCAACTTCATGACTATATCTATCGGCAATAAATCCTAAAGCCATATCTGTACCAGCAGAAACACCCGAAGAGGTGTAGTATTTACCATCGATGCACCAGCGAGCTTCTTTTTTCCATAATACTTTTTCAGATTGTGAAATAACCCAATCCCATGCTCTTTTATTAGATGTCGCTGTTTTATTATCTAATAATCCTGTTCTAGCTAATAGGGCAGATCCAGTACATACTGTTAAACACCATTGTGATTTTTCAGCTAATGATTTTATTGTGTTTATCATAAGATCATTATTAACTAGGTTTCGAGTTCCCTGACCACCAGGAATAAGAATAACATCAGAATATGAGATAGGTTGCGTTGAAATTTCAATACCTTGATTACTTTTAATTAAACCACCGTTTAATGAAATACATTGCATTTCAATTTCATCAATACGTCCAAATATTTCGATAGGGCCAAATGCATCTAACGTTTCAAAATCATCAAAAAGTAAGATATTTATTTTCATTATTTTTCCTTGCTGTGTTTGTAAGATATTCATCTTAACAAGTTACCTGAAAATAAAACTTAAAAACGTAAATGTCTCGCTGCTTTTCTTAGTCGATCATCTCCACGTCTATCATAACGTTGGGTTGTCATAATACTGGCATGTCCCATTGCGTCTTTTACAGTGACAATATCTTCACCATTATCAAGCATTGCAGAGGCAAAAGTTCTTCGTAGATCGTGAGGTGCAAACTTATCAATACCACTTTCTTGTTGTCGAGTTTCTAAAATATAGTAAATGGCTTGATCGGTGATCCGTTCATCGGTGACATCATCAAATCGGCGAATGCGAGTGAAAAGAGGGCCATCTTGTGTACCTCTTATTTCATCAATCCATAATTGAACGCGATCCCAAGTATCATCAGGCATATAAGACATGCGTTCTTTATTACCTTTACCTCTAACAAGAAAAGCTTGATCACGAAATTGAATGTGCTCGTAATTGATAGCTACTATTTCTGAACGACGTAACCCGCAACCTAATAACACACTTAATATTGCGGCATCTCTTAAACCTTTTGATGAATTGTCTTTTTCACAACTTCTGAATAAAGCACGAATTTCACTGCTAGTGAGTGCCCGGCCTTTAGGTAATCGACTTCCTCTTACCGATTTAACTTGGCGGATATGCTGATAACTTTCAGTATCCATTTGTTTCATTGCCCAAGCTTCTAAAGCGACACCTTTTAATGCCGCAAGATAAGTATTGATAGTGGCGGGGGCTTTATTGGCATCAGATAACATATCAATAATAGCTTGAATATGATGCCGACGAAGTGCTCCCCACTGGCAATTTTTGAGAGAAGAAAAACCAATCATCTTAGCAACAATAGTTAAAAACGATCCCATTGTTTGACGACTACGTTTTGAACCCAAACTCATTAAATATGCCATTGCAGGATTAGTATAAGCGGGTGAGGTGAATGTTGCATTCAGATCCAATAATGCTTGTTTTTCAGACAAAACTAGCGATGTTTCAGGTGTTAATTCCTGATCGTCGTGGTGAAATTCCACTGTGATTTCCTTATTAAATCAACATAACCATGATGAATATTCTAACAGATCCAAAAAAGAAAAAAGCTACTTTTTCAAAGGATCATTTTAATAAGTAGAAACGATCTTGTTTGTTTTGCCATCAGGTTGATTGTTTGGTGAGCACATTTGGGATGAATAACCATCAGATTGAGTTAAGGAAAAAATAGCTGTAAATAACGTTAAGAAAAAAAGTAAGGAATAATAAGAGGAAAAGGGAGGTTGTGCCATTTTCGCACCCAAAACTTTCACTTTTTATCGACTTGAAAATAATGAAGATAGCAGTAAAAATTGGGTGCGAAATAATCAATAGCTATTCAAATTTACTCTTTATAAATTGCGACAACAGGTTTTCCGTCATTACTAATTGTGCCACGATACATACCTTCAGAATTAAAACTCATTGTGTAGTTACCTGTTTTATCTAATACGATAACACCACCACTACCATTAATAGCTTTAACTTCATCAAGTGCATTTTGAGCGGCTTCTTCTAAAGGCAAATTTTTATATTTAACTTGGGCTGCAATATTGAAAGCAGTTAATGTCCTGATAAACATTTCACCAGATCCTGTTGCGGATACAGCAACGGTTTCATTATCAGCATAGTTACCCGCACCAATAATAGGGGAATCACCAACTCGACCATAACGCTTGTTTGTCATTCCTCCCGTAGAAGTTCCTGCCGCTAAGTTACCATGTTGGTCAAGAGCGACTGCACCTACGGTGCCATATTTATAATCGTACATCATAGGGTCAACAAAAAGGGCAGCTGTTTTACCGTCATGATCTAAAACAACTTGTTCTTTTTCTATCGCTTTTTGAAGTTGTTGCCAACGATGTTCAGTTTTAAAATAAGAAGGATCAACAATAGTAAGTCCTTGTTCTTTAGCAAAAATGTCTGCCCCATTTGATACCATCATAACGTGCGGACTTTTTTCCATCACCGCAATGGCTGCGTTAATTGGATTTTTAACCGTAGTTACACCGGCAACAGCGCCAGCTTTACGGGTTTTACCATCCATAATAGAAGCATCTAGTTCATTACGACCATCATGGGTAAAAACGGCACCTTTTCCTGCATTAAATAATGGTGAATCTTCCATAACATTAATGGATTTTTGAACGGCTTCTATGCTAGTGCCTCCACTATTTAAAACAGCATACCCTGCATTTAATGCTTCGGTTAATTTCTCTTTGTACTCTTTTTCTTGTTCTGGTGTGATGGTGTCTTTAGTGATTGTTCCTGCACCACCATGAATAACAAGGCGGATCGGTGTGTCGGATTTTGCAAAAACAGAGGTAGCAAACAGAGTGCAAAGTGTCATTGTGGCGAGTTTATACTTAATATTATTCATATAACCCTTCTTGTTTTTAATTAAAATTGATTTGATATCATCATATGGATTTTACGATCTTGATCTTAAATTCTAATTAATTGCATCAACGTACTTTGATAACTAACTGCAATAATCACTATATAAAAAGTTTAAGACATAAGTGGTCTGAACACCTAATTTTCTTTTTAATTTATCATTCTTCATCATGTAATATTTTGTTTTTTAATGAAGATCCAATAAGTTATACTTTTTGATATTTTTATTAATGAGGGAATAAATATAAATCGTAGCTAATAATGTTTTTTAAAAACAAAAATAATAATGTCATTTTTACTTTTTGTTTTTATTTTATATGATGAAATTTAAAATATAAATTTTACTAAATTATATAATAAATACAGTTTTTGATAATTTTAAATTAGAGAATAACTCAATTATAAATTAAAATTTCATAAAAAAGTTAAGTGATATTTTAATATTAATGAGCGTTTGATAACGTTTTGTTACTATTTCATTTGTATTTTAATGTAACGAAAATTGGTTTTCTATATACAATTTGTGTGTTTCCTCGAATAATCAAAAATAGATGGTGGATTATGTGATAAAAGTACTACATTAATTTGAGTTAAGGTTCTATTATAATGACATAACATTTATAATTCATAAGGTTAGCCTTTAAAACTTTATTTTTTTATAGCGAATGAGTTAGCTTTATCAATACAAATGAACTATTTTTAAATAGATATAAAATAAAAAATTAATAAGTCTCATTATTTAACTATTTTCTTACATACAGCGGATAAACATATTTTTGGTATTCTTTTATGGCTAAAGGAAGGTTAAATAATTTATATGAAAAATCAAAAAAAGAGTCGTTTTTTTGTTTATAGCATCATTCTCGTCGCAGTTGTTGCTGCGGGCGTTTTTTGGTGGAAATCTCAAGCGCCAACACTTCCTTCAGGATTTGCTCAAAGTAATGGGAGAATAGAAGCAACAGAAATTGATATTTCAACGAAAAGTCCGGGAAGAATAGACTCTATTTTAGTTCAAGAAGGTGATTTTGTTAAAGCGGGTGAAGTACTAGCAAACATGGATACCCGAACACTTAAAGAACAACTTCATGAAGTTCAAGCTCAATTAAACCAAGCAAAAAGCAGTGTTGTCACTGCGCAATCTGCATTATCACAACGTAAAAGTGAACAACTTGCAGCCCAAGCCGTCGTTCGCCAACGTATTGCTGAACTTGATGCTGCACAAAAAAGACTTAACCGTTCTCGTGCATTAGTAAAAACGAATGCCATTTCTATTCAACAATTAGATGATGATATTGCAAGAACAGAAGGAGCAAGAGCTGCAGTTGAGGCAGCTAAAGCCCAAGAAACAGCAACTATTGCCGCAATAGAATCGGCTAAAGCAGGGATCATTCAAGCCAATACAAAAGTGGATGCTGCGACGGCAACCGAAAGACGTATTCTGGCGGAATTGGATGACAGCATTTTAAAAGCACCGCGTAATGGTCGTGTTCAATATCGTGTTGCAGAGCCTGGTGAAGTTTTAGGTGCTGGCGGTCGTGTATTAAATATGGTCGATCTAAGTGATGTATATATGACTTTCTTTTTACCAACAGAGGCTGCTGGGCAAGCGGCTTTAGGAAGTGAAGTTCATATTATTTTAGATGCTGCACCTCATATCGTTATTCCCGCAAAAACAACCTATGTTGCCAGTGTTGCTCAATTTACACCCAAAACTGTTGAAACTGATAATGAGCGATTAAAACTCATGTTTCGTGTAAGAGCTCGTATTGCACCTGAATTACTTGAAAAACACCTTGAATATGTCAAAACCGGTTTACCAGGTCGTGCTTATATTCGCTTAGATAACAACCAATCTTGGCCAACTGATTTAGAGGTGAAATTACCACAATGAGTCAAACAATGAGAACGCAAAGCCATTCTCATATCATTGAATTGACTCATGTATCCCAACATTATGGCGATACCAAAGCGCTTGATGATGTGACATTGGCTATTCCTGCTGGAAAAATGGTCGGATTAATTGGCCCTGATGGTGTAGGAAAATCGAGTTTGATCTCTCTTATTTCTGGTGCAAGAGAAATTCAAACAGGGCAAGTAATTGTTTTAAATGGTGATATGAATGATGTCGAACACCGAAGAGCCGTTTGTCCTCGTATTGCTTATATGCCTCAAGGGTTAGGTAAAAATCTTTATCACACACTTTCTGTTTTTGAAAATGTTGATTTTTTTGGCCGCTTATTTGGTCAATCAAAACAAGAACGGGCAGAACGCATAAATGACTTACTTGAAAGTACCGGTTTAGCGCCATTTAGAGATAGGCCTGCGGGTAAACTTTCTGGGGGAATGAAACAGAAATTAGGTTTATGTTGTGCGCTTATTCATGATCCGGAATTGCTGATCCTTGATGAACCTACAACAGGGGTTGACCCATTATCACGAGCACAATTTTGGGAATTAATTAATCGTATACGTAAGCGTCAAAAAAATATGAGCGTATTAGTTGCGACCGCTTATATGGAAGAAGCTGAACGTTTTGATTGGTTGGTTGCTATGGATGCAGGAAAAATATTAGCAACAGGTCATGCTGATGAATTAAAAGCCCAAACACATACTGATGAACTAGAAGCTGCTTTTATTGAGTTGTTACCTGAAGAGAAAAAGAAAGATCACCAAAAAGTTATTATCCCACCAAGAGATAAAAGTGACGATGATACTATCGCCATTGAAGCTCAAGATTTAACCATGCGTTTTGGGCAATTTGTTGCCGTAGACCATGTTAGCTTTCGTATTCCTAAAGGCGAAATTTTTGGTTTCTTAGGATCGAATGGTTGTGGTAAATCAACCACGATGAAAATGCTAACTGGTTTACTGGAAGCAAGTGAAGGGCGAGCATGGTTATTTGGCCAAGAAGTTGATCCCAAAGATATCGAAACTCGCCGTCGTGTTGGTTATATGTCACAAGCATTTTCACTTTATAGTGAATTGACTGTACGACAAAACCTTGAACTACACGCCAAGCTTTTTCATATTCCAGAAGAAGAAATTCCTCTACAAGTTAAGGCGATGAGTGAGCGTTTTAATTTAACCGATGTTGAAGATGTCCTTCCTGATGGTTTGCCATTAGGTATTCGCCAACGTTTGTCGCTTGCTGTTGCTGTTATCCATAAACCTGAAATGTTGATCCTTGATGAACCCACTTCAGGGGTTGACCCCATTGCGCGAGATATGTTCTGGAATTTGATGGTTGACCTATCTAGACGTGACGGTGTCACTATTTTTATCTCAACTCACTTTATGAATGAAGCGGCACGTTGTGACCGTATGTCATTGATGCATGCTGGTAAAGTGTTAGTGACAGATACACCTGCAAACTTAGTTAAAAATAGCCAATTTGATACGCTTGAAGAAGTCTTTATTGATTACCTTAAAAAGGCATCAGGTGAACAAGATACACCTGAAATTGATGAAGAAAGCTTGCAACTTCCAGCATCTAGTCATGAAAGTGCAGAAAAAGCATTAAAGCAGCGATTTAGTTTAAGACGCTTATTTAGCTACAGTATTCGTGAAGGTATGGAATTACGCCGAGATCCTGTGCGTCTTACTTTAGCGTTATTAGGTACGGTGATCTTAATGTTTATTATGGGTTACGGTATTAGTTTGGACGTTGAAAACTTACGCTTCGGTATTATGGATAGAGATAAGACAGGCCTAAGTCAGGCATATAGCCAAAACCTTTCAGGCTCTCGTTATTTTATTGAAAAAGCGCCAATCACAGATTATGACCAACTAGAAAAACGACTACGTAGTGGTGATATTACAGTTGCAATTGAAATACCACCCAACTTTGCACGAGATGTTGCTAAAGGTCATACGGTAAAAATAGGTGTCTGGATTGATGGTGCAATGCCTAATCGAGCTGAAACTGTTCGCGGTTATATTCAGGCAATGCATTTAACGTGGATGCTTGATATGGCTATGCGTCAACCCACTAATGTAGTTGATAAGTTGGCTCCTATTAATATAGAAACTCGCTATCGCTATAACCCTGATGTAAAAAGTTTACCCGCAATTGTACCCGCAGTTATTCCACTTTTATTAATGATGATCCCTGCAATGTTAAGTGCGTTGAGCGTTGTTCGTGAAAAAGAGCTTGGTTCTATTATTAATCTTTATGTTACTCCTATCACCAAAGTAGAGTTTTTATTAGGTAAACAATTTCCTTATATCTTATTGGGAATGTTTAACTTTTTTATGCTCTGTGCGCTTTCGGTCTTTGTATTTGGGGTGAGTTTTAAAGGGAGTATGTTAACGCTTTCTTTAGGGGCATTACTCTATATCACTATTGCCACAGGAATGGGATTACTTATTTCTTGTTTTATGAAAAGTCAAATTGCTGCCATTTTTGGTACTTCAATTATTACCTTAATTCCAGCAACACAATTTTCAGGAATGATTGATCCTGTTTCGTCACTGGAAGGTATCGGTAAATGGATAGGGCATATTTATCCTACATCTCACTTTTTAACTATCTCTAGAGGGACATTCTCTAAAGGATTAAACCTTTTTGATTTACCTTGGTCTTTTATTCCTTTGCTTATCACTATCCCAATTGTTATTGGGTTGAGTGTCTTTTTCTTGAAAAAGCAGGAGGCTTAAATGTGGCGCACAATCCAAAATGTGTTTAATTTAGGTGTAAAAGAGCTACGCAGTCTCTCTCGTGATAAAGCGATGCTGGCATTAATTGTGTTTGCTTTTACTGTATCAATTTATTCATCAGCGACTGTTACACCCGGCTCATTACATCATGCACCGATTGCTGTTGCTGATCAGGATAAATCACAGCTATCTGCACGAATTGTAAATAGTTTTTATATGCCTTATTTCTTACCTCCAGCTGATATTACTCCTGAGCAAATTGATGGTTTGTTAGACCGAGGGGCTTATACCTTTGCGCTCGATATTCCGCCTAATTTTCAGCGCGATCTTTTAGCCGGTCGTAAACCTGAAATACAAGTTAATATCGATGCAACCAGAATGAGCCAAGCTTTCTTAGGTAATAGCTATATTCAAAACATTGTAATGGGTGAAGCAAAAACCTTTTTAGCGAAAAATAGGACCAACGATCCACTACCTGTTGATTTGGAAGTTAGAATGAGTTTTAACCCAAACCTAACACAATCTTGGTTTGGCTCTGTTATGGCAATTATCAATAATATCACTATGTTATCGATAGTATTAACAGGGGCTGCATTAATAAGAGAGCGAGAGCACGGCACCATTGAACACTTATTGGTTATGCCTGTAACTCCTTTTGAAATTATGCTTTCTAAGATATGGTCAATGGGATTGGTTGTATTATTGGCATCAGCCATGTCTTTGGTATTAGTCGTGAAATCTCTACTCCATGTTCCTATTGAAGGCTCTGTTTTACTGTTTATGTGTGGTGTTGCTTTAAGCTTATTTGCGACAACCTCAATAGGTATTTTTTTAGGAACAATGGCACGATCAATGCCTCAATTTGGTTTATTGATGATTATGGTATTATTGCCATTAAATATGTTATCAGGAGGGATGACATCACGAGAAAGTATGCCTCAGTTTGTACAGGATGTAATGCAAACAATGCCAACCACACACTTCGTGAGTTTAGCGCAAGCTATTTTATATCGTGGTGCTGACTTCTCTATTGTGTGGCCACAATTCATTATCTTAATAGTTATTGGTTCGGTGTTTTTCTCATTAGCATTATTACGTTTTAGAAAAACCATTTCGGCGATGGCGTAATAAATTTAAATATTAACCGATAAATTAACCCATTTTCTTCTATTATTAAATATAGAAGAGAGTGGGTTTTTTATTATTCTAATTTTTTAATTTAGTGTTTTTACTTAATAATGAACTTTCAATAAACAACCTTCACCAAGCTAAATAATAAATTTATGATAGGATATTAAGTAAAACTCATTAATAAAGAACCTTACTCACCATTGAAATAATGAAATTAATATATTTTTATCGATTGCTTTAAAAATATTTAAAATAAGGTTGGTTTTATGAAGGTAATAAGAATATTTAAAGTTGCAATAAGAGAAAGTAAATTTAATAAAGAAGAACAAATTGGTATAGATATAATGGATATTAAACCAATTAGAGATAAATTATATTTACCTTACTCCATAAATGCTTGGTATACCACAACGCTTAATGAACCGATAACGTTTATTCAACTTCCTACTGCTATATCTGGCTCTCAGATTTTACTTCATATCACTCAAGGTTCAGGCGCAAATCAAGTCGTTTTTATTGATGAAGTATTATGGCCTTTAGGTCGTAAGCCTCTCTTATCTTGGAATAAAAATGCTATTGATATGATTCAATTTATTGCCCTTAACGGGACGTGGTTAGGGCGATTTATTGGTGGGGGTATGCATGTATCAGAATGACAATTTAATGTCTGTCTATAATTTGTTATTTGGGCACCAACGTTTTCTTGATAATAATACCGGTTTAACAATAGATAGAAGTAAACAGCACTTTGTTTTTAATCCTGATGGTGTTTTATCAAATAATAGACATACAATCGGATATACACGTTTAGAGTCACAACCTAATGGAGATGCAACAACTGAAGGTCAATCTTTACAAATATTAGGTTATCTCTATGTATATAAAGCAACAAAAGATAAGTATTGGCTAGATAAGGCAATCTGGTGTTTTGATGCCTATATTAAATATTTCTATCAAGGCCAAGAAATACCCGATCCTCCCCATGATAGATGGTTAAGTCAATGGATTATTAATGGTAAAGAGCCTACTTTATCTAATTGGCCAATTAACTTTGATGAACCCACTAATTCAGGATTTATTGATACTGAAATTATGTTTGTTGATGGAACATGTCAAATACCACACGGAGCGCCTTATTGGGGAGAATATCTTGATATCGTGACACAAGCTTATCGTGGCGTATTATCTTATCCCAATATAAATGCCCGAGTTGTTGAACTGAATAATGATGGAAGTATTAATTGGAGCCAAAAGGGTGAGTCTGTTGAATTAGCATGGTTGATTGATTTATATGGACGAAAAATTGATAACCAAGGTCATGTTTTAGAAGAAAAAGCAATTGAACCTAAAGGCTATGTAAAAATGGCATCGCCAATTAATGGATTATGGAAATTGTGTCATGCCAATATTCAACCTGTTGAACAAGGCGGCTTTCTGATAACCCGAAATATGGCATGGCATAATCGGCCACTCAATATTCCTATTATCGATAAGCAAAATTATGGTAATGCTGCTGATGCTGAAGAATGGTTTTTAGAGGCAAGTTATACATTATGGAAAATAACGAATGAACGCCGTTATTGGTTAGCTTGGCGGAACAGTGCATTAATGTGTATGCGATATGCGAATATTGATTCTAACGATAAGTTTTTCAGACAATCGACCACTGAATTAAGCCCATTCACTGATGGGATCTCCTACGAATACCATTATCCCAAGAGCCGCCATGTCTCTCTTGATAGAAATAAACAAGGTTTTATTCGAATAGAGACCGATGGAGATGCTGCGGTGACTTTAGAGCAACAAAGTATTTCAAAGAAAATTGATAAGAACTCTAAAATAACCATTAATGTAGGGGGAGTAGATAAAAATAAATTGCCATTAAACGTCAGAATTAATATGGATACTATTTCACAAAGAAATAGTGATGTTGTGAAAAATTGGTTTTTATACCTTCCTCATACCTCTATCAATCATGACGTTATAAAGTATGAATTCAATGTAAGTTCATTTATTCAAAAAAATGAAGATATTGAATATCTTACAGTTAGTGATGTGGGATATATTAAACTCGACGAAGATATCAAAACTTCATTTGAGTTTGAAGATAATATTATTGATGGTCGTTCAGCCGTTATACAACATGTGCGACTAAAAGAGAACAGTAAAATAATGGTGGGTTTTTGGCTAACAAATGAAGGAAAGGCGGTACCGACATCATTTACGTATAAATTGGATAGAGATAAATGGAAAATTATTATTTATGATGCTGATCTCTGGCGTTGGTATTGGATATTACCTATGACGGAAGGTCAGTGGTCTACTATTCAATTAACGCCTGAAACACTTATCTTAATGGATTATCAACCTTATTATTCAGGCAATGAAATTAAACCCACACATCCGAATTTACAAGCAGTCTCTAGTGCCACGCTTGCTATTTATGAACTTGAAAAAGACGATACTTCAGAAATTACTTGGTATTGCTTTAATGATGTGCCAACTCATTTTAAGGATCTTGATGGTTGGACACATAAGTTTTCAATCACTCTATCAGGTAATGATAGTTTTGAAGGACTGATTGGTGATTGTGACATTAGCTATAATGACCTCAATAAGCTCGCATATACACCCGGCGTTATTCCTTTCTCCAATAATTCTACAAAAGATTCATCTCAATTTGATTCATGGCGTGGATTACCTTATCCCGGTTATCAACATCCATTTATTTATATTTATGAAGAAAATGCACAGATACATTTAGAAAACATGTGTCAGTTTCTGTTTGATGCTCAGAAAGCTTATGAAGATAAATTTAAGATAAAAGGGCCAGTCGCGATGGCTTATGTGTGGAACCGATGGGATAACATTGAGTATGGTGAAGCAGATACCTTTATTTTTAATCACTGGGGCAGTGATGCTTGGGCAGGTTATCAACCTCGTGCATTCGCATCTGCTGCCAGAGCGTGGTATGAATTAGTTTTATGTCAGAAAAGCATTCCTGAAAATCTTATTCAATTTACAAATAATTGGGTTGATTATCTTATTCATTTCTTTGAAAAAGTCGGCGGGTTTCCTTGTGAATTTCCTGCTGACTCGCCACCGCCAGAAAATCGAAATTTTGTCGGTCATATGACAGGATTATGGCTATGTGGTCTTTGTTTTGCTTCTTTGTCTGGATGCAAAAATAACAAGCTAGATTGGATCATTGAAAAGTCTGTTACTGAACTTATTGAACACTATCACGTAGTGTCTCCGACAAGTCCAATGAATGGCAGTTGGTCCCCAGCAGTTAGAAAAGGAAGTGATAATGGGATGTTTTATGGTTTCTGGTCAGGTGAGATCTTACGAGGATTAGGTATGTATATATTGTATAAACAAGAAAGCTGATTAATAAATTAACCTTGCTTATTTTCCTATTACCCTCAGTTACGGCATAAATCGATAACCGATCCCCGTTTCTGTAATTAAATGCTCAGGACATGCGGGATCGGTTTCTAACTTTTGGCGTAAATGACCCATATAAATGCGCAAATAGTGGCTATGTTCAATGAAATTAGGCCCCCAAACATGTTGCATTAAATGCCGTTGAGTAAGCACTTTTCCGCTGTTATTAACCAATTCACTTAGCAAACGAAATTCAGTCGGCGTTAAATGTACAGGTTCATTTTGACGAGTAACAATACGGTTAACCCAATCAATCGTAATATCGCCAAAGGTAAATTGTGTATTTTCATTTTCTTGTTTAACAAGACGGCGTAGTGACGCTCTAACTCTAGCTAATAACTCACTAATACCAAAAGGTTTAGTTAGATAGTCATCCGCTCCTGCATCAAGCGCTTTTACTTTGTCTTGTTCCGAATCCCGAGCTGAAAGTACGATAACGGGTGTACTACTCCATTGACGAAAGTCTTGAATAAAGCAGAGACCATCTTTATCCGGTAAGCCAAGATCAAGAATAACTAAATCAGGCTTTCTTGATGCTGCTTCAATTAATCCTCGTTGGCATTCACCGGCTTCATAAACACGAAATCCTTCGTTCTCTAAAGCAAGCCGAACAAAGCGTAAGATCTCTTTTTCATCTTCAATAATTAAAATGTTATATGGAGTCACTGTTTTATTTCAATCTCATCAATATCAGGGAGTGATTTTAAAGGTAAAACAAAGTGGAAACTTGCTCCACCTTTTTTATGGTTTTCAGAAAAATTATGGTTTTCAGCCCAAATTTCACCCTCATGTAAGCGAATAATCGCGCTACATATCGCTAAACCTAAGCCAACACCAGGAATTGCGGATTCTTTTACTGCACGTGAAAATTTATTAAAAATAAGTTGTAGTTGGTCAGTCGGGATGCCATTGCCTTCATCCCACACCTCAACATGAATTTTAGAGGCTTCAATATAGGCTCTTACTCCGAGCTTTGTGTTTGGAGTCGTATATTTTACTGCATTTTCAAGTAAGTTCGTGATAACCCGTTCAATTAAATTACCATCACAATAAAGCAGTAAATCAGCTGGAATATCAATTTGTAATGGATGTTTATCAAGTAAATAAGAGAGTGACCGAATGGCGCTGCCTGTAATTTCTTGCAACGAATTCCATTGTAAATTCACTTGAATGCCACCGGATTGAATGCGTGCCATATCTAGTAAATTATTGACCAAACGTGAGGTTGTCAGGATCTGCTGTCGAATTTGATTAACTTGTTCTGTATGGGATGAACCTTCAGCACTTAAATCGAGAAGCAAAATTTCTGATTGCCCAAACAGCACAGTAAGCGGTGTTTTTAAATCATGAGAAAGTGCGGCTAGTAATGCATTTCTTAATTGCTCCCGTTCAATGTTAATTCGAGATTGTTCTGCAATTTCAGCTTGTTGTAATCGTTCGAGTGCATTAGCAATCAAACCATTAAATGTTTGCAATAGCTGTTGTTGTTCTGGAATAAGCAATTGGCGAAGATTATTAGGTTCAATAGCTAAAATAGCTAAAACTTGTTGAGATGCGGTAATCGGATGTAATTGGTAAGGCACACTTGGTAACGTATCTGTACCAGCACCTGCAATTTGGTCTTTATCACAACACCAGCGCGCAATGCCATTATCAATAGGTAAATGCCCCATACCTTCGGCATGAAAAGGCATTAATTCACCTTGTTTGTTGGGGAGCAATAAGCAAACTTTTGCATCAAACGCACTCGATAAAAAATGGTAACTGGTACGAACAACATCTTGTAATGTTACCGCGCGTCCCAGCTCTCTTGTCATTTCAAATAAGTGGCGAGTGCGTTGTTCTCTATAACGAGCAACGCGTGTTTGATAACGCATACCCGCAGTTAAATTACCGACTACCAATCCTACAATAAGCATGACTGTAAAAGTGATCAAATACTGCATATCGAGTACAGCAAGTGAAAAGTGAGGCTGTACAAAGAACAAATCAAAACTAATGACATTGATTAATGCTGCAAAAATAGAAGGGCGACGACCAAAAAAGAGAGCAATTAATACTACACCCAATAAATAGAGTGTCACTAAATTGGCTTTATCAAGCGCTAATAGAAATGTGCGAGAGAACAAGGTGATCGCTAAACATATTCCTATCGCTGTAAGATAGCCTTTTATCTCTTGTCGCCATTTTTCATTTTGCAGTGGTGCTGTTTTGGTTTTATAACGTAGCTCCTCGTCATTAAGAGCAACGCTGATAACATGAAGATCAGGTGCATAGCGTGCTAGTTTTTCTGCAAACCGCATCCGTATCCAGCGTTTTAACCATTGCCATTTTTGATAAGCACGCTGACCAATAATCACTTTCCCAAGATTATGTTCTCTGGCGTAGCGGATCACTGCTTTTTCAGCTTGGTTATCAGAAAGGATCGCAGTTCTTGCACCTAGATGTTGTGCCAGTTTTAAAGAGTGCAAAATTGCTCGGCGTTTATGCTCACCAATTTGATGAAGTTTAGGGGTTTCAACATAAATAGCATGCCATTGGCAACCAAAAGCGGCAGCATAACGAGCTGCCGTGCGAACTAATTTGTCGTTACCACCATGAGCACCGAGACACACCATTAGACTATCTGTGGTGTGCCAAACAGGTGATGCTCCTTGGCTATCTCGAAATTCTTTAACTTGTGTATCAACTCTATCTGCCATACGACGTAAAGCTAATTCTCGTAGTGCGATTAAATTACCTTTACGAAAAAAGTGTTCGATGGCTCGTTCTGCTTGTCCGCCTAGATATACCTTGCCTTCATGCAAACGTTGTTGTAAATCATCAGGCGGTAAATCCACCATAACCACTTCATCAGCACTATCAAAAATATAGTCAGGGATCGTCTCTTGAACACGAATTCCTGTAATGCTTCCCACAATATCATTAAGGCTTTCAATGTGTTGTACGTTTATTGTGGCAAGTACATCAATACCGGCATCCAATAGTTCTTCCACATCTTGCCAGCGTTTAGGATGTCGGCATTTGTGTGGATTACTAAATGCCAGTTCATCCATTAATATCACAGCAGGATGTCTGGCTAATGCGGCATCTAAATCAAAGGCTACAAGCTTTCTTCCATGATGATGAATACGCAGTGGTGGTAATAAAGGCAATCCGTGAAGTAACGCGGCCGTTTCTTGTCGTTGGTGCGTTTCAACAACACCAGCAAGCACATCAATACCTTGCTGGTGGAGGCGTTGAGCCTCTTGTAACATGGCATAAGTTTTCCCTACGCCAGCACAAGCGCCAAAAAATATTTTTAGGCGCCCACGAGTTGTTGTTCGCGTTGAAGCGAGTAAATCATCGGGTGAGGGACGTTGCCACTGCTGGTCGAGTTCCATTTTATTGAGTACTCACTTTCTGCTGTTTTTCTGCACTTAATTTATCTAGTGCCTGATTTAGCATAAACACATTCACAACAGGTTCACCCATAAATGACAGTAGTGGTGATGTTGTATTGTTTTTTATTAATTGCTCAATTTCATTTTTAGTGAATTGGCGAAAATATGCAATATTTTCAATTTGATAATAAGCCGCTTGTAATGAAATATGAGGATCAAGCCCACTTCCTGATGCTGTGACTAAATCAACAGGAACAACATGTTGATTATGCGTTCTTTTTTTCCATGTTTGGATACGTTTAGTTATCTCATTAAGAAGTAATGGATTTGATGTTGCTAGCTGGCTAGCACCTGATGCCATGCTGTTATAGGGCATTTCTGACGTCATTGATGGACGACTTTTAAAATAGTCATCTCGCGTAAATTGTTGCCCAATCAATTCAGAGCCAATAAGTTTATTATCTTGATACACGAGAGAGCCGTTTGCTTGCCATGGAAAAATAAGGTTAGCTAATCCTGTAACAAGTAAAGGATAGACAAGCCCAGTTATTAATGTGAGTAATAATAACATCACTAAAGATGAACGAAATAGATGCATATAAAACTCCTTAAAACCCAATAAACGTTAAGATCATATCGATGATTTTAATGCCAATAAAAGGGACTAATAACCCGCTGATCCCGTATAAAGAGAGGTTACGGCGCAATAATGAGTGCGCAGAAACAGGGCGATAGTGAACACCTTTAAGGGCTAGAGGGATCAAAAAGACTATAATTAAGGCATTGAAAATAACGGCAGATAACATTGCAGATGCGGGTGAATGTAAGTTCATGACATTAAGTATATTGAGTTGTGGGTAAGTGACTGCAAAAGCCGCAGGAATAATGGCAAAGTATTTAGCGATATCGTTGGAAATACTAAATGTGGTTAAGGCTCCTCGTGTCATTAGCATTTGTTTACCAATGTGCACCACTTCGATTAATTTTGTTGGATTAGAATCTAAATCAACCATATTTCCTGCTTCTTTGGCTGCTTGAGTACCTGAATTCATCGCAACAGCGACATCAGCTTGTGCCAATGCAGGAGCATCATTAGTACCATCGCCAGTCATTGCGACTAATCGACCTTCAGATTGATATTGACGAATTAATGCCAATTTTGCCTCAGGTGTTGCTTCAGCCAGAAAATCATCAACCCCCGATTCTGCTGCGATAGCCGCTGCCGTAAGATGATTATCACCAGTGATCATGACCGTTTTTATACCCATTTGGCGAAGTTGAGCAAAACGCTCTTTAATTCCGCCTTTCACAATATCTTTAAGCTCAACAACACCTAAGATTTTCTGATTTTCAACCACCACCAGCGGTGTTCCTCCCGTTCTTGCCACTTGTTCGACTATTGTGGTGACTTCATCAGGAAAATGACCGTGACTGACTTCAATATGGCGACGAATAGCATCAACAGAACCCTTGCGGATCAAGCGTTCACCTAAATTAACACCACTCATTCTTGTCATTGCAGAGAAGGGAATAAAAGAAGCGCCAATTGACGCTAAATCGCGTTCGCGCAAATTGAAACGTTGTTTAGCGAGGATCACAATGCTTCTGCCTTCAGGCGTTTCATCTGCAAGCGAACTTAGCTGTGCTGCATCCGCAAGCTGTTTTTCGCTAATATCTGAAAGAGGAATAAAGCGAGATGCTTGGCGATTACCTAGCGTAATAGTGCCCGTTTTATCAAGAAGCAAGACATCAACATCACCTGCGGCTTCCACAGCGCGTCCACTGGTTGCAATTACATTGGCATCAAGCATTCGGCTCATACCCGCCACACCAATCGATGAAAGCAATCCACCGATCGTGGTAGGGATCAAACATACTAACAACGCAATCAAGGTTACTACTGAAATAACAGCGCCATGCCCTTGAAACTCAACAGCAAAAACACTAAACGGATAAAGGGTAATGCAAGCCAATAAGAAAATCAGTGTCAGAGCAGTTAATAGGATAGTTAAAGCCACTTCATTTGGCGTTTTTCTACGTTGAGCGCCTTCCACCATTCCAATCATGCGATCGAGAAATGAATTGCCAGCTTCAGCAGTGCAACGAATAATCAGCCAATCTGACAATACTCGAGTTCCTCCCGTTACAGAAGAAAAGTCACCGCCTGACTCACGGATCACTGGCGCTGATTCCCCTGTAATCGCACTTTCATCAACAGAAGCACCACCTTCAATCACTTCACCATCACAAGGAATAACGTCACCAGCATTGACTAAAACGATATCACCTTTATGTAGTGAGAAAGAGTCCACGGTTTCTTTCGAGGCATTAATATCTGCGTGATGTAAACGTACTGCTTTGGATTGTTGTTTGGCTCCACGTAAGCTCGCTGCTTGTGCTTTACTTCGACTTTCTGCTAATGACTCAGCAAAATTGGCAAATAGTAATGTCACCCATAACCAAATCATGACTTGTGAAGTAAAGTGATTATCATTAGGGAGATAACCTAACAGCAAAGCAATCCAAATTCCGCTAGTTAAAAGCGCACCAACATAAACAATAAACATAACAGGGTTACGCCATTGTGCTTGAGGTGTGCATTTTTTTATTGCATCAAAGAAAGCCGACATCACGGTTTTTCTGTCAAAAAGTTGCGTTGTTTTCATGATACGTTTCCTTATTTAGCCCAAAACAGTTGTAAATGTTCTGCTATAGGGCCAAGTGCTAATGCCGGAACAAAGGTCAGAGCGCCGATCATTAATACAGTGAGGATCAATAACAAAATAAATAGCGGTGAAGTGGTAGAGAGAGTTGCTAAACTTTCTGGCTGACGTTTTTTTACGGCTAAACTACCTGCAATAGCTAAAACCGGTAACATGACACCGAAGCGACCAATCAACATGGTAAGCCCTAATAATAGATTGTAAAAAGGTGAGCTGGCGTTAAGTCCAGCAAAGGCACTGCCATTATTATTAGCAGCAGAAGTAAAGGCATATAACACTTCACTAAAACCATGAGGTCCTGGATTTAAAATGGCTTCGCGACCAATATCAGTAAATAAAGCGAGGGTTGTGCCTAATAAAACCACGGTTGGAGAGATTAAAATAGCAACCGCTACCCATTTCATTTCAGCAACACCAATCTTTTTACCAAGGTATTCAGGTGCTCGTCCAACCATTAATCCAGCGATAAATACGGCTAATAATACATAGAGGATCATGCCGTAAAATCCTGATCCCACACCGCCAAAGACCACTTCTCCTGTTTGCATTAACCACATTGGTACCATGCCACCTAAAGCCGTTAATGAATCATGCATGGCATTGACTGCACCACAAGATGCGGCTGTTGTGACAGCAACAAAAATCGCGCTACCCATTATGCCAAAGCGTGTTTCTTTGCCTTCCATATTTAATGAGCTATCTGTACCAGCAAAGATAAGTTCTGGATTTCCTTGCCATTCAGCCCAAGTGATCACAGCAACGGCAATAATGAAAATTAGCGTCATAGCCCAAAGTAAGGTATAGCCTTGGCGTTGCATTCCACTTAAACGGCCAAAGGCAAAACATAAGGCGGTAGGAATAAGAAATATGGCAAGGATCTGCAAGAAGTTACTGAATGACGTTGGGTTTTCGTAAGGGTGGGCAGAGTTTGCTGCAAAATATCCACCACCATTTGTCCCCAAGAGTTTAACTGCTTCTTGAGATGCAACAGGTCCCATTGGTAACCATTGTTGGTGTCCATCAAGACCTTGACTTAATACCGCAGGATGAAAGTTTTGTATAACGCCTTGGCTGACAAATAACAGCGACCAAATAATTGCTAGAGGCAATAAAACATATAACGTAATACGTCCAATATCGATCCAAGCATTCCCTAATGAGGTACAAGAAGATTGTGTTAATGCTCTAATTAAAACGAAGGCAACAGCAATACCTGTTGTAGCAGATAAAAAGTTTTGTACTGCAAGCCCCGTCATTTGGCTTAAATAACTGACAGCCGTTTCACCGCTGTAAGCTTGCCAATTAGTATTTGTGATAAAGCTAATTGTGGTATTTAACGCTAAGTCCCAACTCATATTAGGGGCAAATTGAGGATTTAAAGGTAAATAGCCTTGGTTGAGCAATATGACAAATAATAGAATTGCACCCATTAAATTAAAAATAAGTAGGGCAAGCATATAGTGATACCAGCTCATCGGCTGAATTGTTTTTCCTGCGGGTTTAAAACCACAACAACGCCAAATAACATGTTCGGTTTGAGTTACCCAATGAGGTAAGTCACCTTCAATAAGGCGAGCTAAATAATGTCCAAGCATTTTCCCCATCACTAATAATGTGATAAGAAAAACAGCAAGATATATCCACATTGTTGTTGCCATTTTTAAAATGCCTCTGCGTTAAATAACACATAGATAAGATAAGCAGTGAGCAAAACAACTAATGCCACAGCACCGAATATCAGCATCAGAACAATCCTTTTACTATTTAGATTGAGTGAGCGTACTTAAAGGTCTGTAAAGATGTTGATAAAAGAGATATGGGAAGTGTAAAAAAAGTATAAAAATGACTTAATAGATGGTTTATTACCCCTTGATTTGTTGAAATAATGTCATGCCTTTGTTAGATATGGAGTGAGTTCAAAGAGTAGGCTAATTAAATGAGTGGAAATTAGCACTTTCTAGGAGATATTGAATGAATACTCTCTATCTAAAGGCTAAATGGTTTTTATACTTCTTAAGCCTGTTAATGATTTCATCTATCTTTATGGTTAAAGCGATGGCAAATTCTGATAAGGCATACCTAGTTACACTGGCACAAGAGGGAAATTTATCTGAATTAAAACGTCAGATAGAACAAGGTGCAAATATTGAACAACGTGATCTAAAGTTACGCACACCCTTAATGGCGGCTACACATGCTAACCAAATTGATGTCGCAAAATATCTGATAGAAAAAGGCGCTGATGTAAATGCTCGTGACGCGATTCATGATTCACCTTATCTTTATTCGGGAGCGAGAGGGCTACAGGAAATTTTAGAATTAACCTTATCACATGGCGCCGCGCTTAAAAGTGTTAATCGTTATGGTGGAACAGCATTAATTCCTGCCTCTGAGCGAGGCCATGTAAAGACTGTAAAAACATTGATTGATGCTGGTGTGGATGTTAATCATATTAATCGTTTAGGTTGGACTGCGCTTATTGAAGCTATTATCTTGGGTGATGGTAGCCAAAAATATGAAGATATTGTGACTTTACTTATTGAAGGTGGAGCTAACGTTAACCTCGCTGATGGCTCTGGCCACACACCATTAGCTTTAGCTAAAGATAAAGGTTATACAAATATCGTTAATATACTTGAACAAGCGGGGGCAAAATAATGTCAGATAATAAGTTTATACAACAAGCCATATCGCTTGCAATGGATAATGTGAAAGTCGGTGGAAGGCCATTTGGAGCGGTCATTGTGAATAATGGTCAAGTGATTGCAAGTGCTGTTAATCAAATAATAACGACAAATGATCCCACTGCTCATGCTGAATTATTAGCATTACGGGAAGCCGGCAAAGTATTAGGGCGAACAAAATTAGATGATTGTATTGTTTATGCTAGTGGGCAACCTTGCCCAATGTGTCTTGCCGCAATGCGTATGGCGGGGATCTCTAAAATTTTTTATGCCTATTCTAATGAGAATGCAGAGCCTTACGGACTATCGACCGCCAGTATTGCTAAAGTATTAAGAAAGGAACCAGAACAACAAGATGGCCTTCAATTTACACAGATAAAAACCGAAGATGAAACACATCCTAGGCTTTATCAGTTTTGGTCGAAACAATCTTAAGAACGTTAACTTTTTATATGTCAAAGCCCTAAAAGCGAGACTTTCTTTCGCCTTTAGGGCTTTACATTTTTATTGTCTATTGTAAATCAACAAAATAACTGCTTTTCAGCAGGGGTGACATTTAACTGAGATTGCCAGTTTTTTAGTGTTAATGTCGCCAACATGGCTAGACCTTCGTAATAAGGGAATGCGCCTTGCAGAGATAATTTCTCTAAATAACGATAAGCCCACGGCAGAAGATGTTCAGCTAATAGCTCATTTAATTTTTCAGGGCGAGTTTCTGCAATCCATGCCACCATCATCACCATTAAACCAAAGTGATCTTCTGGCTCATTTTGAGTTAATGCAATATCAATACCGTTTTCTAGCATCCACTCGCGTAAATCTAATGTTGAGTTACCGAATAATACATTTTCATGATCAAGGTAAACAGAGCCCCAAGGTGGCGCAGGTAGTGCATAAGGGCCGACAAATAAACGTTGATATGCCTGTGCTAAAGTTTCTTCCGCTAATGTGGTTTGTGAAAGAAGGTTAGCAATGCGTTGCTTTTCTTCATCACTGCCATAAGGCCATTCTTCAACCCACTTTTGACTAGATAGCAGCTCGACAATGTCACTTTTCTCCGTAGGTGCGTAATAAAACGCGGCGCCTAAAATACGCGCAGTGAGAGAGATATCAGTAATAAGTTGTTGTTCCATAATATTTTTATAATCCGCTTAGATTTATTGTCTTTACTATATGCGATTTTCTATCTAAACATAATGACGAAGATTAAAAAAGAGTGATACCGCATTATAAAAGGAAAACCGCCATAACAGATAAAAAGTATGGCTTTTTAACTATTACAGCGGTTTAAAGGTAGCCGTTTTTAATTAGCCAACTATCGCCATACCGACAGTCATATGTAAACCATAGAACACACCGCGTCCTATAAACTCACCAGCAAACACTAAAATAAAGCCCAATGCTAACAATGCAACAGAAGGGTTATTTTTACGTAACAGTGGCGCAATCCAGCAACTTAAGCCTAAAACTAAAGCCACTAATTTAATACCCATTAAAGCACCATAGTTAGGGACTAAATCCACCGCTTTTTGCACAGAGGTTTGAATAGAGCCTAATTCAAAACCTTGTGATGTTGCCACAATGGCACTCACAATAATCGCGATAACACTTAATAATGGCAATGCACTGACACAATTGAGGTTAAAACCCGCAATACGCAGTAAAAGTGCCGCTAAAATAGGGCCACCGATAAAGGCGGTTAGCACAAAATTAAATGTCGTGTAGCTGTTATACCAAGTTGGAACGGTATCAATTTGGTATACACGAGAGATCGCCGTAATAAATAATGCGGCTAATACCATAACCAGCGCGACCCATAATTTACCTAATGCAGCTGGCATTTTATTAAGTACAGCCAGTAACCAGTAAATACCACCCAGTGCAAAGAAAATTGAACCGCTGGCAATTTCATTACTTAATGATGAGTGACCTAGACGAAGTAATGAGTTAAATGCACGTAGTGGAGTTCCCATGTGCATCATGGATAGTAAGAAACCAATTCCCATTAATGCCCAGAGTCCAAACATGCTGTAATGCACTTTTCGGTTCATTTCTGCGGAGAGCTTACCCGAAAGAATAGCGCATCCCATAATAATAAAAGCGCCAGCAACACTTTGACCGATAACGGTAAAAAACATTAGTGGCCATTCATGCAATCCCACCATCTTACACCTCCTCTGGGTTTGCCAGATGACCGGTGGTATCACCCACAGGACGGCTATTGGCATTTAATTTAAGGACAATATTTGGCTTGGTATATTTTGCTGAAGGAAGTGGGGCGATTTCAGCTAAATCACCATATTTAGCGCGTAACTCTTCAATCGGTGCCATATCTAATGCACGTAGTGGACAAGATTCGACACAAATCGGTTTTTTGCCTTCAGCTACACGTTCGTAGCAACCATCACATTTGGTCATATGACCTTTGACTTCATCAAATTGCGGTGCGCCGTAAGGGCAAGCCATATGACAATAGCGGCAACCAATACAAATATCTTCGTTAACGACAACAAAGCCGTCTTCACGTTTATGCATCGCACCACTTGGGCAAACTTTGGCACAAGCAGGGTCGTCACAGTGGTTACACGAAATAGATAGGTAATAAGCAAAAACGTTCTGTGTATAAACGCCATCCTGCTCTGTCCAATCACCACCCGCATATTCATAGATACGGCGGAAATTAACTTCTGGGGATAAATTTTTAAAATCCTTGCACGCCAGTTCACAAGTTTTGCAGCCGGTGCAACGACTTGAATCAATATAAAAACCATATTGCGTTGACATAACCAGACTCCTTACGCCTTGACGACTTCAACAAGATTACTGTGAGAAGGATTACCCTTAGCGAGAGGTGAAGGGCGTTGTGTCGTTAACACGTTAATGCTACCTGCGTGATCGATACGGTTGCTATCTGGGTTATACCAAGCACCTTCGCTTAAACCGACAACGCCCGGTAAAATACGAGGTGTGACTTTCGCATTGATTCGAACTTCACCACGATCGTTATAAATACGTACTAAATCACCGTGTTTGATACCGCGTTTAGAAGCATCAACAGGGTTGATCCACATCTCTTGAGGACAAGCGGCTTTTAAGACATCAACGTTGCCATAAGTTGAGTGAGTGCGTGATTTATAGTGGAATCCGGTCATTTGTAATGGATATTTTTCCATTGCCGGATCGCCATAACTTTCAAAGCCAGCA